>NZ_JAGSOI010000006.1 GCF_023684405.1 Methanococcoides seepicolus | reverse complement strand
AATAACACAGGAAGCTCTTGATGCAGGAATTACTGCTTTCGACATTATCAACGAAGCACTTGCACCAGGAATGAAGATCGTAGGCGACAACTTCGAAGCAGCAACTATCTACCTTCCACAGATCATGATGTCTGCAAAGGCAATGAAGGCTGCAATGGAGATCCTTGAGCCAATTCTCGCAGAAGAGAAAGGCGAAGATGAGGGTGTAGGCATGGCAGTAACTTTCGTACAGGAAGGAGATATTCACGATATCGGTCACCGCCTTGTTACAACAATGCTCGGTGCAAACGGCTTTGAGATCCTTGACCTTGGAACAGATATTCCAAACGAGGATGTAGTAGAAGCAATTGCAAAGAACAAGGGTAAGAAAATGCTCCTTGTCGGTTCCGCACTTATGACAACCTCAATGCTTGGCCAGAAAGATGTAGTAAGGTTACTCGAAGAAGAGAACCTCAGAGATTCCGTTAAGATCATGTTCGGTGGCGCACCAGTCACAGATGCATGGATCGATGAATGCGGTGCAGACGGCACAGCCGAAAATGCAGCAGAAGCAGCAAGAGTAGCACTTGAACTTATGGCATGAGCAGGAGAGATCAAAATGACATTTACAAAATCAGTTACCTGCTTTGACTTCTACGACCGAGCACAGAAAGGAGAGAAATGTACCCAGGATGACTGGGATCTGATGACCATTCCAATGAAGTCAATGGAACTCAAGCAGAAATACAACCTTGACTTTGGCACCGAGAGCGTTCCAACTGACAAGGACCAGATGGAGAGACTCTTCAAGGCAGGTTTCGAAATGCTCCTTGACTGTGGTATCTACTGCACAGACACAAAGAGGATCGTCAAATACACAGAGGACGAGATCTGGGACGCTATCAACAACCCAATGCCAGCATTCCAGCTCGGTACCGGCAGAGATTCAGTACAGATGAAGAAGAGGACAGTAGGCGACAAGAGAAAGCCTATAGTACAGGGCGGTCCAACCGGCTCACCTATCTCAGAAGATATGTTCATGCCAATACACATGAGCTATGCACTCGAGAAGGAAGTCGACACGATCGTTAACGGTGTCATGATGACAATCCGTGGTAAGCCACCTATACCAGGCAGCCCATACGAGATCCTCGCAGCAAAGTCCGAGACAAGGCTCATCAAGAACGCAGCAGCAATGGCTGGCAGACCTGGTATGGCTGTTTAGGGACCTGAGACTTCCCTGTCCGCTCAGGGAAATATCGCTTCCGACTGTGTCGGTGGCCAGGTAACAAGTGACAGCCATGAAGTATCACAGCTCAACGAGCTTAAGATCGACCTCGATGCGATCGCAGTTATCGCACACTACAAGGGTAACAGCGACATCATCATGGATGAACAGATGCCTATCTTCGGCGGATACGCTGGCGGTATTGAGGAAACAACCATTGTAGACATTGCAACCAGCCTTAACTCCATGGTAATGAGCAGTGCAAGCTGGCACCTTGATGGTCCTGTCCACATCAGATGGGGATCCACCAACACCAGAGAAACCCTCCAGATCGCTGGATGGGCATGTGCAACCCTCAGTGAATTCACAGACCTTATGACCGGTAACCAGTACTATCCATGTGCAGGTCCATGTACCGAAATGTGCCTCCTCGAAGCAGCAGCACAGTCAGTAAATGACACAGCATCCGGCCGTGAAATCCTCTCAGGTGTCGCAGCAGCAAAAGGTGTCATCACTGACAAGACAACCGGTATGGAAGCAAGGATGATGGGAGAAGTCGCACGTGCAACAGCAGGCATGGACATCGACTCCGTGAACGCTGTTATCAACAACATCGTCAGCTCCTACGAAGGCAACTACGCAAATGCTCCTGAGGGTAAGAGATTCCAGGACTGTTACGATGTTGCAACCGTTACACCAACAGACGAGTATGTCAAGGTCTACGAGGGTGCAAGAAGGAAACTCGAAGACTTCGGTCTTACATTCTAAGATCAAAACATTACATGATATCTTTGCCAGCATGCGTGCTGGCATTCTTTTCTTTTTTACTTATTTTACCGCATAGGCACCTCATAAAGCACCTATATATTACTGCAAGGATCTTATACGAGATTTAATTCCTACAGAAATCACACTCAGTCCATAATCATTACAAAGGCAAAGCTGCATCATATCATCTGCATGCAGCCTAATAGCACTACAAGACCCATACATGGCATACAGAGGCTAACAGGTGACTCACGCGTACCCACACGCATAAACATCGTTATCAAATGCTGTAAAGGTCCCCAGCCCTTACAAACAGGAATATCTTCTTTTAGACATTCGATACTGTCCAGTGTATCGAGTAGATACTAAAGGGCCAACATTTCAAAAAAGAACATATCAACAATTATAAATGTAATAAATTTGAGTGAACCTCCCTTGCCTTCTTTTTTAAAATAAAATTGCAGATAATCTTTAAAAATATTTTAATAGCAATTTTCTAATAGAAAAATTTATATTTTAGAGTGCCAGAAGGACATTTCCTCCACACTATTGACCAAAAAATATAAATAATACAATGTAATATGTGGCACAAAATCCCTTGAAAAGAGGCAACTCACACCTAAAAGTTGTCCTTTGAAAGGTAAAGTGGTAACTTACCCCTTAAGGAAAAGGTGCACGAACATGGATACATGGACTATAATAAATGGAATCATCTATTTGACCTGTTTTATTTTGATAGGTTGGATGTTGTTAGATGCCAGTAAAGTCTCAAAATAATTGTGGTTTATAAGGAGAGTTAAATGTCTGGAAATACAAATTCGGAACATGCCGGTGTTGTAAAAACACTCCGCCCCTATCACGTATGGGCGCTTGGAGTTGGTATTGTTCTGGTAGGCGAATACATGGGATGGAACTTCACAGTTGCAAAAGGTGGAATACTTGGTTCACTCTTTGCACTGCTGGTTGCCGGTACCATGTTTGTAATGGTTTCTTTATGCGCTAGTGAACTAGGATCATCAACTAAACTTGCAGGCGGACCTTATGATTGGGCAAGATTATTCGTAGGACCTGGTGCAGCTGCACTTGTTGGTCTTGCAGTATACATGGAATTCATTGCCCTGGAAGCTGCTGACGCTATTGTCGTTGCATCCATCACAAATTCGATCTTCCCGGAAATACAAACATTCCCGGTTACACTGTTAATTATCGCATTCTTAACATTTATGAACTATCGTGGAGTCGTGGCTGCCCTTAATCTTAACTTTGCACTCACGTTCACTGCATTGATAGCTATTATTGTTTTCTTCTTCGCCAACATTACCGGATTTGCCGGCACATGGCATCCAGAATATCTAATATCAGGAGCTATGCCTAACGGTTTTATCGGTATTTTTGCGGCTCTGCAATTTGGACCCTGGTTCTACCTTGGTATCGAAGGAGCAGCAATGTGTGCAGAAGAATGTAAACATCCAACAAGAGCAGTTCCTCTTGGTCAGCAAGCAGGTATGATAACCCTTCTTCTCGGTTCAGGTATGACCCTCTACATATGTTCAGGTCTGATCCCAGCCGCAGAACTCGGTACTTCAGTATACCCACTCTTTGAAGCAGCAACAGCAACAGGTTCAAAATTCCTTATTGCAGCTCTCGGGATCGGTACACTTTTCACCTGTCTTGCAAGTGCAAACGGTACAGTTTGCGACGCATCACGGTCATGGTTTGCCCTTTCAAGGGATAAATTTCTGACAAATTGGTTCGCTGACGTGCATCCACGTTACAGCACCCCATACAGGGCAGTCATTTTCACAATGCCTATAGCAATCGCATTTGCATTTAGTGGTTTCCTCGATCAGGTCATCACCTTTTCAATCATATCAGGTCTGATCTGCTATGTAATGATCCCATTTTCCCTGATCCGCTTCAGGAAGTTATTCCCGGAGCACAGCAAGAAGGTTCGCCCGTTTGTGAGCCCTCTGCAGCCAACAATTGCATATATTACGATCTTCCTTGCCATTGTGATCATGTCTACCCTTAACTGGGGATACGGTTTCAACCTTATCTTCGGACTCTTGTTCTACGTGATAGCATACTTCTACTTCTCGTGGAGATACAAGAGCATTGAGATTAATCACGATTGGGGAGAAGACCTCGGATGGCCTGAACCCTCACACAGGAGATAATGGAGGAAGAAAAATGGTAAATAAGACAAAATATCACAACGACCTCAAAAAAGATGCAGGTATTATTGTTCTTGTGTTAGGACTATTGTTCTTCTCAGAGACATTTGTCTTTTACAAGATAATATCAACTCTGTGGGATGCAGTGCCTGAAGTTCGTATAATCTTCCCGGTCTACCTCTTGTTCCTGGTGCTCCTGCTCGGGATCGAGACCATCGGTTGCATTACTGTGTACAAATCCATAAAGGAACACATGTACGACTTTAAATATTACGATTAAGGGGATGGAAATATGGCAAAATCTGAAGTAAAAAGTAGTATGGTCATGCAGATTGCAGATATCCTGTTCATCTTCGTTGTCGCAGGTATTTGTGTAATAGCTCCCGTAATTATACTTGGAGGAGGAGATACTGGACCCATGGTGTTCGAATGGGATCCAGTACAATATTTTGGATTGCTGTCAGTGATCCTTGTATTCTTTGCTGTGATCCTGCGCCACTCTCTTAAGAACTATATTTATTAAATTGACTCCAATTGGTTGTGGTTTAACTGCCACAACTTCTCCTTTTATTTTTTTTACTGTCATTGAAGCCTAATTTCTATAAGATGTTTCTAAATAAATTTCAGTTACATTCACAACAATAAATAGAAACCTTCTTATCTAACAAACAATCATTATACTGTTACAAATAGAAGCTGAAATATATCATCAGCAGTATTTTGGGATAAAGGGGTATAATGAATTCTTCATTGACAGATAATGTCTGGCTTTCTGAGAAAAGGACAAACCTGCTTTTGTTACTTATGGAAGGGCCAAGAGATATAGAACAGATAAAGGTCTCCCTTAATGTGACCTCACGTGGAATGATGCCACAGATAAAAAAGTTAAAAGAAAAATATCTTATCGTTGAAGAAGATGAAACTTATAGGCTTTCCAATACCGGCAGACTTATAGTCAGAAACATACTCCCCTTGCTTAACACATTGCGAATGATAAACGAGAATAGAAGTTACTGGGAACAGCATGACATTAACATACTTCCACCACATCTATTTAAAAGACTTCACGAACTTGGTAACTATCTCCTTCTTGAACCGGATCTGAACTATACTTTTGAGATACCAAAGGAATTCACTGAGAACTTATTGAGATCAAAAGAAATAATGTCTATTATCTCATTTTTCCGCCCGGAATATCCAAAGTTCTATTCCCAACTTGCAGAAAAAGCAGACAGTCTCACACTCTTACTTTCAAGATCCGTTTTTAAAAGAATGCAAAAAAATTGTGCTTCAGAACTGGAGTTCCTACTTTCGTCAGAAAGCACAAGATTGTACCTCTATGAAGGCGAAGGAAGACCTCCAGCTGTCGATGTCTCAGACTGGTTCATGTATGTCAGCTTTTTCAATGACCAGGGGCGTTATGATCACAGAGACATAATGAGCTTCGATGAAACCGCCCTGAAATGGGGAAAAGAGCTTTTCCAGTATTATTGTGACCAATCAACAGAGATAACAGAGATATAACAGGAGAATATTCAAGATGCCAATGGAACTTATTGAAACTATTTTTCTCTCTGAAAAAAGGGAAAATCTTCTCCTTATGCTACTTAATAATCCTGCTGATATCAAAACGATAGATTCTACCCTTGCAGTTACCTCTTCATCCATACTTCCACAAATAAAAAAACTGAGGGAAGTAGGGTTCATAGATAAGAATGAGAACGGATCATATGAATTGACCAGTATCGGAAGACTGGTCGTTGAGAACATGAAACCCCTCTCAAGCATGCTTAAAGTCTTTGATGTATCCTGTGAATACTGGGATGAAAGAGACCTGACCGCAATTCCAGATGAGCTTCTGGATAACATTGGAAGCCTTGGGAATATTCAATTAATAGTACCTGACCTTGATCATATGTATGAACTTCAGGATGACTTCCTGAATAACATGCAAATATCAAACAAAGTATCGTCCGTACTCTCCCTTTACCATCCAGATAACCTTGACCTTCTCAGTAAACTGGACACTGCCGGAGTCAATATAGATATCATACTTACAGAATCCGTACTTGAAAGAATGCTGAGCGATTCTGAAAAGGAAATGGAATCATTCCTTAGCTCAAAGAACACTACAGTTCTTGTTTGCGAAGATACAATAAAACCACCCTCATTCAGTGTCACTGACAATTTCATCTACATGAGCCTTTTCAATATTCAAGGCAAATATGATCATCACGACATTATGAGCTTTGAATCCAGTGCATTAGAATGGGGAGAAATGTTGTTCGAACATTATCAGAACCTATCCACACCTTATTGAATAAATTAATGTGAAGATCACACGGACGTGAAGCGATAATGAAATGGAAAGATATATCACTAAAAGTAAAACTCGTACTATATATTGTAATAGGAGTATTTCTGATATTATCCGCTTCTACTTCCATTGTCATCTCCACAGTTACCGAACAGGAAGAACAACTTGCATATCACGACTCCATTCAAAACGCAAAAAGTTTCGCAAATGGCTACAATGCCGATATGAAAGCGAACATGGCAGTTGCACAAACCCTCGCAGCACTTCTGGTCAGATATGATAATGCTGACCGTGATGAAATAAATGCCATGCTGGAAGAACTATTACTGGAGAATCAAGACCTTCTTGCCGTATATGTTGCTTTCGAACCAAGCGCTTTTGACGGCCGTGATTCTGAATTTATCAATGCTGATGCAGCTCACGATGAAACCGGCCGTTTCATCCCTTACTGGAACAAGATCGGCGGTGAAATGTTCGTAGAACCGCTTGTAGATTACGATACCCTGGATTATTATCAGCTTACAAAACAACTGGAACAGGAGATCGTCACAGAACCCTATCTCTACCAGGGTGCTCTTATCGTAAGTTATGATGCACCCATTGTCAAAGATGGAGAGTTCAAAGGCATAGGTGGGGTCGATGTAGAGCTAAACTATGTCGATGAGACCGTAAGCAGCGTAAAAGCATTTGATACGGGTTATCTGTTCATGGTAAGCAATACCGGAGTACTACTATCCCATCCAACGAGAAAGGACTGGATCGGCTTAAGATCAATGGCAGATTTTGAGATCCCGATGATAGAAAAAGCTACCAAGGACATCAATAATGGTATTGGAGGACACATAGATACCATAGACCCGGTCAGCAAAAAAGAAGTTGTCATGTTCTACGAACCCATCGAGACAGGCAAATTCGCTATTGTACTAGTTGTTCCTACCGAAGAGATGTTAGCCGGTGTGGAATCATTGCGCTCCACCCTTATCACGATCTATACATTCTCGATCATCTTTATGGGTGCCATGGCATACTTAATAGCAACTTCATTTACAGACAGGATCAACGAGATAGTTATTGATTTTAAGAAGGTATCAGGAGCTGCGATAAAGGGGGATCTCGATGCCAGAGCTAATACGGATGTGGAGATCGACTTTAAGCTCATACCCGAAGGTATGAACGAAATAATGGATTCTTTAACTGCCTACTCCAAAGAATTACAAAACTCATATGAATTGATACAAAAAATGGAATCAGCAGTGAACAGCAGTAAAGTTGTGGTATTTTGGTGGAAGTTCGATTATGACTATCCTGTTGAATTCGTTTCCGACAATGTTGCTCAATTTGGCTATTCATTGGAAGAGTTCTTATCAGGAGATCTTTTGTATAGCAATATAATTTACAAAGATGACCTGGATAGTGTCTGGTCCGAATTGAAAAGGTGTGCAGATGAAGGTCACGATCATTTCCACAAAGACTATCGGATAGTTACCAAAAGTGGAGAAATACGCTGGGTGCATGAAGATACGTCCATACAACGCGATGATGAAGGGAAAATCGCATACTTCCAGGGAACGATACTTGATATTACCGAGCGTGTCAAAGCGGAGAAAGCACTGAAGGAAATGGATGAGATAAGAACGAAAGAGATACATCATCGTATCAAGAACAATCTTCAGGTCGTTTCTGGAATGCTGTATCTGGAATCACTCAATTTCCGTTACCAAGAAGTAATCGATGCATTCAGGGACAGTGAGAACCGCGTACGTTCGATAGCACTTATTCATGAGAAGCTCTACCAGTCAAAGGACCTTGTCAGTCTTGATCTTGCTGACTACATCAAGGATCTTACAGACCATCTTTTTCACTCCTATAGAGTAGAGGAAGAAAATGTGAAACTTATTCTCAACGTAGAAGATGTGTTCCTTGGAATGGATACAGCTGTACCTCTTGGGATCATCATAAACGAACTTACATCCAACGCACTCCAACATGCTTTTGAAAACGGTGTAAAAGGAGAGATAGATATCGATTTTTTCAAAAGGGGAGAGCTATTTGAACTTACCATTAGCAATACAGGCAAGCATTTCCCGGAGGATATTGATTTTAAGAATACTAAATCCCTTGGATTACAGCTTGTGACGAATCTCGTTTCCCAGATAGAAGGAGAAGTGGAACTAGATACGACCGACAGGACTACATTTACAATAACTTTCCGTGATGGTAAATAACAAGGTGTCACTATGAAAAATACCAGGATATTAGTAGTTGAAGATGAAGCGATCGTAGCAATGGTGATAAAAAAGAGATTGATGGAACTTGGTTATGTCGTCTCAGGGATTGCAGCTACCGGAACAGATGCTATCAATAAAGTAGAAGGAACATTTCCGGACCTTGTGCTTATGGACATTATGCTGAAAGGAGATATGGATGGTATTGAAGCTGCTGATGAGATACGTAAGAGGTTTTCGATCCCCGTGATATATCTTACAGCACACTCCGATGAAAATACCCTCGAAAGAGCTAAACTTACCGAACCTTATGGATACATCCTGAAACCATTTACAGAAAGAGACTTAAGTAGCAATATTGAGATCGCCATCCATAAACACCGGCGTGAAATGGAAAATGATAAAGCTGTAAAATGATAAAAAGAGAACTATTTTATCATTCCTCCTCATTTTGATTCGCTTCATTTAAGGTACAGTAGTAGCCTCACTAGTATTCACCATCTTTTGCATTCAACGTTTCAACACCATTGTCGATTTTCAAGGCATTGTTGTTTTTTATCCATCCTGCCAATTGTAGCTAAATGATAAAATTTACAGTTTTATTCGAACATATACACCCATATCAATTTGTTTAGTTATTACAAGTTCAAACGGCATGGGCATATTTTAATATAGTTTACAAAAACGCTATCGGCTAGGTTATATGTTTTTGGAACTGATGTTAATTTACTGATGCCTACTCTAAATTGGCATTGAACAGACAATATTGCGTAATACAAAAAAGGTGAAATAGAAATGGGAAATCAAGAACTTTTTGACAAGCTGAAAAATGCAATAGTGAACCAGGATATCAACGGCTGCCCTGCAATAACACAGGAAGCTCTTGATGCAGGAATTACTGCTTTCGACATTATCAACGAAGCACTTGCACCAGGAATGAAGATCGTAGGCGACAACTTCGAAGCAGCAACTATCTACCTTCCACAGATCATGATGTCTGCAAAGGCAATGAAGGCTGCAATGGAGATCCTTGAGCCAATTCTCGCAGAAGAGAAAGGCGAAGATGAGGGTGTAGGCATGGCAGTAACTTTCGTACAGGAAGGAGATATTCACGATATCGGTCACCGCCTTGTTACAACAATGCTCGGTGCAAACGGCTTTGAGATCCTTGACCTTGGAACAGATATTCCAAACGAGGATGTAGTAGAAGCAATTGCAAAGAACAAGGGTAAGAAAATGCTCCTTGTCGGTTCCGCACTTATGACAACCTCAATGCTTGGCCAGAAAGATGTAGTAAGGTTACTCGAAGAAGAGAACCTCAGAGATTCCGTTAAGATCATGTTCGGTGGCGCACCAGTCACAGATGCATGGATCGATGAATGCGGTGCAGACGGCACAGCCGAAAATGCAGCAGAAGCAGCAAGAGTAGCACTTGAACTTATGGCATGAGCAGGAGAGATCAAAATGACATTTACAAAATCAGTTACCTGCTTTGACTTCTACGACCGAGCACAGAAAGGAGAGAAATGTACCCAGGATGACTGGGATCTGATGACCATTCCAATGAAGTCAATGGAACTCAAGCAGAAATACAACCTTGACTTTGGCACCGAGAGCGTTCCAACTGACAAGGACCAGATGGAGAGACTCTTCAAGGCAGGTTTCGAAATGCTCCTTGACTGTGGTATCTACTGCACAGACACAAAGAGGATCGTCAAATACACAGAGGACGAGATCTGGGACGCTATCAACAACCCAATGCCAGCATTCCAGCTCGGTACCGGCAGAGATTCAGTACAGATGAAGAAGAGGACAGTAGGCGACAAGAGAAAGCCTATAGTACAGGGCGGTCCAACCGGCTCACCTATCTCAGAAGATATGTTCATGCCAATACACATGAGCTATGCACTCGAGAAGGAAGTCGACACGATCGTTAACGGTGTCATGATGACAATCCGTGGTAAGCCACCTATACCAGGCAGCCCATACGAGATCCTCGCAGCAAAGTCCGAGACAAGGCTCATCAAGAACGCAGCAGCAATGGCTGGCAGACCTGGTATGGCTGTTTAGGGACCTGAGACTTCCCTGTCCGCTCAGGGAAATATCGCTTCCGACTGTGTCGGTGGCCAGGTAACAAGTGACAGCCATGAAGTATCACAGCTCAACGAGCTTAAGATCGACCTCGATGCGATCGCAGTTATCGCACACTACAAGGGTAACAGCGACATCATCATGGATGAACAGATGCCTATCTTCGGCGGATACGCTGGCGGTATTGAGGAAACAACCATTGTAGACATTGCAACCAGCCTTAACTCCATGGTAATGAGCAGTGCAAGCTGGCACCTTGATGGTCCTGTCCACATCAGATGGGGATCCACCAACACCAGAGAAACCCTCCAGATCGCTGGATGGGCATGTGCAACCCTCAGTGAATTCACAGACCTTATGACCGGTAACCAGTACTATCCATGTGCAGGTCCATGTACCGAAATGTGCCTCCTCGAAGCAGCAGCACAGTCAGTAAATGACACAGCATCCGGCCGTGAGATCCTCTCAGGTGTCGCAGCAGCAAAGGGTGTCATCACTGACAAGACAACCGGTATGGAAGCAAGGATGATGGGAGAAGTCGCACGTGCAACAGCAGGTATGGACATCGACTCCGTGAACGCTGTGATCAACAACATCGTCAGCTCCTACGAAGGCAACTACGCAAATGCTCCTGAAGGTAAGAGATTCCAGGACTGTTATGACGTTGCAACCGTTACACCAACAGACGAGTATGTCAAGGTCTACGAGGGTGCAAGAAGGAAACTCGAAGACTTCGGTCTTACATTCTAACCCTGAAATTCGCAATGACGTTTTTACCAGCGAGAGATCGCTGGTTTTTTTTTATAACGCCATTTGTCATTATTTAAATAGACAAATAAACATCAAAATAAAAAGTCAAACAAGATGCTAAGGGGGCATTCAAAATGGATATGTGGACTTTAATAAACGGGGTAATTTACCTCATATGTTTTGCCTTGATCGGCTGGATGTTGTTGGACGCAAGCAAAGTATCCAACAAGTAATGCTACAGGAGGAGAACAAATGTCAGAAAATTCAAATGGAGTCGAACTGGTAAAGACACTGCGTCCATATCATGTATGGGCACTTGGTGTCGGTATCGTGTTGGTCGGCGAATACATGGGTTGGAACTTCACAGTTGCAAAAGGTGGTATACTCGGTTCACTCTTTGCACTACTGGTTGCAGGTACTATGTATGTAATGGTTTCACTGTGTGCCAGTGAACTAGGTTCATCCACGAAACTTGCCGGTGGACCATACGATTGGGCACGACTATTCGTCGGACCCGGTGCGGCGGCCATTGTAGGTCTTGCTGTTTATATGGAATATATTGCCCTGGAAGCTGCGGACGCTATTGTTGTAGCATCCATTGCACAATCGATCTTCCCGGAAATACAAACATTCCCGGTAACTTTGCTTGTTATCGCGGCCTTGACATTTATGAACTATCGTGGAGTTGTAGCAGCACTGAATCTTAACTTTGCTCTTACATTCACAGCATTGATAGCAATTATAGCATTCTTCTTTATGAATATTGGTGGAATTGGCGGAACATGGCATCCGGAATACCTTATTTCAGGAGCTATACCTAACGGATTTATCGGAGTTTTCGCCGCATTGCAGTTTGGACCATGGTTCTACCTTGGTATCGAAGGAGCAGCAATGTGTGCTGAGGAATGTAAACACCCAACAAGAGCTATTCCTCTTGGACAGCAGGCAGGTATGATCACCCTTCTTCTCGGAGCAGGTATGACATTCTATGTCTGTGCAGGACTCATTCCAACCGCAGAACTCGGTGTTTCAGTATATCCACTCTTTGAAGCAGCAAACCAGAGCGGTGTTAAATTCCTGGTTGCATTCCTTGCAGTAGGTACTCTATTCACCTGTCTTGCAAGTGCCAACGGTACTGTCTGTGATTCATCAAGGTCCTGGTTTGCTCTGTCAAGAGATCATTTCCTGACCAACTGGTTCGCTGCAGTACACACAAAATACAGCACACCATACAGGGCAGTCATTTTCACAATGCCAATTGCTGTTGCCTTTGCATACAGTGGTTTCCTGGACCAGGTCATTACTTTCTCCATCACATCAGGTCTGGTATGCTACGTGATGATCCCATTCTCCCTGATACGCTTCAGGAAGATGTTCCCGGAACACACACAAAAAGTACGTCCATTTGTCGGACCTCTGCAACCTTATCTGGCATATTTCACAATATTCCTGGCGATCGTGATCATGTCTACACTTAACTGGGGATACAGTTACAACCTGATCTTCGGACTTTTGTTCTACATAATAGCCTACTTCTACTTCTCATGGAGATATAGGAGCATAGACGCAAAACACGACTGGGGAGAAGACCTTGGATGGCCTGAACCTGCACACAGGAAATAATGGAGGAAGATAAATGGTAAATGAAACAAAATATCACAACGACCTCAAAAAAGATGCAGGCATTATTGTTCTTGTATTAGGACTATTGTTCTTCTCAGAAACATTTGTCTTTTACACAGTAATGTCAACTCTATGGGATGCAGTGCCTGAAGTTCGTACACTCTTTCCGGTTTACCTCTTGTTCCTGTTGCTTCTGCTCGGGATCGAGACCATCGGATGTATCAGAGTGTACAACTCCATCAAAGAACACATGTACGACTTTAAGTATTACGAGTGAAGGGGGGAAAGACATGGCAAGCGAAATGAAGACAGAAAGAAGCATGTTCATGACGATATTCGATATCCTGTTCATATTCATACTGGCAGGTATCTGTATCGTAGTCCCGGTGATCATTCAGGGAACGGTCCTTGTGGGCTGGGAAGGAACAGGAACCATGCAATTCGTCTGGGATCCAGTACAGTATTTTGGATTGCTGGCAGTGATCCTTGTATTCTTCGGTGTGGTACTCTACCACTCAGTCAAGAATTACAGGTTCTGAACATGTGAGAACTGTTGCCAGCATTTTTGCTGGCAACCTATATATTTTCAAATATCGTATAAAATAATGAAGTAATGGGTGATCTTATGAGTGAACAAGTAATCAACCGACTTAAAGACCCGGAAAACATCACAGAAACAGAACAGAAACATGTACCTGTTATCGAAGCTGATGAAGTGATGACCGCAAAAGGTTCATTCGAAGTTACTGTAAAAGTGGGGGAATTACCACACGTTATGCAGGATGAACACTATATAGAATGGATCGAACTCTCGCTCGGGGATATAAAGATCGGCAGGGTAGAACTATCACCTTCCGATGAGAAAGCTGAAGCAACATTTACTGTTGAACCAACAGAAGAAATTGTGGGTATCCATGCCTATCAGGTATGCAACATTCGTGGTGTAAATGTTTGTGGAAAATGTGGCAGCAAATCTGTTGTAATGAAGTTAGATGCGCTGGCAAGCTGCAACGTTCATGGGTTGTGGGAGTCAAAGAAGGAAGTCACGATCATGTCAAGTCATGAGGGTGAAGGAAAATCATGTGTCTGGCATAAATGATCGTTTAAAGTGTTGATGTATGGGGGTACGTCATAACTACTAAAACCGGAGTTGATACTCCGGATCATTTTCTTTTTTGCAATGAATTTACAATTTACAATCTGTTCAACTGGTGGTAGTATGAAAGAAAAGAGCATCCTGATAGTCGAAGATGAAATGATAGTCGCCATGATGATCAAGTTGAAACTTCTTGAAATGGGATATAAAATAGCAGGACATGCAGTATCAGGGAAGCAAGCATTATTGATGATCAATGAAAATATTCCTGATCTTATTATAATGGATATTTTTATCAAAGGAAACCTTGATGGTATCGAGACAGCATTAGAGATAGAAGATAGATGCTCAGTCCCAATCATTTTCTTAACAGGGGACTCATCCAATGAAACAACTACAAGAGCATCATTTGCAAACCCTGTAGGTTATTTACAGAAACCTTTTATGGATGAAGAATTAGAATATGTAATCGAATCTGCCATGCACAAGCATATTGCCCAGACAAGAGACGCTGCTATTGCAAATTGATCAAAGGATAATGGTTTTAGTAATAGCATAACATTGTTTGTACTATTATAACATTTTTTTACTCGAAAAGGTTCAAATGCTCCACAGGTTATGGAAAATGAAACTTGATCACGAACAGGGAAGATACATCATATTAGGGAGTATAGATGGAATACTGGCGGTGCTTGGTGTCGTCATAGGAACATCACATGTTGTGGATGATCCATCGATCATTATCAATGCTGCTCTTGGTGGTGCCGTTGCCCTTGCACTGACTAACGGTATCGGTTCATATCTTGCTGAAAGTGCGGTCGAGTATGGCAATCTTGCAGAACTGGAAAAACCCCTTCTACGAAGTCTTGAATCCACAACCCTAGAACGTGATACAAAGAAAAAGATATGGAATGATTCCATTACACACGGCGGATCAAGCCTTATTGGCTCCCTTATACCAATAATGCCCTTCGTACTATTTGATACGCTGTCACTTGAGATAGCAATCATACTCAGCATATCTGTTCTTGCAATACTTGGAGTATATTCAGGTAAGCTCGCTAAACAAAGTCTCATAAAACATGCCGTGAGAATGGTAGGACTGGGAATACTGATCGTCCTGGCTGTGACTTCATTAGGTCTTCAATGACAGAACGATGGAAATCGTATCAGTGACAATGGCTTAAATGATCAAAGACATAATATCAAAAGGTGAAAGAACATGGAAGAGATCGCTTATAAGAACATTCTTGTTCCCATTGATGAAAAGCAGCTTTCAAAAAGGGTCATCGATCACGCACTACATGTCGCGGATAAAGAATCAGGCAAGTTGATCATTGTCTATGTGGAAAGGAAAAAAACTCTGCAATGCATCTTTCCAAAAGAACTGGCTGAAAAGATGATGGTGATCGTAAAGGAGAATATCGAAGCCAACATGAACTATGCTCTTGAAAATGCAGACAAAACAGGAGTAGAGGTTGAAAAGATCATACTTGACAATGATGACATTGCCAAGGACCTCATAAGAATAGCCGAAGAAAAGAATGTGAACCTGACAATAATGGGTTCCGAATCTTTGAGGTCCGAACCCCTTGGAAGTATTACCCGATGGCTTATCGCAGCAAATATCGGACCTGTTCTCGTCATCACCGAAGAAGACTGATACACGCATTTTAAATCTAATGGGAAGCTATAGGGGTGAACATTATGCTATCCACCCTATTGCTTTTCCTGTTAAGCCTTGTCCTGATCACCAAAGGTGCGGACTGGTTCATTGAAGCCGCTGTGGCCATCTCCGCCAAAAGCGGCCTTCCAAAGATCATAATCGGAGCCACCATAGTCAGTTTTGCTACGACAGCACCTGAATTTACCGTTTCTGCAATGGCCGCATACCTTGGTCATACCGACCTGACGATCGGGAATGCGGTCGGATCTGCCATCTGCAATATAGGCCTTGCACTTGGAGTGGTAATAGCAGTAAAGGCAATACCTGTGGATGGGCACTCTTTCCTTCATAAAGGTGCTATCATGCTGATAGCAGCGCTCACACTTATAGCACTGACATTGGATAAGACATTAAGTTCTTTCGATGGCATTATCCTACTGACCATATTCGTTGGTTTTCTCTACTATAACTATCGTCTGCAATCCGCAATATTCGATGGGAATGATAAAAAAAGGGAAAAACTGTCTTTAGGCGAAATGCGGTCAGATATCTTCTACTTTTTACTTGGAGCAACACTTGTAGTCATCGGAAGCCGCATACTTGTGGACACAGGCACCGAGATAGCACGCTGGTTTGGTATTCCTGAGATGATAATAGGATTAACTCTTGTAGCACTTGGAACATCTCTCCCTGAGCTTATAACCGCAATTTCTGCAACCCTTAAAGGGCACCAGGACCTTTCCATCGGAAACATCCTCGGTGCAAACACAATGGATATTGCACTCATACTTGGATTCTCCTCACAGATAAGAGATATTCCGATCCTTGACCAATCCCTTATGTATGACTTTCCATTCATGATAGTTATCATGCTCTTGCTTATTATTTTCGGGATCACGAAAAAACGGCTTGACAGATGGGAAGGTGTAGTTATCATGCTGGTCTATTTCGGTTATATTGCAGGTCTTTTCCTGCTCTACAACTAAATATATTTTTGATCAATTCATACAGAAAAGAACTATAATAAATCACATCTTATACGTAACCATTCATTCTAACGAACTATCAAGTCATTGAAAGAAGGATAAAAATATGACCTCAACCCGCTTCATAATCACTGTTATCGGTATCGACAAAATAGGCATTGTTGCCAGCATTACAAAAGTTATGGCAGATTTTAATGTGAATATCGTTGATATCAGCCAGACCATAATGGAAGACCTGTTCACAATGATCATGCTGGCAGGTGTGGATTCCGAGAACTTTGACCTTGCAGCATTCCAAAAAGCAATGGTTGGAAAAGGGGAAGAGCTTGGTGTTGAAGTGCGTGTACAGCATGAAGACGCCTTCCGCTTTATGCACAGGATATAAAACAGGTGATCAAGATGCTTATTCATCCAGAAGAGATACTTGAGACCATCCACATGATCAAAGCTGAGAACTTTGATATAAGGACAGTTACCATGGGAATTAATCTTCGTGATTGCTGTCATAGTGACATCGATGTCCTCAATAAAAATATCTACAACAAGATAACTGGTTATGCAAAGGAACTTGTGAGAACCACAGAGGAAGTTCAGAACCTTTACGGCATCCCCATAACCAACAAACGAATTGCTGTTACCCCTATTGCTATCGTTGCTGAAAGTTGTGACACTGAGGACTATGTTTCCATAGCAAAGACCCTTGACAAAGCTGCTGAAGATGTAGGTATCGATTTCATAGGAGGTTTCAGTGCCCTTGTACATAAAGGGATAACTCCTGGTGATCTGAAGCTTATCAATTCGATCCCGCAAGCTCTTGCCAGTACTAAAAAAGTATGTTCATCCATCAATGTCGCAACTACAAAGGCAGGGATAAACATGGACGCTGTGGCAATGATGGGACATATAGTCAAAAAGACAGCGGAAGCAACTAAAGATGCTGATGGTATCGGATGTGCAAAGCTTGTTATCTTTGCAAACGCACCTGAAGATAATCCCTTCATGGCAGGCGCATTTCATGGTATAGGAGAACCGGATTGTGTCATTAATGTCGGAGTCAGTGGACCAGGTGTCGTAAATTCAACTGTACGCGAACTGAAAGACCCGGACCTTGGTGAGATCTCAGAAGCCATCAAGAAAACCGCTTTTAAGATAACAAGGATGGGAGAGATGGTAGGAAGAGAAGTTTCCCGACGGCTCAATGTCGATTTTGGAGTTCTCGACCTTTCCCTTGCACCTACCCCGGAAATAGGTGATAGTGTTGCGGCCATCCTTGAAGCCATGGGACTCGAGGCCTGCGGAACACATGGAACAACTGCGGCTCTTGCTCTGCTTAACGATGCTGTGAAAAAAGGTGGTTCAATGGCCTCATCCTATGTGGGCGGTTTAAGTGGTGCTTTCATTCCGGTCAGCGAAGATGCAGGAATGATACGTGCGGTCGAATTGGGTGCATTGAGCCTTGACAAGCTAGAAGCCATGACCAGCGTATGTTCCGTGGGACTGGATATGATAGCAATTCCAGGAGACACGTCTGCAGCAACCATTTCAGCAATCATTGCCGATGAAATGGCCATTGGAATGATAAACAAGAAAACGACGGCGGTACGCCTAATACCTGCTCCGGGTAAGAAAGTAGGAGATAGCGTGGAATACGGAGGATTACTTGGAAGAGCACCGGTCATGAAAGTCTCTGAATTCAGTTCAGAAAAGTTTATAGCACGCGGTGGAAGGATACCTGCCCCCATTCAGGCACTAACGAATTGAAATTTGAAACCGGCATATATTTTAGACACTTCCAGAAGTAGAAACGTTATCAGAACATGAAAAAATGATGCGTTCTACAATATCCCCTTTTTTCTCCCCTTTCTTTATTTTTATCCGAACGTCTAAATAACGTTCATATAACTTTTTTCGCTCATGATACAGATCTTTTAGCCCCTTGTCCTTAAAACCAACAAGTCCTCTTTTGGAAGGAGAGATACGCCTGGCGATCTGACTAAAAGACACATCCAGATAAACTATCGTGGAAATTTCCTTTAGATGTTTCATCGCTTTTTCCGAGTAGACTATGCTACCGCCGGTTGCAATAACATAGTTATCCAATGCATGAAGTCCAATAACGATCTGTTCTTCAAGTTCAATGAACTCATCGTCACCGTAAGCATCTATGAATGTTTGCAGGTCCGTACCGATCTTTCCTCGTATTAGATCGTCAATATCTATGAACTTGTGATCAAGTTTTTTTGCAAGCTGTTTTCCAATCGTGGATTTGCCTGCTCCAGACATGCCAATAAGTGTAATGTTCATGCTCTTTCCAGATTCTTTCTATCCTCATTTGTCAACCTGGAATAAATAGTATAGTATGAAATAATCCGAAATAAAGGTGTTAGACGGAAGGAATGGAATAAATATAACTATAAAATTATACACACTCGCAAATAATTAAGTATGTCGGACAAATATATAAGCAATGAATGACCCATAATTATGAGGGAGGGATAATATGAGTAGATCAAAGAAAGATCTGCATACAAATTCAGCTTCAACCGATGAAGAGATACAGAAAACACCGGTCGGTCACGCATTAAGAATGACTGCCGATTTTAGTGTGAAAACTCCTAAAGGTACATTACAGGGGAAAGCCAGAGATTACATCATAAAAGATAGGTCCGGAAAGGTATCTGTAGTTGAAAAGAATACTTTCAATAAAAAATATGAGATCCTCCACTAACGATATCTGGGCTCCAATGAGAAATTAATGTCCAATGCAGACATTCGTTCATACTTCATTCTCACTACTGCAACTGTCCTACTTTATGAACAAGCTCTTTTAAGGAGCATTAAAAGTTATCATATACAGATACAAAGACGTATCTATCTTCCATTATATTATCAGCTATTATGGACAATGACAGGTTCTTGATCTATTCATCAGCTTTAGTTATAATGGGACTTTCAAATGCTGTCATACCTGTTCTACCAGAACTTTCTGCCACTGGACAGATCTACGGAATAAATTCCTCAAGTTTGCTATATTCTTCGTTCTTCCTCGGAGCATTAAGTACTCTGCTTCCATTTGGAATATTAAGTGATAGAACTGACAATCTGAAATTGATCAGTCTTGGTCTCTTGCTATCTTTTATATCAGGGCTGTGGATGATCTTTACGGATAACTTCATGATATTTATATCAGCACGCTTCATTGAAGGAGTTGCATGTGGTGCATTCTTCCCTGCCGCATATTCAAGACTGGCAGGTTGTACAGAAAGAGCACGTTATATGGGGGAATTCAGTTTTCTCATCAATGCCGGACTAGCTGCCGGTGTTGCAGTGACTGGTTATTTGGTTCATACTAATATTAAGAACGGGATAATTCTTTTTTCTATTTTGATATTCTTTACAATGATCTTTGCAATATACCTTTTTATGGTCCCTTCAAGGACCATGGGAAAAATAGAACTTCAAAAGAAAGTAAGTAAAAGAGAACACTCAAAGTCACATATTTTCACCTCAAAGGATACCCGCGGAATATGGATCATCTCGTTCATACTTGCAGGATCAAGCGGCGTTCTTATATCCCTTTATCCCGAATATGGGATCGATACACTCTCAAAGACAGAACTGGGCATATCGATCTCGCTACTCTATGTATCTACAATGATCTCATCCCTTCTGGCATCTTATATGGATACCGGCCATGCAAAGCTCATTAAAAGAGGCATACTGATGGCAACCGTTGGCATAGTAGTTACAATTTATAGCCCGATGTTAGGTTTTTTCATCATTGGCACTGGCACTGGTCTGATGCTTGTAGGACTTCCAATTGCTATCGCTTCCATGAAGGTAGAAAAGGGTATTGCAATGGGTGTCTATAATACCTGTATCTATGCAGGACTTGCACTGATGCCATTGATGGCTGGAGCACTTGCAAAGAGTATAGAGATAAAGACGATTTTTTTCATGACAGCTATTCTTTTCGGCCTAACGATCTTTCTAAGCAAGGATTGACATTATCTTAATATGCAATTATATCTAGTAACATATTTATTTAAGTAATAACAATTTAAAGATGAAATCTCCTTAGGCCAGTATTAAAGAGGGGGAAACAAAGGGATGAAAATCGTATCAGAAATACCTTTACTTTTTAGGAGTCTACCATATGAGTGAATTGCTTCCAAAGATACTTGTTGTCGATGATGAACCATGGAACCTTGAGCTAATGGAAGCATACCTTTCAAGTGATTATGAACTTACAATGGCTACTAATGGTGTTGAAGCCCTTGAAAAAGTAAAGGATTTTGAGCCTGACGTGATCCTTCTCGATGTCCTAATGTCGAAAATGGACGGCTACCGAACCTGTGAGATCCTCAAGAAAGATGACAGCACGAAATTCATCCCTGTAGTTCTTGTTACAGCATTATCTGAAAAAGAAGACAAGATAAAAGGTATTGAATCAGGAGCCGATGAGTTCCTTTCCAAACCTGTTGATATGCTGGAACTGAAGACAAGGGTACATTCTTTGTTGAAGCTGAAACAACAACAGGATATGGTACGCAAAGAAAGGGATACTGCCCAGAAATATCTCGATGTTGCAGGTGTCATGATACTAATAATCGACAAGGATCAGAATATTGTCGAGATCAACAAAAAGGGGAAAACGATACTCGAATGTTCCGATGAGGAACTGATCGGTATAAACTATTTTGATAATTTTATCCCTGTGGAAGACAGAGAGTTCATAAAAAAACGCTTTAACGACTTTCAAGGTGAGGTGGAAACAGAAGAATGTTCTGTGTTCGAAATGAGCATTATTGCAAAGTCAGGGCAGAAGAAAGTGCTTTCATGGAATGCTATCAAACTGAAGGATAAGGACGGGAACAAAGCGGAAATTCTCTGTTCAGGAGAGGATATAACCGCTCGTAAGATCGTGGAAGAGGAGCTTAAAAAAGCTAATGAACACCTTAATCTGCTTACCAGGATCTCACCAATTGCAACAATTGTACTTGACAGCGAACAAAACATCGTTACGGCTAATGAGAAAGCTACAAAACTTCTTGGGTATGCCAATGATGAGATTATCGATAATTCGATATCCACAATAACTTGCAATAATGAATTGTTCGAATTTGCTGATCAGGATAACCTTATTGTAGGACTATCTAAAAAAGATGGGAACTGTATCGATCTTAACATAGCAACCTCTGTCATAATGGAGAACGAGAATAAGAAAGGACTTGTTGTCACACTTCAGGATATTTCCGAACTAAGCGGACTTTTGATTGCTCCTTCTATCGAAGAGAATAGAGAAATAAAAGATACTCCAAAACTTGAAGCAAGTTGTACCTAATACAGGATAGTGGCGATCTGAATACTTCTTATGAAATATTCGCCACCATGGTCAAGCAAGGAAGACCTGGACTTTGCATAACAAGAGAAAATCCTGCAAAGATAAGGAGCAAGTACAATATTACAAAAACGCCCATTGTCTGGCTTACGAAGGCCAAAGGATCAGAATGTCCTTCGGTAGATCCTGCAGAATAGTTCAAACTTCATCCTACAATAGATAATTTTATCAAAAAGGTAGATGACGGCATTGTACTGATAGATAGCCTTGAGTATCTCATACTTGAAAATGATCTCAGGTCAGTTATTAAGTTCATGGAACAGACCAATGACTCGATAATGGCATCTGATTCCAGATTGATCCTTCAGATCGATCCTTTAATTTTCGATACAAAGGACCACCATCTTTTGAAGAGGTGGATGAGATCGCTTACAGAGGAAGACAATTATAATGTGTGAGTGAAGAGAGATGGAAATTAAGTTATCATACGTTATCGATCTGCAACGGATTATGATAAATATGAGTAGTCATAGCTTGGCATGGAAAAATGCTGTTGTGGCTTTCACAGACAATGATATTTGGTTCCCTTCAGGTGCCGGTTGGAACATGATCCCTTACAAATCGATCGAAACTGTGGACCGTGAACTATCTCCTTCCGTAAGAAATAATGTACGAGCAGATACAGGATATAGTGCAGAGATAGCTATCGATTATAAGAAGAATTTAATCTTTGGTTCTTCCCATATCAACTATTCAATGATATTTGCAGGGAATCCTGAAGATATAGAATATATAAGAACTCATTTGCTTGAAAGGATCGGTTTCAGAGCAAATACGGATTTTGACGGATTGAAGGAAGAAGAAACAAGACTTTTAAGTCTTCTTACAAGAGAAACAAAGGACATCAATAGGTATATTTCACTTGTTTCAACTGATGGGGAAGTTCTCGAGCGTGCTTTTGATACACTGAAGATACGAAAACTTGTGGATGAAAATGCACAAATAACACAACAGGGCCATTATTACCTTGAAAATATCAAAGAAGAAAATCCATTCGATAATGCTCTAACATTGCCATCTTTGTTCTCATCAAGTGAAATTCCCAACACATTCACACCAAAGAGCAATATTGTGAGATATACTAAAAAATATGAATATTCATCAGTATCAGGGACTGTTTTTCTTGAAGATCTCTGGTATTTTGTCCTATCCCCTGAGATCAGGAACATCAGCATAAATAAGATCGATATTTTCGATATGGAACTCCATTTGCAGAATCTATCAGGTGCAACCATATTGATAGAATCAGAAGATAATAGAGTTCTTCTGGCACTATCAAAAATATTGAATATGAAAGAAAATCTGCATACAAGAGTATTGAATTGCCTTTTCGTAGGTATTAAGGAAGAAAAGGATATAGTCAATCTTCTGTACATTGAACCTCATGAACTTGAGATGTCAATGAAACAAATGCTCGAAAGTAAAGTGATAAACGCTGAAAATATCCTTACTGAAAAAGGGATTGAAACAATAAAACATATCCTTAAGATCAAAAATTTATCCAGACAGGAACAAAATGTTTTATGATAATTGATCGCATTATAGTATAAATAAAATTTAATTATGTCAACGTTATTATAGAAAGTGGAGGAATTTTGTGAGATTTATTGATACTATTGAAGGGCTGAACGAGATATTCAGTACAGATATACCAAAAGGAAGTGTGGTTTTAATAACAGGTGCACCTGGAACTCTTAAATCCGGAATTACTTTTTCCATCCTTTCAAAATACCTGAATAATGTCGGAGAGTTCGGGACCTACATTACCCTTGAGCAAAGCAAAGATAACCACCTTGCGAACATGGAAAGTATGGGACTGGAACTTTCGGATAATCTATCAATATCTGATTTTAGCGATTATAGACTTCAATACGATGATTTTTCAGGCGATCTGCTAAACCTTATAGAGACAAATATCCTGCAATATAAGCAGAAGATGGGCGATAAGTTTACTTGTGTAGCATTGGACTCCCTTGGTGCCCTTTACTCGCTCCTCGATGTTGAACCTCAAAGGATGAGAAAAAGACTTTACCATCTTTTCGAACCACTCAGGCGTGAAAATCTGACAACGTTCGTGATACTTGAAACCACTGAATCCCTTGGAATGAATTATGCAGATAACTTTGAAAGTTATCTTGCAGACGGTATCATAGAACTGGGAATTCACATGAAGGACAATACAACGAAACGTTATATACAAGCTAGAAAAATGCGTGCTTCAGCACACAGCATGGATCCCTTCATACTTACGGTCTCAGATGAGGGACTTAAGGTGTATAGAGGAAATATCTTCTGAAATTTCAAGTACCAGATATTAAGCAAACCCCACTCCTACGAATATAAGTTTAGTCTCCATCGGAGGATGATGCCAACCTTCCGGTGAGAGGCGTTCTTCCATTACAGTTATACTCACTTTGTTTTTCATCTTTCTATAACAAATTATTTTTATCAATCAGTTGTTAAGGTCGATGAACAATACAACATACCGGATTGGGTATATGATTGGTAGATTGTTGTATATATGTATCCAGAACAATATGAGTCCCGAATATATTTGAACATTATTAAGGATTTTTCATCGATTGCACCGGTTTTAATCTTGGTTTGTTGGAAATATTTATTGGCTTTTTCTTAATATTGTTACATTTGTTTGTATTTTAAATTACATGTATTTGTCAAATTCTATGCATATTATGCAAAAAAAAGAGTTGCTCCAAAATTAAATATTTGTTAGGAGCATACTGAAATTGTTAGTAACCGTCTCAAGGATTGTGCTCATGATGTGCTTCAAGCTGTTCGATCTCAATTCCATAACGCTTGAATACATCTGTTGCGAAGGTATCGACGATCTTCACAAGTTCTTTTTTTTCCATCTTCGAGATTGCTGAAAGTATCTTTAACTTAAGGATCTCATTCTTTCCTGTTTCGATCAGTTCTAATTGTGGATCTTCGAAGTATGCAGTTACATTCATTTTTACTGTATCTGTATCAGAATTCAAGAACATCTTGATATGGCCAATGAACTCGGGGCTATGTTCCATAACTTCTGCTTTTATGTTCGTCATGAGCTCCTTTGCGATCAGCTTTGCCCTATCGATATCTGTCCTGTCTTTGATCTTATACTCTGCAGCATAGGTTGCAACACCTGATGCATCAATGGAGCTTTCTGTTTCCTGCTCATTCCTGATAAGCTCCATATCGTTCTTGCTGACAAGGGATATGCCATTTGCAGGGGCAATGGATGTTTTTCCCATCTCTTTTGGCTTCGTTTCCTGAACTTTGACATCAAGAGATCTATTAAGCAGCTCATCAGGAAGTATCATGTCCATGAAACTATAGAACTTTTCATCGCTATTATTTGCAGAGATCCGTATTATTTTTGCTTTTCTGTTGAGCTGCTGTACAGATTCTTCTACGATAGATATTTGTATCTTGTCCATAAGGTCGATCTTATTGATGGCAAGGATATCTGCATCCTCTATCTGGCGAGTGGAGAAATGTCTCATCTCTTTTAACAAGTGTTTGAACCTGCTGCCATCTATAAGGGTCACAAGAGGTGCTATTTCCGCACCTTCTCCAAGGTCCATCAGCTCGATCTCTCTTTTGATCACATTTGGAAATGCAATTCCGGTAGGTTCTATTATAAGGACATCCGGATTGTAAGAATTATATAACGTTATCACAGTTGAGCGAAGTCCCATCTTGAGTGAACAACAGATGCAACCGTTCGTTATCTCTTTTGTATCGAAACCGAACTTGCTGATGATATCACCGTCGATCCCGATCTCTCCTATCTCGTTGACAATAATAGCAACTTTGTGCCCCTTGTCCACAAGGTACTTCCCCATATTGATTATCGTGGTAGTTTTTCCGCTTCCAAGAAAACCGCCAACTACAAGTGTTAACATTTTATTAGCTCCTCTTTTTTTTCATGAACGCATCATCCGATCCAAAAATGATACGTTCTTTTCTTTTTATATCTTCGATATATCTTCTGACAATTCAAATACTAGGCCTTAAACAAAACCCAAGCCTACGAATATAAGTTTAGTCTCCATCGGAGGATGATGCCAACCTTCCGGTGAGAGGCGTTCTTCTGTAACACTTATGCTTACTTTGTTTTCCATGATCCCACACTCTGCCATATAGGAATGGATCAAAGCCCTGCCATGCTCGTTAACAAATTCAAGTGCTTCTACATAAGTATTGAACTTCTCTCTTCTTTCAGGTGAATAGACAAAGAATTCTTTATCCGGATCATTCAGAGATAATGGCTTGATCATTATTTCCAGACGTTTGACACCTTTACCAAACAAAGCTCCTGCTGCATTCCCTACATCTGAATGTTGAGGAACTATGATGTCCGCTTTGATAAAGGAACTAATCTCATCCCCATAAGCAGATACAGGCCCTCCAATAAGCACTACTGGCAATTCTACATCGAACCTTGCTTTGAAATTGTGATCAACGATACCACCGATGCTCTCCGAATCAACGCCTGGCAACAGGTACGACATCAGTTCGAATGCCATATTTCTCGCAAAACGTTTTTTGAGTAAAGAACACATTTCATATTTGCCTATATTGTTCAATTTAGCCAGAACATCGGCAGCCAGCTTTGAAGCTTCTTGATCCCATTGATCATATTCTCCCAGGACATGCAATACATCAGTAGGGGTAAAACCAATAGCCTGCACAAGCCTTTTGCTTATCAGAGAGCTTAAGACAAAAGTTGAAGGTGGTCCTTTAAGCATTATGAAAATGTCCTCAAATGAGACAGGATCATCTCCAATAACAGATATTAACACCTTTTCATTTTCATTCAATTCAATAGGTTCCTGCCTGGTCCTTACAAAGAACTTTGTAGGCTGTATATTTTCATCCAGAAGTCTGCGTGCGATCCATTTAATGTTCTTAAGTTTTTCAGGAAAACCAGGATATTTGACCGCTGCAACACAGATCGGCTCCACTCTTCTGGGACCAATGACCAGATCCTTATCTCTTGTCCATATATGACTATCACCCCCCATTGCCGATGTTTCCATGTGGATCGCTTTTACACGCGTTTGCCATTTTCCGACAACTGCACCAGACTCACTAATATCTGGTACGCCCTCACAGAGCATTGATACATCTGTACTTGTACCGCCGACATCTATCACAACGCAACTTTCAAGACCTGAAAGAAAAGAAGCGCCAATAAGACTTGCAGCCGGACCTGAAAATATCGTCTCGATAGGTCTTTCAAGTGCATCCCTGATACCAACGACAGAACCGTCACATTTGAGCATAAGTAATCTTGCATCCATATCACGCCTTTTTATCTCAGAGATCATCGCTTCTATGAAATTCTCACCGACAGGTAAAAGCTGTGCATTAAGGTATGCTGTAACTGCTCTTTCGTAAGCACCAATATCCTGTGTTAGCTCGTGCCCACAAACGACTGGCATTCCCGTAAGCTTTGATATGAGCTGTTTTGTCTTTAGCTCATGCTCAGGATTCCTTATACTGAAATGGGACGATACCGCAAAAGCAGATACTCTGCCCTTTGAACCAAGGACGAAATTCTTTATAGCATCAACATCAAGCGGCTTTAATTCATCCCCCATGTGATCATGACCTCCTGCTACAAAGATGATATCACTTGTCGGGAAATTCTTATTGAGAGAATGATCCCCTATGAGAATAAGACCCACAGGATAGCCAGTATCTTCCAGCACAGTATTCGTTGCAAGTGTGGTTGAAACCGATATGACATCTACATTTTTCAGATATTTTTCATCGATCCCGTCAATTGCATTCCGTATTCCTTCAATATGATCAGGATAGGTGGTCAATGCCTTGTTGGACATCACTACAGACCTGTCACGATCACTTATAAGAATTGCATCAGTATAGGTTCCACCTGCATCGATACCAAGACTATATTGCATTATTTCACCATGATCCTAATAAAATAGTATTCAATTATTTCATCGCCTCTCAGGAGGCTCGATGTGTACAAGTACATCTGAGATCCCTGTAAATGTTCTTTTAAGTTCTTTTTCAATACTTTCAACTATTCTCTGTGCTTCCATAACATAGATATCAGAATCCACTTTCACGTGAATATCCACAAACAGATCGTCCGGTGAACCGTGAGTTCGCACTTTATAGCAATTCTCAATTCCTTCAATGGACCTTACAAGACGTCGAACATTGCTTTCATCAAGACAGCATGCATCGCATAATACGTTGCAAGACATGATGACGATCGATATGCAATATTTCGTAAGTACGAGAATTAGCAACACCGTTTCCAACATTAAAACAGTTGGACTGACTTGAATGAACAAGGTCAGAGCGATCAAAACTGAAAACATAACATCTAATTTAAGTGCAAATGAATGGGATATCCCAGCCTGATCAAATTCATCCAAAGAGCAATATTTCAGAATAGCTACTGATAGAATAACAGACATTAAAAGCAAGATATAGATGGAAGTATCCGGCAATAGAGAGTTACTTCCATTAACGGTAGAGTGAACTTCAGAGAGGATATACAGACTTGCCAGAATAAAGATCAGTGCAATGAACAATGATATCAGAGAACTGTATTTTTTGTACCCGTATGGATGAAAATGGTCGGTCGAAAGTGAGATGATACTAGGTACAAAGTGATGAACTAAGGCAATGATACCGATAAATAAGGCAAAATATCCTGTAACCTGCACAGCAAGAATATCAGAATAGGTCCCTGCAAATATCCTTAACAGAGCTATTTCGATAAAGACGGAAAGAGCAAGATATCCAGTTCCGTTCTTTCTGGTAGAGGTCCTCAATTGTTACCACCTGGCATTTTATTTTTGTTTTTAAGGAGGGGAATGACCGACCTTATGGACGGTCACGGTCTGAATATTACGTATCTGACATTCTAGCTAGATCTTAGCTTAGAGTGGAGCTACTGTCTTTCCAAAAACTGAATTTGTTACAAGCGCCAGAGATGTGTACAAAGCTGAGATCCCAAGTAACAAAGTCATGTAACCTGCAAGTGGACCAATGCCCATTCCGAAGTTTGCCGCTGCGTTAAGGAAAAATGTCAGAGTAAGAGTGATGAAAACGATGGTTATCGCCTTAACCCCGATCTTGAATGTTACAAGCAGCAGTACAAGGGAAACAAGCCCCCAGATGAATAGATAGAAGCCTATTGAAGTTGCACTGGCTGCTCCAAGAACTCCGCTTGCAAGACCTGAGGACATCAAGATGAATGCAAAGGAGAACCAGAACAGACCAAATGCTGAAAAAGCAGTTGCACCGAATACATCACCTTTTTTCCAGCCCTGGATACCTGCAAATACCTGTGCAAATCCTCCGAGGAAGATCGACATTGAGACGACCATTGTAGCATCTGCGAAAAAACCTGAACCCATCATTCCCAGCATTGTGGCTGCAAAACCAAGTCCTGCAAATCCGAGTGGTGCATGATCTGCTGTTTTATCGATCATGTGAAATCCATCCGCAGGGTTACATAAAATACAGTTCTCTGGTATTTCTTCATTATTTGTCAAATATGATCACTTCCGTTAGTTCGATTAATAAATTTTATGAAATACAATAAATAATATTATAACTCGACATATACAAATGATTGTTAAATGTGATTCTGGGCAAAACTGCACCCATTAATAAATATCAAAAAGACATAAAGGAGTAAAGGGGTTTTAAATTTCTGAATATCACCTCCCGTATTATGTTTTAGAAGAAAATGTTTGTGATTATAAGGTCAAATTGAAAATATCGTGCAATACACATTTTTCAAGGTGATGGGAGTAGCCCCGAGCAATACGGGGCTACAGTCCACGTTTGGAGACTTCGATGCTAAATGCTTAGAGACCGTAGTTCTCTGGCAGGAAGACCTTAACTTCTTCCTTGTACTTGGTCATGCAATCGCTCATGAAAGTATCCTGGTCGTCTGTGAGTGCCATAAGTGCAGCTTTTGCGTCTGCAAGGGCGCCCTTTTCGAACTTGGTCATTTCGAGCTTGCCAGCTATTCCTTCTTCCATGATCTCTACTGACTTGAGTGCAGCGTTCTTTGCACGGAGGTAAATGTCATTACCGTCCTTGACAATAGCTTCACCCACGCGGTATGCGTTGTCATATGCAAGAACATAGCCCTGTGGGTCCCTGTACTTGTCAGAAAGCATAAAGAGGTCCCTGAGAGTCTTTTCCTGACCTGTTGCAGTTGCTGTGTTCATCAAAGCACAGTCATACGCAAGGGATTCTCCCCAGCACTGGACAGATGTACCACCGAATTCAGCATGGTATTCAACCGATTCGTTGGACCAGAGGTCACAGCACTGCATGACAACGTTACCCATGACATCAGAGTGTGCACATGTGGAGGTCTTACCTTCTTGTGAGATAGGTACACCGGATATCGCTTTTATGATAGTGTTTTCATATCCACAGTCTTTACCGGGCCCTACAGCACCTGCTTCATATGCTGCAAGTGATCTTGGTGCAGAGATAGCTCTTGCGATGATAGCAAGGGTGTGTGCAAGGTTCTTGTCAAGAAGACCGCCACCAATGAACATTGCAGTGTTTGCTTCGGAACAGTCAGTGTCACCTGCGGAGACTACTCCGTGCTTCTTTGCAACAGAGCTGATCTCCTGCCAGATGAAATCCATATCCATGGTTCCAAGGCAGCCAATTGCATAAAGCATACCAGGTACATCATTTCTTAGGATCGAATAGTCGAATACTTCCTTACCGCCCATTGACTCAAGGGAAAGCATGTCAGCTCCATTTGCTGCAATTTCTTCGAATGATTCCATAAGAACTGTGAACTTGTCACCTCTAAGATCAAGGTAATCACGGTCTTCACGGATATCACCTGGGGTGTGTCTTAATGCGCATTTGATGCCGTATTCATCGTGGAACTCTTCCATGATGGTCTTCTGTGCGTGTGCGACCTCTCCTCCCCATGTTGGGTTGTTGGTCATCTGCTCGACGTGTTCTGTCTCAAGGACAACAGCAGGGAAACCTACCTGGACCATACGGTTCATGATATCTGTGGTTATCCTCTGGTATTCTTTGACGAGCTTCTCTTTTGATGCACCGGCTTCAGGCCTTGGTGCATAGTTAATTTCAGGTGTAGTGTATCCGCCACCGATCTCGAGTCCAAGTCCTGTTTTTACAGGGTGCTTACACTTACCAAAGATCATGTCATCTGCACTATCATATGCCATTTTTGTATATCTGTTGATTGCCATTTTTCTCACCTCTTCAGTGTTTGTGGAATTCCTCTTTCAGTGCACTAATGCTAGATCCTGCAAGGATCTTGTCAGCGATCTTAGGTGCGTCAGCAGCTTCTTCGCCATAAATACCCAAATCATAGGTAGATACGAAGTCCTGGTTTACAGCTCCACCACCACAGGCGAATGGAACATTAAGACTTGCTTCAAGTAACCTGTCGTTGACTGCTTTGAAAGCATACATTGTTGTGGTCATCAGTGCAGTACCTGTAAGCATGAGAGGTTTCTCTGCCTTGACAGCTTCAATGACTTCATCCACAGGAACATCACGGCCAAGGTCAACTACCTCATATCCGTTTGCTCTGAGAAGTGCAGCAACTATTGTCTTACCGATGTCGTGAACATCTCCTTCTGCAACATGGCAGACAACCTTGCCCTTTGAAACAGGTGCTTCATCGGACTGTGACTTACAGAACTCGATACCGTCGAGCATTGCATCTGCGGACATCATTACGTTTGGCAGGAAGATCGTTCCCTGATCATACAGATCAGTAACTACTTTCATGCCAACCATTAGAGCATCGTCGATCAGAGCAATTGGGTTCTTTCCTGCTGCGATGGCCTTTTCGAGACCTTCGATAACGTCGTCTTCCTCACCGTCAAAGATTGCTACTGCAATTTGTCTGTATAACTCATCCTTAGGATAAAGTTCAGCTGCAGCGTCTTTAGGCGTCATTGCCTTCTCCAATTTCACATTATATCTTACCAGAATATCACTGGGGTCTATATCCAAACTGGTCATGTTTTACTTCCTTTGTTTTTTTAATAATAAATGAAGTGCCATTCTTCTTGGGAAGAATACCACCCTCGATCCAATCATAGGATTTCGTTCTGAAAACCTATTCAAACGTCTCTCATACCAATATATAAACATTTGTTTTCAAATGATTTTATATATATGTATTACGATTTGATTAAAAAAAAGTGCAAAGGTGAAATAGAGAAAAAATAAGCTTTCTTGATGTCGAAAATACATAATAAAATTAACAATATCGAAAACAAACAAAATAAATTTAGTAAATACGTTTATATAATATAATTAAGTTAGCTTTAAAAATAACTAATATATAAACCATTTGTAAAATGGAAATCTTTAATCGATACTAATATTAATAAATAAAGGCTATTGATGCTTATTTTTAAACATATCTATTGATTTTATAGAAATATATACACTTTATAGTAGAAATTTATAAATATTAAATATCATTGTGTAGTTTTGGTCAAATGAAAAGAAAACGATATCAATAAAAGGATTAACTGGAAATAACAATTCAAGATCATTTTATTATATCAACAAAATTAAACAATAATATGTATATGCACAAAGTATTAACTAAATATTATATATAATTATTAATTCATATTTCTTCGAATAATACAAAACAGTTAAATACTACATATTGAGGCATCAAAGATCCAATCTAGAAAATGAGAGTAGATGACTGAAAAATTCATTGCACGACAATCGTAACGAAAAGAAAAAGAGAAAATGGGCCGTAATATGAAGATATGAAAGATAAAAATGAAAACTTCAGTAACCGTAATTTTTAGGTATGAAGTTCTCCATAGTTGAAAATTTGTCCATATTCTCTTCAATGAAAACATCCTTTTCATCAGTAAGTGAATGAAGGGACTTGATCGCCTTTGCAAGAGATGCTTTCTCAAAGCGCGAAAGTTCAAGCTGTCCACGAGAACCTTCATCAACGATGTTACATGCCTCGATCGCAGCATTCTTAGCACGTAGATAAATATCATTACCATCCTTTACGATCGATTCACCTATCCTATAAGCATTATCGAATGCAAGTATGAATGCCTGAGAATCCCTATATCTATCTGAGACCATGAAAACATCCCTGAAGACCTTCGCATATCCAGCCTCTATTGCCGTATTCATCATGGAACAATCATAAGATAGAGTCTCCCCCCAACATTGAACGCTTGTACCACCGAACTCACCACGGTACTCCACAGATTCATTGGACCAGAGATCACAACATTGCATAGCGAGATTACCCATGAGATCAGAGTGAGCACAAGTTGATCCCTTTCCTTCCTGTGAGATAGGGACACCAGCGATAGCCTTGATTATAGTGTTTTCATATCCACAATCTTTACCGGGACCGACAGCTCCTGCTTCATAGGCAGCAAGTGAACGCGGTGCTGAAACCGCTCTTGTCACAACAGCAAGCGTGTGGGCAAGTTTTCTGTCAAGTAGACCACCTGCAATGAACATTGCAGTATTAGCCTGAGAACAATCAGTATCTCCAGCAGCCACAACATCATGTTTCTTTGCTATTTTGCTAATATCTTCCCATATGAACTCCACATCAAGAGTGCCGAGGATACCTATTGAAAAAAGCACTCCTGAGATATCGTTCCTTAATATTGATGAATCAAAGACGCTCTTACCACCAAGTGATTCAATGGAAAGCATGTCAGCTCCATTGGAAGCAACCTCTTCAAAAGATTCCAGCAACATACCATAAGAATCGCCTCTAAGATCGAGGGATTCTTTTCCACCTCGAATATCAGCAGGCGTATGGCGCAATGCACATTTGATGCCATATTCATCATAAAACTCTTCCATAATGGTCTTCTGTTCATGTGCTATCTCTGCACCCCATGACGGATTGACGGTCATTTGTTGCACATGTTCCGTTTCAAGCACCACCGAAGGGAAACCAACCTGTACCATTCGTTGCAGGACATCCGTTGTGATCTTCTGGTATTCTGCAATAAGTTTCTCTTTAGACTCACCCGCTGCTGGTCTTGGTGCATAGTTGACTTCCGCTGAAGTATATCCTGCCCCGATCTCCAGATCAAAACCTGTCTTAACAGGATAGATAGAATGTCCAAAGACCATATCTTCAAGGTCATCATAAGCCATTTTATTATAACGTTTTAAACTCAAACCTATTCCTCCTCAGTGTTTATGGAACTCCTTCCTGAGCTGGCTAATATTCAAGCCGTTGATGATAGCATCTGCGATCTTTGGTACGTCAGCAGCCTCTTCACAATAAAGACCAAGTTCATACTGGGATACAAAATCCTGTGTTACCGCACCTCCACCACACACAACAGGTACATTGATATCACTTTCAAGCAAACGGGAATTCACATCCTTGAAACCAATCATAGTTGTCGTCATTAACGACGTTCCCGTAAGCATAATGGGTTTTTCCTTTTTGACAGCCGCAATGACCTCTTCCACACAGACATCCTTTCCAAGGTCTACAACTTCATACCCCTTCGCCCTGAGAAGAACGGTCACGATCTTCTTACCAATATCATGGATGTCCCCTTCCACAACATAGGAAACGATCTTACCCTTGTATTCATGGTCCTGACCGAAATGTTCTTTACAATATTCGATACCTTCCATCATTGCCTGCGCTGAAATTATGACATCTGGAAGGTAGAGAACACCGTCATCATAAAGAGTGGAGACTATTTCCATACCCACCATCAGTGCATTGTTAATAAGGTTCAGTGGGTCCAGTCCATTATTGATCGCATTCTGGATACTTTCCACAACCTCGTCTTCATCTCCTTCAAAGATAGCCTTTGCGACCTCCCGTATATTTTCTTCCACAGGGAATAATTTCTCGGCCACCTCTTCAGGAGTCATTTCTTTTTCCACTTTTACATTATATCGTACTAATATGCGTTGAGGATTAATATCGATCACAATTTAGCCCTCCATTAAAATAATTAATATAAATGCCTACAACTATACTGATGTGATAAGATAAATGCAAACATGTGATAAGAACATTGTTTGCCAGGCAGACAAAACATAAAGGTCCCTTTAATTTTTGCCAACCTCCCGACAGATAGCAATGATCGCATCCTGACGATTCCATTTACCCTTTTGCAATCTTGTTTCCACAGACATAAGCATGCCAGTACCTGTAACCAAAGGTAACCTGAACTCGATCTTGTTATCTGCAAGTGCATCCCCAAAGAGACTTGCTGCTTCGAGTACCTTATTATGCGGATGTATTTTTATGAAATTCATACCAGTGATCTCTTCTTTTGAGTAAGCTAGTTTTTTCGAGACTGCCTCATTGCTGTAGAGTACACAACCCTCACTGTCCAGAACAAAGATCAGATCCTCAATGCCATCAACAAGTGATTTAAGGTCGTTCTGGTTCTTTTGCATATCTACTTCCGTTTCAATGCGACCGATGATGGAACCCATCTGTTCAGCAACTGTTTCTACCGATGTACGAATATTGTACGGCATTTCATATTCAGTACGCGATGCAAGGAAAAGAACAGCCACTTCTTCCTCTTGATACTTCACCGGGATCACAGCTGTTGCCAGCAGCCCTTCATCTACCCTGTTATCACGCTTTGTCACAGGATAGATCTCGGAATACATTTTATAAAGCGGATAACCCATCATGAAAAATCGACTCTGCATGGAATCTGCTGCGTAATGAGAATTAGTTTTTACAAAATTTTCCGAAAGTCCTTTGTGGGATATAAGGTTCAGTCCGCCATTATTCTTGTCTATCAGGTAGAGACTACCAGAATCAATACTTTCTATATGTAAAGCAAATTCCAGAAGCTGGTCAAAGGTTTCCTGAAGGTCCCCTGAAGGAGTGAAGAAATTACCGACCTCGGATTCAATGTTCAGGAACTGATTGATCCTCTTACGCTCAGTGATATCTATGATGATACCCTGTATATGCACAAGATCACCTTCCTCATCATACTGCGGAGTGGACCTCTCAACAACCCATCGAACATCATCAGAACTGGTGATTATCCTGTATTCGAGACGATATTCAGAAGCATTTTCTGCAAATTTCCGGGCAAAATAGCTATGCACCCTTTCCGCATCAGAAGGGTGAATAATGTCACCGTATTGTAGTTTGCCAGAAAGAAAATCCGACGGAGAATATCCAAATGTATCGATGTTCTCAGAAACGAATTCAACTGGCCATCCCGACTGCGCATTCCAGAAAAATACAATTGCCGGACTGCTTTTGATAACCGTTTGCAATACCTTTTGTACTTCCAGTGAATCAAGCAGTTCCTGTTCTTTCTTTTTCTGTTCAGTTATGTCACGTATAATAGCCATTACAGCAGGCTTGCCCTGATCATATATGCGTGAAGGGCTTATCTCAACAGGAACAGTTTCACCCTTACGATCAAGCAGATTGACCTCGAATTTATTAGAGCTGCTCTTCTGTTTTTCCATTATCTTCGAGAACTGCTTAGTCACCATTCGCCGATATTCAGGTGACAGATAAGAAGAAAAACTGGAGTTATGCACCTTTTGAGGAGTAAAACCAACAATCTCACAGAACATTGAATTTACAAATCCCAGCACATCATCACGAATTATGACAATGCCGTCATTCCCGTTCTTAACGAGATTGGAGTACTTTTCTTCCGATACACGCAAAGCTTCATCAGCTTCCCTATGCTCGATCAGTTTTGTTATTTCCTGGATCAATAGTGCCAGGTTACGAGTATCAAGATCATCATAAAGAGAATCTTTGTTGCCAACTCCCAGAACGAATCGCTCACCTTCTTCATTGGAGACCGGAATATCAAAATGGCGTGTGATCGTACCGGTCATATTATGGTCTTTTTCCATTTCAAAAAGATCATTCGGGTAATTTGAAAGCAAATATTTCCCACTTGAGCTCACTTTGATAGCCCTGCTGGAAATGTCAAACGGATAATCACCCAGGTCCTTGCTCAGTTCGTATTGACCCTTTTCGTCTGTTAAAAGGAGGAAGACCATATCAAAAGAGTTGTCTTCACGGACACTGACAAGGTAACCGATATTGCTCTGAGTGAGTCTTGCAGCAGCCTCCAAAGTGAAATATAATATATCTTCAATGGATTCATCAGACATCTGGTTGAGTTCAAGAAGTATCTCAAGACGAGACTCGTTTAGCTGGAGAGAATGTTCACCCATCTTCCTCAGGGTGACATCTTCAAATATACCCATTCCACCCTGCAATGATCCATCTACGATCAAAGAACTGAAAGTGACATGCAAGATAGAACTATTATCATTTACAATTAGGTGAACATCATTCTCATAGTTCCTTATCTTTCCCGAGATCACATCACTTATATCGCTACGAACATCTTTGTCACTAAAAAGATCGAGGACATTATAGCCTGTGATCACATCCCGTAAGTGATCGAATATCTCATTGAATACTTCATTTGAATTCGTTATAATTCCTTTTCGGTCAAAACGAACTATACCTATGGGAGATTTTTCAAAGATTATCCTGAAGTTCTTTTCAGTATCAACAAGAGCTTTCTCTGCTTTTCTTTTTTCCCTAATGTCATTTAAGTTCAGCATTACCGCAGACTGTCCTTCGTATTCAATGTAAGAAGTAGTGATCTCCACAGGGATCTCACCTTCAGTAAGCGAAATAATATTTGCTTCATAAATATTGGAGTCATTCTTCTTGCTTGAAAGACATTTATTGTATTTTTTGGAGACCATTCTGCGATATTCAAGTGAAATATGATCAAGGAAAGGCGAACCAATGATATTGTCTTTTGACGATCCTGTCAGTTCACAAAACTTCTCATTTGTATACCGTATTTCATTGTCAAGGACAACAATTACCCCTTCATTACCTTTTTCGACCAACGTTGAATATTGACCTTCGTATTGGATAATTCCCTCTTCCGAGGTTTTCAATTCGTCAATATATTCAAAGGTAACGAGAGCAACACAGCCGCCATCGCATATGATCTGCCTCCTGTTGATCAGCACAGACATTGTACCGGCATTGCTAAAAGGATAGGTCAGTCCAAATTCCTCAAGTAAGAAACCTTCTTTACAAACTCTGCTAAGCCTGTCAAACAGTTCAGGTGAATTTTTCTTGAAATCAACAAATATGTCAGCATCATTTTCCAAGAGTTCAGCAGGTTTAACATTGAACATTTTGTAGAATGAATCATTCGCATATATCAGGTTCAGATCCAGATCAAGTATCATGAGAGCTTCTTTCAAAGATGCTACTATAGCCTCGAAATAATTTCCAGGATCATCGGAAAAAGAGAAAGAACTACAGCTATCAGGTTCTGATATTTCATCAGACACAACTTTAGATGAAGTCATTTTGACAGATATATTACCGGTCTTTTCCATGGAACTGTATATCTTATACATCTCCCGTTTTTGCGTTTTTTGATCTAAACGATTTTTTGTTTTTGATAATGGAATTTGTTTTTAATCCTATTATAAGTAAACAAGCCATGATTTATATCTTATCTTCCGTAAAGATAGAATATCCATATTTTGACGATCTTTCTGAACGAAAGAATTATCTTAAATCAATGAATAAACAAAATTGCTCACATCTAAGATCTATAGTAGCTTCCTTCGATCCAATCTGTTTACTTTTTAGATCTATATCCAGTACATCAGTACAACGGGTGTGAGCAAATAATTCAATGTTCACTTCGTGAAAGTTATTCCACTACTTTGAGAAGATGCCAGTCGAGGACATTTTCCGGACATGTATGGATACATTTCTGACAGTGTGCACCATCACAAAGATCAGTTCTTATTCTTACAGACCGATCATCCTGTTCCAATGCATTATTTGGACACACGTCCACACATTTCTTACAATCGATACAGCCTTCCATATCTATTACTAGAAATGTACCTATCTGGTCGAGCACATGAAGCCCTTCATTCCCAAGATCAGGAATGTCCTTCTCGACTCTTTTTTCGATTTCCGGCTCCTTAGTTACTTCATCAATTGTAGGAAGACCTTTTTTCTTAAGATATTTTTTCAGTGTCTTGAAAGGCATACCCTCGTTCCAATAGGAAAGCTCAAGGATGTAAGCGTCCTTGAATGCTTCATCCATTGCAAACATTACATGTGTGCCAACTATCTCTACTGCGATCTCCTGAAGCTCCCATAATCGTTCTTCTGAAATAAGTATCTCCCTTGCAACGATAAGAGAAGTATTCCCTATCTGGCAGATCTTTGAGACATTATAAGGTATCATGCCGATACGATGAGCTTTTATCGCATCCATATAGGTACCGGCAGCACCGGACATGTATGCGACCTCTACATCTTCCATTGCAATATTCGCAGCATTGCATAATGTCACATGACCGGCACGTATCGCACCGATGGCCCTTCCCGCTTCAGCAAGGTCTTTTTCTGTGAAATGTAGATCATCCTGAAGATAAAGTTTTTTATCAGGCGTATTTATATTTGGTAATTTTATGATGCCATTTTTTATGGCCTCATCGATAAGTGCAATAACACCGGTACCTGTGATGCCAATTGCATGCAAATCACCATTTTTGAGAACAGCCCCATTTTTGTAGTTAACAAGGGAACCACTTACCGTGTTCATTTCCTCATCGAGAACGTAATTCAATATATCCCCATTATTAAATTCAACATCTGATATCACAAATGGACGTGCAATACTTCCGTCCCCGATCTCCTGACCTTCAAGCGCAGGACCTGCTGCTGCAGAACCTGTGAAGATGACATTACCAACCTTTAACGCCATTTCCGCATTAGTACCATAATCGGTTGCAATGGATATCTTTTCTGATTCAAGCATTCCGGATTTTACGATCAATGCAAGAGCATCTGCACCGACCTCGTGTTTGATTGCAGGTGGAATAACTACTTTACAATTAAGGAATTCAAGGCCTTTTACCTGAGTGCTTTCAATGATACAAGCATTCCTTTTTTGTTCCTCGATATTCATCAACTTCTTTTTTCGCTCTCCTGCATAGGCAAGGTCATCGATAGGAATTCCCTGGAACAATGATAATTGTATAGGATTTCCACATATTGCGATTCTCTCAACAAGTCCACCTTCCGGTTCAAGTTCATTAAGGATGTGAATGAAAGCATTGATTACAAGGTCATGAGCTTTGTCCTGACCATATGTCATGGCAAAATCCAGATGATCCATAACGTTCGCACCGGGCAGAGGATTTCTCATTGTGATGACAGTTCTCTGTATCTCACCTGATCCAAGGTCTATTTTTTGTGCCCTGAAACCACTTGTACCAAGATCTATTGCAATTCCTGTTCGCATAGTATTACCTTCTTGCCCGACCGATCAATGTGATCGATAATTATTGGCAGATGATCAAAAAGAAATAAATGAAAGGTCCTGCAAAACAAGACCTTTCCGACTGGATGTTCAGATTTTTGTATATATATTTCGTATCTACAGATATTATGCAATGTATTCGTCCCTTGCTTCAACCAAAGCCTTGACGTTATCTACAGGAGTATTTGGTGCAATACCACATCCAGGAGAAAGAACTGCAACACCATCTTCAAGGGCATTTTTTGAATCTGCTTTGACCTTTTCCACATCACCAGAAAGTAATGTGAACGGACTGGATACATTACCAACAATTACAGCCCTGTCTCCGACAGTTTTGATAGCTCCCCTAAGGTCTGTTACCTTTTCCTCAATGCTAAGTCCCTCGAATTTACAGTCTGCCATCATACCGAGAATAGGAGTGACATTTCCACAAACATGAAGCACCATCGGACATTTGACCCCTTCTGCAAACCTTGCAAGCCTTGGCTTAAGCATCTTGTCAAATGTTTCAGGGTTCATAAGGTCAGGGGATGCTACAGGATCAGGCACACATATTACATCTGCACCTGCATCTGCCAGTGCATTTGCATACACTATACATGCATCTGTGGCAAAGTCAAGGATAGTCTCGAAGTCATCTGGTTTCTTGATAGACCATTTCATGAACTTCTTTACACTTACAAGATCGGATGCGAGGGTTACAGGTCCTTCCATTCCAGCTACCAGAGGAATTTTATCTCCAACTTTGTCGATGATGATCTTCGTTGCATCAAGCACAGCAGGTATTCTGCCATTGCTAAGAAGGTTCTCGGGCATTACGAGGTTGTCAACGCCTTTATATGGGTGATCAGTTACAGATGGTTGTCTGTTCTTTGTTCCCATATTAACTTCACAACCCATAGCTTCTGCAAGAACTGTCAGACAATATGGATATCTCACAGCTTCCAGACCTGCGATCTCGTGTGATGCTACGGCGAGTGTTGCCAGCTTCTCTGCATCAGAATGAGCTTCAGGCCACTCTGCACCGGTCTGATCCATAAGATCAACTATAGCGGTCTGTGTTACAGAGACTACCGGGACTTTATCAACTGGTTCGCGGTTTAACGCGTTCAATAATCTTTCTTTTGGGTTTAAATCGGTCATTTTGATCACTCCTTCATAATTAAAGACCCGGTACATCCGGATGCTGATGTTTTTTGATCGTCGTTCACACCATCCAATTAATCCAGAGATGGAACAACTGATATTGGGTAGCTATACCCAAATTTCAAACTGGAATAATCATATATAAACATATGTATGTTTCATATTTAGTATAAATATGTTACTATATGGCACGTATTTTGAGCAGCATTATTTATTGAAATTATAATATCGATTGATAGCGTTTTTACTAAATACAAGATTTTCTGAAAAATTAACATATAATTTAATACCAAAATTCTTATATATAATACTTGAAAATTTGAAAAATAAAACTAATATAAATACAAAGCTACTGCTAAAAATCTATAATTAAATATATAAGAGTAATAAACGATATCAATAAGCATAATTTATAATAATCAGAATTAATTATTTAAAAAATAGCTATTTGATAGTAGAAAAGTACATATATAAAATTATGAAATACCTGACATTATTAGAGGAAAAAAACAAAAAACAATATCTATTTTAAAAAAATGTCAAAGAAATGAAATATAATTAATTATATAGTCTAAAAAAATATAATAGTGATCGTGAAGAACGTATCTACATTAAAACATAATTTAAAAATAAGAGCTATCTTTTTTCTATTTTGTCTTATAATAGTGCAACTTTCAACTCCTGTTGTGGCACTCACCCCAATAGATATCCAAAACATAGAAACCGATCATGGTGCAGTCATACTGATAGTAGATGGCCTCGGTGCAAGCTATATAGATCCGGAAAAGATCCCTTATGCACTTGATGGAAACCCTATGGAAAAGCCAAATATCCAAAATATTTCAACACTTGCAAAAGATGGACTTCAAGCATTCAGTGTTCTTACACCCTCTACAGAAGGTGAAAATGGGCATTCGGTGATCGTTACAGGAAATCCAGGGGCCACTTCTGCAATGATAACACACAATGATGCCACAATCTATGATGTTGCCCGCGACAATGGATACCTCATGTTCGCAATACTGGAAAAGGGTGACACGACCGAACTTCTTGCAGAACAGGATGTTGCCATATATGATAGCACCACATCAATAAATGACCCGCAAATGAAAGTCGTGCTCAATGATAATTCCGGTCAGCGCGATACCGATATGATAATCGATGTTGAAAAGATATTCAAAGAATATGCCATTCTGGGCCCAACCTATGTACAGCAGTATAAGGAAGGGAAGATCGAGCGTTATAACGCTTACAACCTCTGGGGGATCGAAACAGCCCTTGAGGTCATTGAACTGATGGAGCAATATCCTGACCAGAAATACATACTGACAATAAATATCGGTGCCATTGATACTGCCGGACTTTATCGCAGAAATGAAGGGTATATCGAGTGCATCGAAGAACTCGACATTATGATCCAGCCTCTTATTGAAAGAGCGGAAGATAATGACCTTGCTTTCATCTTAACTTCAGATCACGGGATGGCATTCCAGTCAGTAAATGGACGTGGTGGCAGCAAGTCCGAAAAATATGCAACCTCACCGGAAGTGCTTCAGATACCTTTCATTGCAACATCATCCAATATCGAAAGAAAGCTCGTTGATGAACAGTTAGGTCAGGAAGATATTGCACCCACTATCCTTAGTATCCTTGACCTGCCGAACGAACTACGATTTTCAACCGGAGATTCGTTTGCCACTAAAAGGTATGTTAATTTCAAAATATTACTCACAGAAACCGGTAGTGTTAGTATCACTTCGGACAAACGGACCATTCTGGAAACAGAAGGTGATAGCGAGTATATCTTCTACGGACTCGAACCGGAAAAGGAATACATCATCAACGCTGAACTTTCCGGAAATAACAATCAGGCATATGAAAGAACAGTCTTTGCAGATTCCGATAAGGTCATCCGGTTCGAGGTAGATAAAAGGACGGATAAGGATATGATACCAAAAGGAATGCGAAAAACCCTTGGCTCGATCCTTATCATAAGTATCAATCTGACAGGACTTGCAATAATATTCAGGGTCGTTAAAAGTTAAAGCCTGCCATCACAAACTATTTTTAAGAGGCAAGCCCATTTGCAACGATGATCATTGGCGTACTCGGGCCTGCCGGATCCTACTCGGAAAAAGCAGCAAAAGGCTGGATAAGCAAAGAATCAAAGACGGAGGGAACTTCCCTTGTCTATTATGATGACATAAACGATACTTTTGCATCCGTCATCAATGGAGATTCGGACATAGGAATAATCCCGATAGAGAATTCCATAGAGGGGTCCGTTGGGATCACGCTCGATCTATTGCTTGAGAGCGACATGACCATTATAGGGGAGATAGTTGTACCCATTAAGCATTGCCTTCTCTCAAAGGGTGAGATGAAGGATATCAAAATAATAATGTCACATCCTCAGGCACTGGCCCAGTGCAGTAAGTTCATAAGAAAACATTTCAAAAAAGCAGAAATACGTACGACCGGAAGTACATCCCATGCTGCTAAACTTGCTAACGAGTTCTGTGAGATGGCAGCTATCGCATCAAAGGAATCCGCCAGAGAATATGGATTGAAGGTACTTGTTCCGAATATTCAGGACTGGGAGAAGAACCACACACGCTTTATTGTCATAAAACAAGGTAAGTGGCAGGAAGATGAGGCCTGCATACCTAAAAATGATACATGCAAGACATCCATTATTGCTGATATTGATGAGGACAGACCTGGTTCACTCTATGAGATCATAGGGGAATTCGCAAAAAGAGACATTAATCTGACCCGCATTGAATCAAGACCATCGAAACGTTCTTTGGGGGATTATCTGTTCTATATTGACATAGAAGGAAGTACAGGCGATGCAGTTATAAAAGATGCTTTATATTATATAAATTCGAAAGTATCTATGCTCAAAGTCCTTGGTTCCTACAATGGATACAAGCTGGATAACTAAAAAAGTGTTCATATAAGGTATGAATGTTCATTCAAGTTTGCTTTAGAGAGGATAGTGATCATGGATATTGATAATTTTGTAGAGAAACAGGAAGCTACGGTCAATAAATACCAGCGTATCTACAAAATATTAGATTTTTCTGCAATAGTCTTCACTTTCTTTTCAATAATGTGGATATTGAACATTGATAAATGGATTTTTACACTTCGTACTTTCGAACTTTATGAAAGTGAATCATACAACTTTGTTTTAATAACTGTTTCAATAGGCACTATTGCCATAATGCTACTTTCAGTTATATTTGCGTCCATAATTACAGTATTATTACATATTAAAGATGAAAAAGTTAATATAATCCGATTATTAGAAATAAAATATCCCGAATTAAATGAAAAATTAAGAACAGCTTCTGATAACAAAAATAATGACAATATTATTGTAAACGATTTAAGGGAAACAGTTATTGAAGCAACTTCTAAAATTGGAAACTTTACATTAGAAAGTAGAAAAAAATCAAAAGATGCAACAAATTCATCATTAAATGCTGTTAAAGTAAATAAGAGTAATAAGAATAAAAAATCATTAAATTCTCAATACTCAAAATTTCTTAGCAAAAAAAAATTTACAATAAATGTTGTGTTACTGATAATAACCTTTTCAACCTTTTCGTTTGTAACAGCAACTGATGTGCGTTCAGACATAACTCCTGAAGAAATTAATAATTTTATTGAAAAAATACCGTTCATACCATCAGCAGAGAATGGAACATCCCCTGATGAACAGTTCCCACTTGAAGGAGATGCAGGGGAAAACAGTGAAGACCTTGTCGGAGAGACCGCAATAATCGTGGTCGGGGGGGAAGAGGTCGACCTCTCATTGCCACCGGGAGCAGGAACCGGTTTTACTGACAGTGGAGATGAGGACTCACTTCCACCTGAATTTGAGAGCTCATCAGCATATGAGGTTGGAAGGATATCATCACCTGCTTACTATGAGCAATTGCCGGAAGGGTATGAAAGTATCATAAAAGAATACTTTGAGCAGATGGCAAGTAACCGATAACTACATAATATCAATAAATATATCAATGGATTTATTAATATATCATCATCATTAAATTAACATCGATACTCATCGATTCATCACATTAACATCGATACTCATCGATTTATCACATTAACAGATCAATTTACACCACCAACAAATTCGACCAATTGCAATATAAGGAGAACACCACATGAATTCCAATGATGCAAGATCAGGAGACCTTGAACAGACTTACAGAGGTGCTGGTGATGCATTTACAGCACTTTTCAATGAGATATCCAAGGTCATAGTAGGACAGAAGGATACGGTAGAACAGATAATCATTGCCATTCTTTCTAACGGACACGCACTGATAGAAAGTAACCCCGGTCTTGGAAAAACACTTACAATTTCTACTATCTCCAAGACAATGGACCTTGGGTTCAGTAGGGTTCAGTGTACTCCTGACCTTATGCCGGCAGATATCACAGGTACACACATCATTGAAGAGACGGGAGGAAAAAAAGAGTTCAAATTCGAGCCAGGACCCGTCTTTGCCAACATTGTCCTTGCCGATGAGATAAATCGTGCCTCCCCAAAAACACAATCTGCATTGCTTGAAGCCATGCAGGAAAAACAGGTCACGGTAGGTAATGATACATTCATCCTTGACAAACCGTTCTTTTTACTTGCAACCCAGAACCCGATCGAAATGGAAGGAACTTTCCCATTGCCGGAAGCACAGCTTGACAGGTTCCTTTTGAAGATCGTTCTGGACTATCCTTCATTTGAAGAAGAAAAAGAGATCGTCAGACGCTACACCAAATATGACGAACCGCATGTTGGTAAAGTGCTTGACAAGAATATGGTATTACAGCTCCAGCGTCTTACAAGGGACATGCCAATTGCAGATGATATAAAAGAAAGAGCGATCAGAGTAGTTATGGCGACCCGCACATGGAAGGAATTCATTGAGTTCGGAGCTTCTCCAAGGGCATCGATCGGACTTATTCTGGCAGCCAAGGCTCGTGCATTGGTACAAGGCAGGAACTTTGTAAGTGTTGAAGATATTAATGCAATGGCATATCCGGTATTAAGGCACAGAATAATCCTTACTTTCGAATCCGAAAGACGTGGGATATCACAAGATCATGTGATAAAGGAAATACTTACCAAACTTAAATGATACACGCATCGGTAAGTCTGAGAAGGAATAGCCTACAAACACCAATATGATGCTTAGACCATGAGTGACAGAAAACACCGTATAGATGTGGATTTCTTCCGCCAGCTTGACCGCTTTACTTTTCTGGTAAGAAAGCGGGTCTCCAGTGCTTATGCAGGAAGCAGACGCTCCCACCGGAAGGGACATGGCCTCGATACGATAGGCTATACGGAATACCACCCCGGAGATGACCTCAAGTCCATTGACTGGAACGTTTACGCAAGGTCAGAGAAGCTCTATGTCAGGGAATTCGAAGAAGACAAATCAGTGACCACACACATACTTCTCGATTCAAGCAATAGTATGGACTATACCCTTGACACTGTCACAAAGTTCGAGTATGGTGCCATGCTTGCTGCCGGCTTTGCATACCTTGTTACAAAGGATAACGATAAATTTGGCATATCTACCTACTCTGAAGACATATCCATATCCCAGACACACAGGGGAAGACGTCATTTATTAAGAGATATCGATAGACTTGCAGATGTGGAGCTTAAAGGCCAGACTGCTCTTGACCACTGTGTCCAGCTATATGAAAAAATGATAAAGTCACGTTCACTCGTGATCATCATCTCGGATTTCATGGAAGACCTCAAATCCATTGAATCCGCGATCTACAGACTTTCAAACCATGACCTTATTCTCATACAGGTGCTTGACCCTTCCGAGAGTGATCTGTCAATGCACGGTCATGTCAAGCTGATGGACCTTGAGACCAATGATGAGCTGAAGACCTATCTTAGTAATAATTTCAAGGATAAGTACCAGGAAGAACTACAGGCACACATCGATGGCATACAGAACATCTGTAACCATGTAGGTGCTGACCTGTATACATTCACAACTGATACTCCTATCTTCGAGGCGTTCTTCAATGCCATCAACAGGAGGCGCATGTAATGCCTTTTGCGAACATACTCGGGCTCGCTGCCCTGGCAAGCATAATCCCACTTATCATATTGTACCTGTTACGCCCAAAACCCCTGGAACTGAAGATACCTTCCCTTATGTTCCTGATGCGTGCGGAGAAGAAAAAGAAGAGATTTGCATCATTGAGGCGACTTATAAAGGACCCGATATTCCTTGCTCAACTGCTCATATTGATATTGATCTCCGTTGCTATAGCCGGACCGTTCTATACCGCTGAAGAGGAACTTAGCGGCGAACATACGATATTCGTCATTGATGCCTCTGCCAGTATGAACACTGAGGGCAGGTTCGATAGTGCCACTGATATTGCTAAGACCTATGTCAGTAAGAAGAACAGCATAATACTCGCAGAGAACATTCCGGTGAACGTACTGGAAGCCGGCGGATCTTCAGCTACTAAGAACGCCCTTGACAGCCTTACTCCGAAAGGTTCTGTTGCAGACCTCTCAAGTGCAATTACCAATGCCATGAGAACCCTTTCCAATGAGGGAGGGAGGATCGTGGTCATATCCGATTTCACTAACTGGCAGGGAGAAGACCCTGTATCGGCTATGAGACTTGCTGAATCCTACGGATTGAAAGTGACATTTGTAAGGGTAGGTTCACCAACTGACAATGTAGGTATAATACAAGGCTGGATCGATGCCGAGGAGACGGGCTACACTTACAATTGTGTTGTCAAGAACTACATGGAAACGACACAGAACGTCAAGATGATCATCGATACGCCGGGAAGCCAGAGCAAAAAGAGTGTGACACTCGATATAGGGCCATTTTCAACTAAACAATTCAAGCTGACCGACCTTGGAACCGGTATTACGGAGATCAAGATAGACAGGGAAGACAAGCTTGCAGTTGATAATGTCGCCTACGTATCAATTCCGGCAAATGTGCAGAACGAACTGCTTCTTGTTACCGATGTTAAAAGATCACCTTCGTCAACTGCCCTTTCACTGCTGCCGAACATAAAGGCAACACAATCCAATAATGTGCCTGCCGACCTTAGTGATTATAAGGTCATTGTTGTCGATACACAACAAAGGGCAATAACATCTGAAGAAGCTGCAAGGCTTAGCACTTTTATTAAGGACGGCGGGAACGTGCTTGTTATCGCCACGCCTGCACTTGACCCGAAGAATGCGAACATCGACCTTATGCAATTGCTTCCTGTAAAGATCATTACCACCTCAGAGAGCAGTAAAGGCGTGGCATTGAAGGTCGAACAGGACACGAGGCTCACAGATGAAGTGAAGTTCGAGGATATAGCCGTCTACACTTATCTGAATTCGACCATCAGGTCTGATGCAGTGTCCCTTGTTGATACCCCATCGAATGTACCGATGCTTGCATATTGGAATGTCGGTGACGGTACTGTCATGTACCTCGGATTAAGCGATATGCTCGGAGAGTATGCATGGAACAATTTCCACAACCTTCCGGAATATCCTGTGTTCTGGGCAAAGGTTATCGCATGGCTTGGAGGTACTGGTGATATTGGAGATTACAATGTCCAGACCGGTGCCGTTTCAGCATTGTCAAAGGAGCAGGAGGTTACAACCCCTTCAGGTTCTATAACCACGAGCAGATTGCTCTATGATGAAGTGGGTGTCTATGAGGTAGCTGGCAAAAGAATAGCTGTGAACCTTTACGATGATATGGAATCCGATACCACAGTAGACTCCTCGAACGTTCTTGAAAGAGCAACGTCAAATGAAGGAGGCGATATCATCCGACAGACCACATATACTGCAAATAAATACGTTGATATCTACCTTATCATCATTGCAATGCTGCTGGTAGTCCTTGAGATCCTTATCATTAGAAACCGGGGTGAACTATGACCTTCACGTTCGAACAACCATTGATGTTTGCATTGATACTGCCTGTAATAGCAGGAGGACTTTTCCTTCTCAGGGAAGGAGCAAGAAGACCAATTATCATCTCACGCATGATCGTGCTTTCACTTCTGGTCATCGCACTTGCATCCCCCTCTGCCATTGTCAGTGATGTGACAAGTGACGAGAATCCGAACCTTGTGGTAATTTCCGATGAGACCGCCAGTATGAGCCTGTTCGAGGAAGGTGTAGGAATGAACGTCTATGAGTCGCTCACAGCCAATACTCCGACAACATTCATCCGCCTGACCGGTGAGAGCACTTCCCTTGGAGATGTCATCGAGCAATATTCCACCGGAGACAACCAGATCGTGCTCGTCAGTGACGGTAACAGCAATTTTGGCAAAGACATCGACGAATCCCTCCAGTATGCAAAAGAGATGGGTACGATCGTTTACTCCGTTGAACCTGAGCTTAAAAAGAACGATATAAGTGTCCAGATACTTGGGGAAAAGACCGTGGTCAGAAACAATGAGATCCAATTCGATATACTGGTCTCCCAGGCAGGCAATGATGAGATAAAATACAGCTTAGATGCATATGCCGGTGAAAAGCCAATCAGAAAGGGTACATTTACTCAAAATACACGTACACGAACCATCACAACTTCATCTTTTGAGTTAGATAAACTGGGCGCCCATGAGATAAGGGTTGAACTTACACAACTGAGTGAAGATGCAGATGCCATTAACAACAAGTATTACAAATCGATCTACGTAGTACCAAAACCGAAGATACAATTCGTAACAGATGACATCAATGCTCCACTTGCTAAAATATTATTCGATCTCTACAGTCCAACATACAAAAACGGTCTTGAAGGCATCAATAACAAAAAAACCGTTGTTCTGGATAATCAAATAATATCAAGCCTTTCTGATTCAGACATAGAAATGTTAAAAGAATATGTTACAGAAGGAAACGGACTTGTAGTAGTTGGCGGCGAGCGTGCTTACAACAATGGCGATTATCTCGACTCTCCTTTAGAAGAGCTACTTCCGGTTATTTCAAAAGCTACGGAATGGACTGGTGGGGAAACAGTTGTTTTTTTAATAGATACATCCGGCAGTAGCTCTGGTGGCTCTATTGATGTAGGTGGATCGGAATATAACCCACTTACACATACAAAAGATGAAGAAGAAGATGTTAGCTATCAGATATTGAACAAAGTGAGAGCATCGACATATGAACTAATTGATTATGATGAACTGTGGGATGCAAACGCAGGGATAGTTATATTCTCATCTGAAGCAACTGTAAAATCTGAAATGATCTCATTGAATAGTGTAGAAAACAGGGAAACTCTCAAAACGATTTTATCGGAATTAACATCTGGTTCTGGAACTGATCTTGATGCAGGATTGAGCGTCACTAAAGATCTGTTATCTAAAGAAACCGGTGATAAATTAGTAATAATATTGTCAGATGGTCAGATCGCTAACTCTTATGAGCAAAGTGTTGCAATAGCTAAAGAGATGAAAGAAGAACAATCAATTACTTTTTTGTTCATCCACCATGTCGATTTTGAACCGTCGAGAAACTATGCACAAATGTTCATTGAAGAAGTGGAAGGTGAAGCTACAACTTCAAACTACATTTTAACTGAATCTTATATAGGAAATATTGAAAGTTCAACTATTTTACAACCGGAACCAATTGATGAAACTACAAACAATACTGAGGAAACAGGTAGTTTCAAATTAGTTGAACTAAATCCAAATCACTTCATCACCCGCGACTTCGACATCGAAGGTAACATTACAGGTTACAATGACGTTACCCCAAAACCAGGTGCAGACAGAATAATCATTACATCCACAGGTAAACCAGTAGTAACCACATGGAGATATGGACTTGGCAGGGTGGCAGCCATCACCACGGATAACGGAGAAGGTGGAGAAGCGAGATGGGCTTCCGAGATATATAATAGGGAAACAAACAATTCGAAGCTCATATCATCTACAATGAACTGGGCTATCGGCAATCCACAGGTCGAGGAAGGCACTGTTGTTGAAGCTGAGGATACGTGGTTCGGCACTCCTGCTACGCTTTACATAACCCATTACGATGGGAACACACCTGTGCTGAGATACAAAGGGAATACCCTTGAACTTGCAGTCACAGGAAGGAACACCTATGAGACCACGATCGACCCGAAGAACATTGGTTTCCACGATGTTTCAGGCTATCCGATAGCTGTGAACTATGCCATCGAATACCGTGATGTCGGTATGAATGAAGATCTTCCGGTGTTCATCAAAGAAAATAGCGGTAAGACATACACCGAGAATGAAGCTCTTGCCCTCCTGTTAAAGGATGCAAGAGGAAATTCCCTTAAGAGTGTACAAAGGTCCGAAAGCCAGAAACTCTTCTTCCTGATCGCTGCGTTATTGCTGTTCCTTGGAGAAATTGCAGTAAGGCGTATAAGGGAGATCAGAGAGTCGAAAAAGGGCGATTAAAGGCGGATCCAATTCGCCTTCCTTTTTTAAAAAAACGCATTCAGAAGACTACAAATTGAACTGTAGTTAAAGTAATGGATATATAAGAAGTACTCATTCTATCACCTGAAGCCAATTACTAACATCATATAATCCAAGGTGATATCATGAAAAACACATACATACCATTACTTGTACTCACGGTACTCGCAGCCATAACTGCCGGTGCCATGATAATGAATGCTGATGCTGATGAAAAAATACTGATAGATGAAGGTGGACTGGAAGCAGAAAATTCACCTGCTGTTGATGGTGGAAACAACGACGAACTGCAACCTCTGAATACCATTGCTACCATCATCGGAATCGAAACATGGGATAGTACAACAGTTCTCCTTCTGGACCAGGATGAGAGCGATATCGGTGAAGGTTATCCATGTGACATCTATCTGAAGATCGGCCAGGAAACAACCATTAAAGACAGCAATGGGAACGAACTCACCATTGAATACCTTGAAAACGGAACAAGGATAGAAGCATATTACGGACCTGCTACAACCAGAAGCCTGCCACCACAAAGCGGAGCCGTTAGCATTGTCGTACTTGATGAAGACGAAAAACCAGGTATCCTACAACCTGTAAAGACTCTCGGAACCATTCTCGGAACAGAAAAATGGACCAGCAGCACGATGATCCTTCTGGATGAGGATGATGTTGAGATCGGTGAAGGATATCCATGTGACATCTACCTGAGTATCGGTCAGGAAACAACCATCACAGACAGCAATGGGAACGAACTTACCATTGAAGACCTTACTGAAGGAACAAGGATAGAAGCTTACTATGGACCAATGGTCACAGCAAGTTTACCGCCACAAAGCGGAACCTTGAAGATCGTGGTCTTATTAGAGTGAAATTAGAATAGCAATTGCATGGATACTAAAAGTGATCAGCTTTTACTCCATGCCTCTTTTTTTAGGATAAATTCTATCAACTATATCCCTTTCTCCAAAAACTCTAATACCCTTAAAAATTAATCTTATTAACAGTTAAAAAGAATAATTCATTCTGATAGCTGGGGGTTAATCAATGGGAGATAGTAAATACATTCGATGGTTCGAAGAGATACGTATAGAGGATATACCTTCTGTCGGAGGTAAAAATGCCTCACTAGGTGAGATGTATAGGGAACTGACAGGGAAGGATATTAAGATACCAAACGGTTTTGCGATTACAGCGGATGCTTACTGGCATGTCCTGGAATCTGCAGGTGTGCTGCAAGAACTTAAGGATAGTCTGGAAGGACTGGACACAGCAGATGTCACTGACCTTGCAGAAAGAGGGAAAAAAGCAAGGAGCATAGTACTCGATGCAGGGATACCGGATGATCTCTGGGAAGAGATAAAAGAAGCTTACGACAAACTGAGCGAAGAGTATGGAACTGAGACCGATGTGGCAGTTCGCAGTTCTGCAACAGCAGAGGACCTTCCTGATGCTTCATTTGCAGGACAGCAGGAAACCTACCTAAATGTACACGGCTACCACTCCCTGAAAGATGCATGTAACCGGTGCTTTGCTTCTCTTTTCACGGACAGGGCGATATCCTACCGTGTGCACCACAAATTCGATCACTTCAAGGTCGGACTGTCAATAGGCGTCATGAAGATGGTACGCTCAGACCTTGCATCCAGCGGGGTCATATTCACCATAGACACCGAAACCGGCTTCGAGGGTGTTGTATTCATAACCGGCGCTTACGGCCTTGGGGAGAACATCGTGCAGGGACTTGTCAATCCGGATGAGTTCTACGTCTTCAAACCCACCTTAAAAGAAGGCTACATGCCTATAATCAAGAAAAGGATGGGCAGCAAAGAGATAAAGATGATATACGGACGTGGGGATTCCCGTATTCTTACCCGTAATGTGGAAGTTCCCCTTGCAGACCAGAGAAAGTTCTGCATCAACGATGATGAGATACTCCTGCTTGCAAAATATGCTGCCACCATTGAGGACCACTATTCTAAAAAGAAAGGTCAGGCCGTACCCATGGACATAGAATGGGCAAAAGACGGTAACACTGATGAGCTGTTCATTGTACAGGCAAGGCCTGAGACCGTGCAGTCAAGGAAAAGAAAGGATGTCCTTGAGACCTATTTCCTCGATGAGCAATCGGATGTTCTCGTCACTGCCAGAAGTGTAGGTGACAAGATAGCGACTGGTACGGTGCATGTGATCGATGATGTTTCCAAACTTTCTTCTTTCAAACAGGGAGAGATACTGGTAGCTGATACGACCACTCCTGACTGGGAACCTATAATGAAACGTGCGGCCGCCATCATCACCAATAAAGGTGGAAGGACATGCCATGCCGCTATCGTCAGCCGTGAGCTCGGGGTCCCGGCAGTAGTGGGTGCACAAGATGCAACTGAAAAACTGAAGAACGGGATGGATGTCACAGTCAGCTGTGCTGAAGGGGATATCGGCAGGGTCTACGAAGGCATACTGCCTTTCCACATAGAGACCGTTGACCTCAAGGGTCTGGGAAAGACAAAGACCGAGATGATGATGAACCTCGGCAATCCGGAAGAGGCCTTTTCCCTTTCCATGATACCGAACGATGGTATCGGACTCGCAAGACTTGAGTTCATCATCTCGAGTTATATCAAGGTCCACCCAATGGCACTGATCCATCCTGAAAAGGTTGAAGATGAAAGTGTGCTTGAAGAAATTGAGAAACTCACAGCCGGGTACAAGAGCAAGGAAGACTATTTCGTGGAAAAGCTTTCCCAGGGTGTAGCGACCATTGTGGCTTCATTCTATCCGAAACCTGTGGTGGTGCGTATGAGCGATTTTAAATCGAACGAGTATGCAAGCCTGATTGGCGGGAAATATTTCGAGTTCGAAGAGAGCAACCCCATGATAGGTTTCAGGGGAGCATCCCGCTATTATGATGAGCGCTACAGAGAAGGATTTGCGCTTGAGTGCAAGGCCATGAAGAAGGTCAGGGATGAGATGGGACTTACAAACCTTATCCTTATGATACCTTTCTGCAGGCGTGTAGAGGAAGCGGAAAAAGTGATCGCTGAAATGAAAAGGAACGGTCTGGAAAGGGGACAGAACGGCCTGCAGGTATATGTCATGTGTGAGATACCAAGCAATGTACTGTTGATCGATGAGTTCAGCAAGTACTTCGATGGTTTTTCCATCGGCTCCAATGACCTTACCCAGCTGACCCTTGGAGTGGACAGGGATTCGGAGATCTTAGCCTCGTCCTTTGATGAAAGGGATGAAGCTGTGAAGAAAATGGTATCCATGGCAGTTCAGGGAGCAAAGAGGAATGGCAAACACAGTGGAATTTGTGGTCAGGCACCCAGTGATTTCCCCGAATTTGCAGAGTTCCTTGTGAGAGAAGGTATCGAATCGATCTCGCTCAACCCGGATTCCGTGATGAAGATATCATTGAAAGTTCTGGAAACTGAAAAAGAGATGGAATGAATTATCTCTTTTATCCCAACTTTGACGTTCCATTTTTTAACCCTATAGAATTTGACAGTTGTTATCAAATTAAATATTTATGTTAACTGATGTCATGGAATATTATAACCCATATTTGCCTTCTCTGCGCTAAGAAAAACATAATATATACGCAACAGTATCATCCAAAGAGTGATAATTATGAAAAAAGAGAAAGTATACGCATTTAAGGCTGCTTTGAAATACCGGAAAAGGCTTTGGCGCCGTATTGAAATTAAGGGCAATCAGACGCTTGGTGATTTTGATTATATCATTCGTGAAGCATTCAATCATGATACATGGGATCATCTGAGCGAATTCTATTCAGGTCAAGTGTGGTACTCAAAAGGCTTCGGCGAAATCGAACCAGATGGAAGGGGTAGTGGCGCTAAGAAACAGATTGATCAACTTGGTCTCATAGAAGGCAATACGATGGAGTATGTTTACGATTTCGGCGATGATATTCAGCATATTATTACGCTAGAAAAGATTGTAGAACCTGAAAAGGAAACAGAATATCCTCGTGTTGTTTCTAAGAACAAACCAAAATATCGATACTGTGAATCGTGTGAGGAGCAAATGGTGAAGACTATTGCCACGTGGAGTTGTATTGAATGCTCAGATGAAGAGCAAAGAGAAGTGCTCTTATGCGAGGATTGTCTGGAGAAGGAGCATGAGAATCACTATGCCGACGAAATACTCTACTAATACGCTCAGGAGATAACCAGGCGCTATCGCATAGCACAACATTACAATTCACTTTTTTCCTCCATTTTTTTCATTCTTTGTATCACATAGCAGATGAAATGCCTGTAAAAGTCTAAAAGTCGAAAGTAAAAGGATCAACCGATCAATCGGCTGATGTCCTCACTATCGATGATACCAATAAGTCTTTTCTTCTCGCCAACTACCGGCAAAGCTGAGATGCTGTGGCGTTCCAGTCTCTTGGCGGCAGCTACTATCGGTTCATCAGGGGAAGCCGTCAGAACATCCCTGGTCATTATATTCTCCAGCTTGCTGCACTTTAATGCGACCGCTTTTGATATATCCCAGGAAGTGACGATACCGATAAGGCAACCGTTCTCATTAACGACAGGCAGATGAGTAAGGCCCTCCTCGAACATTACCTTTGCAGCCTTCTCGATGCTCACGCCTTCTTTGATGGTCGCAACCTTTTCGGTCATTACATCAGAAATAAGCGTGTGGGTCAGGAAATTATGAATGACATAATTGATCTGGCCGCTTTCAAGCAGGAAGGCATCGTGTCCATAACTGGATTCGATCTCGCGATAGCTTACATCATGTTCCTTTACAGTAAGACCTTCGACTATCTTTCTTGAATGATATGGCGAATACAGCCAGTCGGAAGTTATTGAGATTACCAGCATCTTTGCCTGCACATCTTTAAGGCCTTCTGCCAGAGAACCGTTCTTTGAAAGGTCGAAATAATCCACAGCCTTTGTAACATAAAGATAGGAATTGGCATCGAACCTGCCGGTAAATGTGTCTCCCTGATATTTCAGATAGCTCTCCACCTGAAAATCGTTGGACATATCGAACTTGTAGCTTTCACCCTGTTGCAATTTCCGTCCAAACTTCTCATGCATGGAAGCATCGCTAAGATAAGTGATGTGAGCGATCATTCTTGCTGTGGAAAGACCATTTACCGGAGGTTCACCATCGTAATAGTCCCCTCCATTCCAGTCAGGGTCAGAGATAATGGCATTCCTGCCAACCTCATTGAAAGCTATCTGCTGCGGAGATGAGATCGCAGTAGAAGCAATGACCACAGCTTTCTTTACAAGTTCAGGATAGGCAACACACCATTGAAGCGTCTGCATACCACCCATGGAACCACCAACTACTGCAAAGAGAGTGGTGATGCCGAGATAGTCTATCAGCTTTTTCTGGACATTCACCATATCCCCCATCGTTATGACCGGAAAAGTGATACCATATTGCCGGCCCGTGTCAGGATCGAGGGAAGCCGGTCCGGTAGTACCCTTACAGCCTCCCAGAACATTGGAACATAGCACGAAATACCTGTCAGTGTCAAGGGCTTTACCAGGACCGATGATGTCATCCCACCATCCCGGTTTTATGTCATCGCCACTGTGCCTGCCTGCTGCGTGTGCATCGCCTGTTAGAGCATGGCAGACAAGGATCGCATTACTTTTCTCCTTATTGAGATTACCATAGGTCTCATAGGCCACCCTGATGTTCTTCAGGGTATGACCGCCTTCTAACTGGAACTCACCTTCTATGGTATGGTAGTTCGTTGCCACAATGCCTACAGACCTTTCACTCATACTTACTGCGACCTCTCCAATGCCTGATCTATATCAGCTATGATGTCATCTATATCCTCTAATCCGACAGACATCCTTATAAAATCATCTGTCACACCGGTCTGTTCACGCTCTTCCTTTGTAAGCTGCTGGTGTGTAGTGGATGCAGGATGGATCACAAGGGTCTTTGCATCCCCGATGTTCGCAAGATGTGAAAGCAGCTCAACGTTCTCGATGAACTTCTTGCCTGCTTCAAGTCCGCCTTTCACACCGAACCCAAGAATAGCACCATAGCTACCGTTAAGATACTTCTGTGCAAGCTCATGGGAGGGATGGTCTTCAAGACCGGGATAGTTCACCCATTCAACAAGTGGGTGTGACTTAAGGTGTCTGGCAACCGCCAGAGCATTCTCGCCGTGTCTTTTCACACGTAAAGATAGTGTTTCCACACCCTGTATGAACTGGAACGCATTGAATGGGCTCATTGCAGGCCCCAGGTCACGCAAAAGTTGTGTGCGTACTCTCAGTATAAAAGCGAGGTTTCCCATTCCGGGAATATTACCGAATGCTTCCCAGAACTTCAGACCATGGTAACTGGGGTCAGGATCGGTAAACTCAGGGAACTTGCCGTTGTCCCAGCTGAAATTTCCGGAATCAACTATTATACCACCAATGGAAGTACCATGTCCACCGAGGAACTTGGTTGCAGATATAACCACAATGTCGGCACCATGTTCTATGGGTTTTGCAATACCCACACCTACGGTGTTGTCCACAATAAGCGGAACACCAGCATTGTGAGCGATCTCAGCAATCTTTTCAAGATCAGGGATATCCAGCTTTGGGTTTCCGATTATCTCGACATAGATGGCACGGGTCTTCTCAGTAATGGCCTTTTCGAATTCTTCCGGTTTTGTTGAATCAACGAAATTTACTTTCCTGCCAAGTTTGGGGAAAGTGTGATTGAAGAGCTGGTACGTGCCACCATAGAGATTATTTGCAGAAACGATCTCATCCCCAAGCTGTGTTACCGCAAGGGTTGCAAGAGTGATGGCAGACATGCCTGAAGCTACACCTAATGCACCTGTACCGCCCTCAATGGCAGCTACCCTCTTTTCAAGAACATCGGTGGTAGGGTTCATCAGACGTGTGTAGATGTTCCCGAATGCTTTCAGGGCAAAAAGGTTCGCTGCGTGCTCAGCATCATTGAAAACGTATGCTGCTGTCTGATAAATAGGAACAGCTCTTGAACCTGTTGCGTCTGGCACATGGCCCCCGTGTAATGCTATTGTATCTAATCCATAGGTTTTGTCAGTCATTATTTATACCTCAGTTAATGTTAATATTGTATTTCTCGGCTATCTCGATGAAAGAATCGGAGAGATAGTGTATCTGATCCCATGAAAGTCCGTATGTGCTCATCTTCCAGCTTCTTGTAGCACCAGGGAACTCGCCTGCAATTCCGCGTTTCTTCAGTTCGTCACTGAAGAAGTATCCCTTACGTTTGTGTGTCTTTGCTACCTTATCGAAGCTTCCGGTGGTATCCACCTTGGAAAGAGCGTGCTTTCTCGGGAACTCGCTAAGCACTTCATTTCCTTCGATCCTCAGGAACTCGTTAATGAAGTAGTTGGACTTTTTGACTTCCTCGTCCCAGTGCTTTGTCCTTTCCTTCACATGCGGGAACGATGCCATCATTGACAGCAATGGAGCTCCCATCAGTGTGCACCCAAGGAACTCGACCTCTTTTATACCGAATTTTCTTCCGGTAACATCTCCGACCATTTGAGTGGTCCTGAATATCTTATCAGCCCATTCTTCAGTGGTCGCCAGCACTCCAGAAGGAGCTACTGATGCCATGCTCTTATGGCCTGAACCTACCACGAAATCCGCACCTATCTTTTTGCCATTTACCGGCATGATGCCCACAGTGTATGCACCATTGTAGAGGAACGGGATGCCGTATTCCTGTGCCACCTTTCCGATACCATAGATGTCGTGTTCATTACAGAACAGGTAGTCGAAGTGATCAATCATTATGAGAGCTGGAAGTTTTCCGGTCTCTCTCTTCACTTCATCGATCTTGTGGGCAACTGATTCAGCCGTGAGAATGTTGTGCTCGTTCACAGGAGCTTCCCTTACGATACCTCCGGCACCTTCTACGGCAAGGAACTCAGTATAATGAGCAAATGCCGATACGACCACAGTGTCGCCTTTTTCAATAATCGATGAAGCAACAGCCTGGAATCCCCTTCTTGCACCGGGAACCACACGTGCCTGGTCCATACCTACAAACTCTGCAAGGTCCGTGTGGAAGGTTGAGATAGAAGGTTTATCGATCTTATCAAGCCTGAACGGTTTTCGGCAGTTGTCACAAGTAGAGTATCCATCCCCATAGGCTATGACCGCTTTACGTGCTTCAGGGGTAAGTCTTCCTCCGGCCTGGATAGGCTGGATATTTATGAACTCCTCTTCCCTTGTCCGGCACATAAGGTCACCCACGATCTTTACGGGTTGTGTTTGACCATTCTTTTTACCAAGATCCTCAAGAAGGCCGCCAAGACCAGATACGATCTCATCGTAGCGTGCAGACTGATCATTGCTCATACCCGTAGGTAAAGACTGCCTGACTATCTCCCTGAGATCTTCCAGTGCAAACTGGGTTTCAAATAATTTGTTGGCGAGATATTTTTTGTTCATCTGTTCATCCAATTCAGTTACCACCTGTTCGTTCGGGATATGTGAAGCTTCAAATGCTACAAATGCTACAAATTCCCATCGCGTTCGGCTTGCTGTACATGTACCGGCAAGATTATCCGGCTCTGATGCGCGGTTAACGGTGTTAACAACCTGTAGCTTTACTTCAGTTCTTATTTATATTTACCTATCGTGACAATATATGCAAATTGCCGAAGTTTTCCCGCACTCAAATAAATTTAGTCTTCCATGATATATAAGAGCAATTTAATTGAGAGAGAGGTATCATTATAAGTGCCAATAGCAAAAAAATAGAATTCAACGCATTAGAAGTTTAGACAATAAAATACGATAACATATAAATAGTATTATTTTTTGCAAATTTATTAAAAATACATTCATTGTTAACAACGTTTGCTTTAAGTACTAAAAAATTTATATAATAAATAGAGGTCAAGAGTTATGCCGTTTCTCTTGACCTAAAGCAATATTGTCGAAAAGCCTTAACTTTTCGGGGTTGAAAAGTCGTGGGGGCTAACCGTATTGGCATGTCTGGAACTTCAAAATTTCAGCATGCTGATACATCAACAACTTACCATTAACATTTTTTCATCGATTATCAATTGATAGAACAAATTGTTGACAATTTTCGAACTCATCTTTAATTATTGAGTCCATTTCAAAATTCCATTTTCAACCATCTAAAAAACCACTCCATAATGGTTCTCTCACTGCACCATTTCTTTTAAAAGACCTTTTCCTGTTTGAAATGCACCTTACCCATTTCCAAAAAGATTCGTATCAGATGCAGATGCATATCCTCGCTACCCACATTTTCATAATACAAGAACATATTATCATCTTTGGGATGATTACTAGCGGACAAACTGCCGCACATAAAATGGGTAAAGGAATGACCCCGATATAGATCATTGGCTCGCATAATTTCCAGTTCGTGGGTATGGCCACAGAAAGTACTTTTAAGGTAATTCATCCAAAAGCCATCATCCCGATCCGCTTCAATAATAAAACAGTCCCCGAAGAAGACATACATTCCATCGTATCCTTCATGGTAATTTACCTCATGATCTTTTTTGCCAGCTCAACCTTGCTTTCATTAATGGGAATGGATTTCGTTACTACCCTGAGTGCTTCCATTGCAACTCTGGGCAATGTATGTCCCGGCCTCGGCCTCGTAGGCCCGATGGCTAGTTTTGATTCTATCCCTGACCCTGGCAAATTAATCCTTATTGCTAATATGTGGATTGGAAGGCTCGAGGTTTTTACAGTTATTGTGTTGTTAACACCAGCTTTTTGGAAGCGTTGAACATGATAATTGTATCATGCAGGAAATATCCCGAGCAGGATTTCGATGATGAGATCGGATTTTTTGAAAAGAAACATGTCCCACATAATGCATTATTCCCCTGCTTAAAAGCTTGAAATAATGAGTTACTTCACCAATATGTCCATTTTATGATCAATCAATTATTCAAAGACAATTCCCTAAGACCATATAAAAAAAGGAGCTAAAGACTTCATTGACTTATTTAGAATATCCAGGCACCTAAAAAACCAACAGTGCTATATATAATCAGACCATGAATTGAAACAGTCAACGAATCCATCAAGACCTCCCAAGAATAAGGAATTTACACGTGCGGATCTTTTTGGATGAATTTGGTATAAAATATAAAGGGAGGAAAACAGATGGAAAGAAGAAGCTTTAACGGCAGAGGCGGCGGAAGCGGTGGTTTCAACAGTGGACCAAGAGAGATGCACAAAGCTAAATGTGCTGACTGCGGTCAGGAAACAGAAGTGCCTTTCGTACCGGACCCTGACAGGCCAGTATACTGCAAGGAATGCTACCAGAGCCACAGACCACCTAAACGATATTAAGTGGATGTGAATCTTACTATTCTTTTAAACAATCAAAATTAAGGTGTGCGATCAGATAAAATGTTTCTGACATGATCGCCGCTATCTATTTTTAATTGGTTTTTGTGCTACCGATTATTAATTTATAGACTAATTGGACCATCCCAGCGTTCAGTGAATAAACTCAGATCAGTCACAACTAAAAATCTAATTGAATTCCCATATTTATCAGAAAAATGACCTTGCAGCCTCAGACCATTATCCAATCCATACGAAATAGATCGTATTAGCGACAATGGAAAATAAAATATGGTGAAAAAGGGTACCACATAACAATGGCACTCTTCTTTATTGTCCAACTAATGCGGTCATTATAAACCCTGCAACTAATATCGCAACAATACCTACAACCCAGAACTTGATTATCTCTTTCATAGGTAATGTAAAAGGTACAGTATCCGTGACCTTATATTGAGATATTGCAGGAGCAACTTCAGTAGGCGCAGTCTGGACCATTGTTACCTTTTTAACAGATGGTTCTGTTACAGAGGCATTTACCCTTTTCTCATCTGCTTGTCGGATAACTTTTTGTGCAGGTTCCTTTACTGCAACAACAGGTTCTGCTTTTACCATAGTCGGTTTTTTTACTGTAGCTTCAACAAATGTAGGTTCGTTCTTTTCTTCCACAGCTTCAACAAAGGTACTCTCGCTCTTTTCTTCTGCAGCTTCAACGAATTTACCCCCACCATCCTCTTCTGGAATTACGAGGGATTCAGCCATTTCAGACTCATCTTGCGTGTGGACCCCAGCATCATATTCAACATGTGCATCGGATTCCCATTCCAGCTCTTTGTTCTTTGCATCTTCGAACGCAGTCCACTTGTTGTCCTTGATTACCGGATTCACCGATTTCAGCCCTTCCTGCGGTTCTTCTATTATCCCTATCACATCATCAGCAGGAATGGCCTCATCTGCGGAAACTCCGGCCATAGGAGAATCGTTTGAAAAAGAAAAACTTTGTTGTGCAGGTATGGCCTCTTCTTCAAAATTAAGGGTATCTGAGCCAAAGTTTACATTTTCAAAGGAGCTTGTTTCAAGGGCCACATCATCATCCTGCTCAAAACCACTTGCAAGACCTTCCATTTCATCTGCCTTTGCTCTTGAACCAAGTGCTGCATCTACCAGCCCCAGTTCTTGTTGAGCATCTGCCATAAGTCTTAATGCCTGCGCATTTCCCGGTTCTATCAACAGGCATTTTGTGAAATATTTCACTTTCTTATCCTGACTTTTTGTTTGAACCCCAAGGTCAAACCAGTTCTTAGCACTTTGATCCTTTTGTTTTTCCTTAAGCTTTTCAATAAAATCCATTTGAGACACCCCTTGGAACAAAACCTGCAGTTTTGTCGGAATATATGCATGAGCAGACTTGCTTAACATAATAGTCTTTGATAACTATAAAAATATGTTCCTTGTTAAATTAAAAACATATGCCCATTTTCACCAGATTTAATGAGTTAGAGATATTGATCATAGATAGCATCAAGCTCTTTGCCTGAAATACTTTCCATGATACTTATGTGGTCACTTTTATCAACATGCCCCATATTGATGAATTCCACACCAGCATCCCTGAAAGTATCCATGCCAACATCCCCGTAGAGGGAATAAGTTAAAAGAAATGCCCTTTTGTAATTTAATTTGGTCTGATATGCATAGCCTGAAGCTAATTCAGAAGGTGTTGACCAATCGGCAAGCTTCCCATCGTTCCTTTCATCAGCTCCAATATCTGAGAGTCGATCCAATTCCTTCGTGGCTTGCAAAGGGTCGAGCTCTTCAAGAACCTTCATAGCATAGAAATTAGCGTAACCTTCATCCATCCACAGTTGTTCGAAAGAACAGCATTCTGTCCAGTAATGGGCCAATTCATGTATCAATGTTATGTCCCTTGACGTATGAAGCAGTGATATACCCTTGCTCCAGTTATTAAGACCCCCATAACCACCAGTATCTTCCATACTGCTTTCAGTAATGGTTATGCCATAACCAGCAGGATATGCAACACCCCACAGATCTTCGAGAATTACAAGGCTACTGGATGTCGTATCCATAACATGTTCCGCCCACTGCTCTTCCCCATCCCAGTACCTGACTGTCACGAGGACATCTTTTTTCTTTAGTTTCACAGTTTCAGTCATACTGTTCAATTCAGTATGCCTTACAAGATCAACTGTTATTGGTGCAACACTCATCCCCAAATTGCCGGGATCAATTACATACATGTTTTTCAGAGGTACTACCACACAATTCTGTTTATTCAGATACACCTCATATTCATCAGGTATGATGATCTTTGCAGTTGCACTATCAGTGTTATCCCATATATTGAAAACAGCGGTATTTTGGTTGACCATTAGGTCATACTCAACTCTAAATTTGAAAACATCGCCATACCACATTCGTTCATTGAAATTAAATATATAAAATTCACCATCACCCTTTGTATATTCCATACTGCTGGAACTATCATATGCCCTGATGTTCTCAGCACCATCGGGGATGTAATAATTATAGGTGTCATAATAACCCTGCCAGTAACGAGTATTTTCATCGAGGTTAGTGAATGTGATTTCTTTAGTCACATGGACAATATTCTCGTCACCCAGAAGCTCGTAACTAAGTTCAGCAGATGTGGAGATTCCATCCCCCCCGGCTGCAACGATAGTTACTGATGCTATGAACAGAAAACTGAGCAAAAGTATTATTGCTGCATCTATTGCAAGGACCTTCTTTTCAGACACCCTCATGAGAAAGAAGTTCGCATGGACACAGACTTAACTTGCATGGCATGAATTATATAATTCGTGCACATGATTTAATGCATATATAAAAATCGAAGATTGATTATAATATATAAATGCACAATTTTCAATATGCATTAAGCAAATTTAAGAAAATGATATCTTTCAGCTGTGTGTACATGAGATCTGCACATAACTTTTCAGAAGTTATAAATTAGATACAGACAAAACAAACAAGTATTAAATCGAAGCAAATACTATTGCTATATCAGTATCTGTGTGTTTATTGGGAGTTTTTTGATGTTCGAGTTCACCATAGCAATACGCCACATAAACTCACGCCGTCGCCATACATTTTTTTCTTTAATGGCAGTTGCATTAGCTGTGAGTACCATAATCGTCCTGATGTCGATGATGACCGGTTTGCAGGAAGAGCTCCTTGAAATTACTATCGAAAACGCCCCACATATCGTAATAAGCCCACAATCCGAAGATGGTGACGAACTGCACCTTTACAAGTATCTCATGTCAGTGATAAGCGAGAAAGAAGGTGTTGTGGCAGTATCACCTTATCTTTCGGGACAGGCGGCTCTAAAATATAAGGACAATGCCGAAGGAGTCCTGCTCAAAGGGATAGAGCCAGAAGCTGAAGATCATGTAATGCATGTCAGTGAGGACATCGTTTCCGGAAGCTTTACGATGCTTGCACTTACGGGCCATGGCATTGTTCTTGGTGATAAACTTGCAGACAACCTTGAGGTTGGTCTCGGAGATAATGTGGAAGCAATTTATCCAGGTTCAAATAAACGGGTCTTTAAGGTAGTGGGGATAATCAACACCGGCACTCCGATCGATGAAAGTATTGCATATGCCAGACTGGGAACATTGCAGGAGCTTTTCAGGAAGAATGGTGTCGTCACTTCTATAGGTGTCAGAGTGTTCGATCCATATCAAGCGGAAGCAATTGCAGATTCAATTGAAACCGACACCAGTGCTGATGCGGCAAGCTGGCTGGAAGCCAACAGGGAGATCCTGGAATTGCTTAATACACAGCGTGTATTCATCTGGATATTTTATGCACTCATCTACATCATTGCCGGATTCGGTATTGCCAACACCCTGGTTACCGTTGTCATGGATAAGAAAAAAGAGATAGGCATGCTCATGGCCATGGGAGTATCACGAAGAAGCATCACTTCCATATTTCTGATAGAATCAGCGGTTCTCGGAGCTTTTGGCGTTATTGCAGGTTGTATTATTGGCTACATCGCATCTGTTTCAATTGGAGCATATCAACTTGAATTGCCCAGTGAGATGTATTTGGGACTGGAGACGATGCCAATTACGATCCTTGCCAGTAACTTCTTTTATGCTGCAACCTTTGCGTTCGTCCTGAACGTTCTTGCGGGTGTTTATCCTGCAAGACGTGCTTCAAGACTCGATCCTGTTGAATCCATTGAAGGCGATTGAACGCTCAATGATTGGATGTATTATCTGCCGGTTTAAATGAAACTGCCCTATATAAGTGCCAGATGCTGACACCTTTGGTCCTCAAAATATCATAGTACCGATGTCGGCTGCATAAGGGACTAGTCTGGAGAGCACTATGCCCCCGCAAACAAGAACTGCCCACACAAAAGGCTCCCCTGCTGCAAGTATGTAGCATCTGTTATCAGTTCTTGACATTAGAACTTTTCATTTATACATTACTGAATAAGCCATTACCAACATTATCATTAAGACAAAAATTGGCAATATTTTCATATAGACACCAACTGCAAGCAATATCAAGGTTACAATATTGAGCATTTTGAGCAACGATATACTCTTATCATGGCCAAATATTGCCGGTATGGGCAACAGCCCTTTTATTCGATCCCCTTCTATATCCCGAATGTCGAACATTATCTGGATACCTACCATTCTAAGGAATACGAAAGCTGATATGACCATTGCAGATATGTCAATTTGATATCCATAATAGACGAACATGGTGAAGATGAGGAGTCCCCATACGAGTGATACGAACAAATTCTTGAATGCTGGCAATTTTTTTGTGATGGATTTAAAATGTGAATGATACATAAGCCCCAGTACAAGGATCCCAAACCCAATGAACATGTTTTTGATATCACTGTAAATTAAATATGTGAAAGCTATTGCCACAATGGAACCATATATAGTAGCTAACAGCATTTTTTCGTCATTGTTCTGCAGATATTCTGAACGACTTGAGTAATTGTTCTTGTCTTCCTCTGCACCAGTAAAATAGTCGTACACATATATCGTATAGAAGATCAGGTAGATGATCAACATAAAGTCCCAGGTTATCGGAATAGCGAATATAATCGATGCCATAATAGCTACGCAGATAGCCCCAAATGCAAAAATATGCCCTCCATAGATAAAATCTTTCCATAATGCCTTTGTAATATCGTGGAAGTTCAGATTATTGGTGCTATCTCTAAATAATGTACATCCTTTGCTCATCGACATCCTCAAACATAAACATCTTTGCACACGTATTAGAACTATCTACCCACAAAAACTATAATTATGTACAAAATAACTTATTACATGAACATTTTATTGAGATTTGAGATAAGGATTTCATACATTCTCAAAAAAATAAAGATATTAAGACACCATATTTTGATCAATTGGATAATGCTCATGACCTGCAAGACATTAAACGAAGCATAGTAAATCATTTAAAGATTGAATTCATTCAGACGTGAAAAGGTGATCACATCATGAAATACTGGCAGCCAAAATATGAAACGATGGAACATGATGAACTTCTTGAATTGCAATTGAATCGCTTGAAGAAAACGGCTGCAGCAGTCTATAATAATGTGCCTTTTTATCGAGAGAAGTTCAAAGCCCTGGGTATCACTCCTGATGATATCAGATCACTGGATGATATCAGAAAGTTACCAATGACCAAAAAGACGGACCTTCGTGACAACTATCCATTCGGTCTTTTCGCAGTCCCAAAAAAAGATATTGTGCGTATCCACGCTTCTTCAGGGACAAGTGGGAAACCAACGGTTGTCGGATATACTGCCAATGATATCGAAACATGGGCAAATATGATGGCACGTAATTTTACTATGGTCGGTCTGGACGCGAATGATGTTTTCCAGAATGCCGTTAATTATGGCCTTTTTACAGGCGGACTGGGTTTTCACTATGGTATCGAACAACTTGGCGCCATGGCCGTACCAAGCGGGACCGGAAATACAGTAAGACAGATCGAAATGATGCAGGACTTTGGCGTTACTGCTATTCATTGTACTCCTTCTTATGGACTTTACCTTGCAGAAACTGTCAGGGAAATGAATGTCCTTGATAAATTATCATTACGAGTAGGATGCTTTGGTGCAGAACCATGGTCTTCCAGTACCAGAAAGGAACTTGAAGATGCGTTCAACATTAAAGCGTATGATTCCTATGGCCTATCCGAGATGATGGGGCCTGGTATCGCATTCGAGTGCCAGGAGCAGGACGGTCTTCACATATGGAGTGATCATTATCTTGTTGAAGTGCTTGACGAGGATGGCGAACAGGTTGCTGAAGGTGAGAAGGGCGAACTTGTGCTTACTTCATTAACAAAGGAAGCATTTCCTGTGATCAGATATCGTACCGGCGACATCACAAGACTTCTTAAAAGCGAGTGTGTTTGTGGACGTACAAGCAACCGTATCTCAAGGATACTCGGAAGAGCAGATGATATGCTTATTGTAAGAGGCATCAATGTTTTCCCATCACAGATAGAGAATGTTCTTGTGAGGATCGGGAAGATCACCGACCAGTTCGAGATATATCTTGACAGGAACAAGAAGAAACTGGACGAGATAACAGTCAGGGTAGAACTCGATGAAGGTGCATTCACAGGTGAGATACAGGACCTCGAATCAACAAGAAGACTTGTTGAAAGCGAGCTTAAGAGCGTATTGAACATCAGGGCCAATGTCGAACTTGTGGAAAAGGGAACAATTCCAAGAAGCACAGGTAAAGCAAAGAGGGTCTTTGACAGAAGGGAAGCTATCTGAGTCCCTTTTTTGCATCCAGATATTGCATGCCAATAAGAATAATTGTTCTCAAATATCAGTTGTGAGGTTGCGATAATGCCACATGTAATGGAGATCCTTGGAAAGACGAAAGTCGTTGTAGAGAATGGCGAAGTGGTTGAAGTCGGTGAACCGGAAATAGACTGGTGCCCACTGTTCGAGAAAGCAAGAGGCATTAAAAGGATCACACGCGAGGCTGTTAAGGAGAATATGGAGTTTCGCATAAAGGATTTTGGTCTTTTTACAAAGGACCGTATGCTTGAGATGGATGTTTTCGTGGGTTTTGGCGCTTCGGAAGTTATGATGACAGGACTTGGAAGGGACATCCTCGATACTACAGTGACAGTTTGTGACGGTGCAGGCACTGTTATCACGAACAATCCGGTGCTTGTTCAGGGAATGGGAGCAAGGATTTCGGGACTTGTGGAGACCGAACCTATTGATGAGGTCATGGACCGCATTGGGAAGATGGGCGGTATTGTGCTTAATCCATCTACTGCCATAATCGATCCTGTCGGAGGAGTCCTTAAGGCAATTGAACTCGGTTTCAAGAGAATTGCTGTTACTGTTGTTGACCCCGGAACTGCCAGAATGCTTCGCGAAATTGAGGGTGAGAACGACCTTGAGCTAATGATCATCGGAGCTCATACTACAGGTCTTAGCAGGGAAAATGCCCTTGAGATAATAAAGTACCTTGACATCATTACTTCCTGTGCATCAAAAGCGATACGGGATGTCATCAAACCTCTGGCACAGGTAGGTACTGCAGTACCTCTTTTTGCACTTACACAGAAAGGAAAAGAGCTTTTACTTGAGCGTGCAAAGGAAGTTGAAAGCCCCATTCTTGTTAATACTATGTCATTGCCAGTATTGCCAAAAAAGAAGCAGCCTAAGGAACTTATCTGAACTTTAGTCGGGCTTTGTACCCTAACTTTTGATAGACAACGCCCAGAACAAGTTGTTAATAAATAAAAGAATAAGGTCACTCATCAAAACTGGTGACCTTTTCATCCTTTGCATCAGAGATGGATGCAGTTATCATTTTGAATTTAGGTACTCCGGAACCACCGGTCTCAGAAGATACCAGGGCATTTGACCAGGGGCTGTTGGTCATGTATCCGATGCCTTCATGCCCTTCATCGTAGTCGGAAGGTCTGAGATGCACAACAACTCTTCCGAAGTTGTTCTTAAGAACTGCCTTTCTTCCATCCTTAAGCACCATCTTCTTCATGTCACCTTTATCCAGCAGAATTACAGCTGAACGTTCGGCATATTCATCCCCACATCCTGATGATTCAAGAGCGGTGCTTTGGAAGATATCCCTGTAGGTTATTATCTTGATATCGTATTCAGGAGCTTTGAGAAATTGTCCAAATCCCATTTATAATTCCCCCATAATGCGTTCCAGTATCTCTGCATCACACATTCGATCAGTTTCAGTCATGGCTTTGAACTCCACTTCAACACCATCCATCCTGACAGCAGTTCCCCCACACTCGGATCCTGCAGTTGCGGCTGGAATTGACACTTTTGCTTTTCGGGACGTCAGAGTATTGCATGGATCAATAGTGATTACCGAAATGTCCAACAGCTCTTTTGCAATACTGCCTGGAAGACTTGACATCGGGTCAGACCCTATTATTAGCGCTGCATCAACGGTTCTTGCCCTCAGCAATTCCACAACAGAACAGTGTGCCCCATGTTCAACATCATTCCCTGTGAATTTGACACGGTTTATATATCCGGTTTCCTCATGCAGGTTATGATTGGATCCCCGCATATTATACTGACCTACCATCGGGATGAGATGGAAGTTGGAAACTTCATTGAGCTTATCCATTAAACGGACTAGCGGTTCAATTTCCTCAAGTGAATAAACAAGGCCCAAGCCAACACAGATCACCCCGAATTCAGCTTTTTTAAGCATATTCGCAAGTTCAAGTATCTTCTTCGGACCCATTCCGAAAGAAACCTTGGGGACCTTGCCGGAAAGACCATTTGCGAGTGCATTAAGCAGCTCTTCATCCGCCTGTGGCGGTATCTGGTAGAACTTATCACCACAGATAGTAGCAGTATCAGACTTCCTCACATCGATGCAAATAGCTGTACGATCTTCCTCCCAACCACGTTGTCTTTCTTTTCCACGGGGGAAATAGGTGTATTTGGACAGATGTCTCGGATGTGAGTTAGAGGGGTCTGCTCCCCAGTAGACAATAACATCCGCCTTGTCCTTTACTTCATCAAGTGTGCAGGTCCTTATCTTATTCTCAAGTATTGCTTCGACGACAGGTCCCTGGCAGAACGAAGAAGTATCATCAAAATAAGCACCAGTCCTTTTTGCTACCTCAATAGCATTTTTCTGTGCCTGACTGGTCGAGTTCCCCATTCCAAAGAGCACCGGAGAATCGGCTTCCTTGAGTATTCGGGCAGCTTCTATGATAGCATCTTCAAGAGATGCGGGTGCGCCATCGATCCTACACTCAGCAGGTCTATTACATTCTTTCAGGCGAGCTACACCCTTTAGACATGCATTGTTCACCTTTGAAACCTTACCATCCTCTAGCTCGACCTCTATATCATCACAGAGAAGTCCACAACCTGTGCAAACGTAATATTCATTTTCCATTTGTTTCACACCATGATCAGACGAATTCAATTGCTTTTGTGGGGCATGTAACGATACAACCATTGCATAGTATCTTATTCTTACCAAATCGGCGACACTGACTTACATTGGATAGACGTACGACACCATCCTCTACCCGAAGGATCACATTGTCACTGGTGGGTGCATTTCCTGAACCTGCACCATACGGATCTTCAGCCACGTTAACAGGACATGCAACAACACAGTTACCGCACCCAATGCATTTTTCAGTATGCACGATCATACCCGACTCAGAAGCCTCTCCTGCAGGTGTGATGATCTCGGAAAGTTTTTCATAGTTCTCTTTGAACTTGTCCTCTTTCAGAGGCGGGCAATCATCGACCACGACCTCTCTTGAAAGAAGTGCTGCTGCAAACGCCATACAGGTCGCTTTACCACACTGTTTGCAATTTGTTTTTGGTAGTAACTGGTATATTTCCAATGCATTTGTCATGAATTCACCTGAAAAATATTAAAAATAACGAAGGAAAGATGTGCTATCTTTCTTTTCAGTCCTTTTTCTTAAAGAACAGATCACAATGACAGGAGCCATCATTACTGATCTCGTCCTTATGATAGATACAGGGACATATTATTTTTTTGTCCTCCTGATCATCACCGGTCACGATCCTGCAGGGACAGTAGTTCTTCCCGTGTTTGTTCCTGTTCCTTGCAAGTCCTTCAAGAACAAGATGCAACGACTCATCGTCGGGATTTAACATATATCCAGCCTTATCGGCATATTTGGATGTCCATACGTGCATGTCTTCTTTAGTAGATTCATTATTTGTCATGTTTTTCACTTCTCATGAACTATTTCCGGACGGTTGTTCCAGTAAGTTATCAAGATGTTCTCGGAGTTTATCTTCGTTGGTGTAGCCAACAACATTATTCTCCAGATCCCCATCTTTGAAGAAAAGAAGAGTAGGGACTCCTAATATATTGAACCTTTTTCCGATTTCAGGTGAACCTTTAAGGTCAATCTTAATAAACTTTACCTTTGATTCGTATTCACCTGCCAGTTTTTCGAATACAGGCCCCATCTTTTTACAAGGTGGGCATGTCTTTGTAAAACAATCAACTACAACGGGCAATTCTGAATGTTCCACCTCTGCCTCAAAAGCAAGGGTATTTATCATGAAGAGATTCTTGTTCAACTCCTCAACCACGGGTTCATTAAATTTGACTTGATTCTGTTTCCCGAAAATGCTTCCGATAAAACTTCCCAATCCCATTTATAACACCTTTTTATTTAAAATGTAATTTATGCTACCATTAATCATATGCACGTAAATTATTTAACATTGCACATTTGAGATTTAGGCTTCATTTAAATAGTATCAGCTTATAGAGAATTTATTATGTCGATGAAAAATATTAGCAAAAAACAAGCGCAGTATGGCGGATATGCCATATTTATATTTATTTTTGTGCTGATAGCATTCCCCCTACTCATCCCCATGGGTTTCAAGATGCTCATTCTTGTACCACTGGCTTTTGCTATAGGAATGGTGGGTTACTGGCTGGGCGGCTTAATTCACAGAAAAATGAGTGAATGAATCACTTATTTTTAGATGGTAGTATTAAGTAAGTACATAAAGTAGAACTATAAAAAAAGAAAGTTCGCATTTGTGACGGAACATGAATTCTTTTTTTGTTGAGTGTAAGGAATAATTCCATCCTACTCAATACAGGAAATGTGGCAGCAGGGAACTCAGATATCCCTGAGATCATAATTTCACCCATTCAACGGGTTCATTTTGTGTGCATACTGCTGTTTGTGTGGATTCAATACTGAGTCAGCATACACATACCAATAGCATCTCTTACCGGTATTTTGTGAGAGACATCTGAGAGTTATCATCGACTGTATCGATGAAGCCTTCACTGCCTTCATCAAAGAAACTATAATATCGACCTTTTCCAATTCCATTGTCCCACTGGTGATCTCCTTTTGAAACTACAGAATTATTGACCATGCTATTTAGGGATATCTTATTGTCATCAGAAGCAATTATGCGGATGCTTCCATTATTATCATTGATCATATTGCCACTGATCACATTATTATTGCTTTTTGTCAGAAGGTATAGACCATCCCTCAGGTACCCGTCAATAAGATTCTGTTCAATTACATTTCCCCCGGATTTGAAAAGATAGATTCCATATTGGTTTTCTTTTATAGTATTATTTTTTATGACATTATCTTTTGAAACCATATATAATCCGCTTCTTCCGTTGCAAAGAACAAATCCATCAACTACCGAATTTCCGGCATAGAGATTAATGGGATTTCCGAATCCCTTTGCATCTATGACAGGACTTCCCACTCCCTGTAATGTCAGTTGCTTATTTACGATCACATTCTCTTCATAAATGCCATTATGGACAATGATCTTGTCCCCCTCATTTGCATTGTTTACAGCATCCTGTATACAGGAATATTCTTTTCCAGGCCCTACTTCAATAGTGGCTGAATTTACCTTTGTTACGATGACTGACATAAGTAATGGTAACAAGAATAATTTGATCATAACATGTATTCTAATGTTCATTATGTACCTTCACCCCAATTGCAGTAGATAGAATGCTAAAAAAAGTAATAAAGAAGAATGAACTATACTTTAGAACGGATAATTAGTACGTGAGGTCATGACCAATAGTCAGAACTATTAATTAGGATTGATACCTGGTAAAGTTGATCAAAACAAAATTAAAAAAAATGGATTTAAAATCAAAACTCAGCAGAAAAGATCGAACCCATATCATTTATCTTATAAAGATATTCAGACCCTAGATCAGTTATTGAATACTTGTTTGAAGTTTTTTCTACAAGACCAACATCCATCATCATGTTGATATACTGATCAGCCCTGTTAAAATTTAAGTTTGCATTATAAACTATTGCAGTTTTTGTCACCTGTGACTTCTTTACAACATTTAAAATATCTACCATTATTTCAATCTTTCCACGACGCATTTTCCCTACACCACATCTTTAATTTGATTTAATTATCCCCAATCAATCTGGGTGTTTCTTTTATTTAAAGGTTACGAAATCCTTATATATACTCATCATAATGATTAGGAGAAAATTTAGTAGTGAACAAATTACAGTTCAAACTAATATAAGCGGCATCAGACGATACACTTATAGGTGGCAAAATTCCCTGCACATGCATTTCCAATCGAAAAATAAGGTCACTTACTGATCGATTTGAATTAAATCCTACTAAATATGTCAAAAATGCACCACAATCCACATCAACCTATTAAAATTCCAATAAATGGACTTAATAGTAAGATCTATTTCATGCTGTCATAGGCATGGCAATAGGAAAGCCTCAAGATAGCCTTTTTCAAAAAACTATTATAAGATAACTTGTGAAACATCATTCTGAGATATCTTCAAAGGATCGATGTGGGACAATTCATAAACTCAAATTACAAGATCCTTATGCAACTACTCCTTCGATTATCAAAATCTAATCAAAAATATGACTTTGCGATCAATTACACCAATGACCCTAATATGGTAAAAGATATGTTTCAATTCAGGGGATGGACGAGAGTAAGCAAAAAGGTCAACAAATTCATATCCATACATCTCACTATAAATTATTGACAAAAATAAAAGGTTTACACTATCTGTTTCATCTATAAAAAAAAGCAAACCAAAAATTGGTCCCCTCACTAATTCATTTATCTGATAATACAAGAAGTAAAAGTAAAATCGCCTGTAAGCTTATAACTGAGAAGGTCAATATCCGAATTTATTGGATTTTTCATAGACCTTATCCATCGGGTTTTTGGAAGATGTAGCATGATTTAGAAAATCGCTATCATCTTCCTTCCTTTATGGAGCTTTATTTGTTTTACTTTTCTTTTTCAAATGAAATTTTGGCATTGTTAACTAAACATAGCTAACTCTTTATTTCTGTACTTCATCAAAAGAAGAACAGAGTACTTCAGCATTTCAAGACTCTTAGTATAACACTTTGACTTTCTTCTCAATCTTGCCAGAAAGTGCCTAATTATGCTGTTATATCCTTCA
>NZ_JAGSOI010000059.1 GCF_023684405.1 Methanococcoides seepicolus | reverse complement strand
AGCTACATTTCTACTGTTAAGAAGAATCAACTTTCTGTGATGAAAGCTATTCAAGATGCAATCGATGGAAAGCCATTTGTTCCAACGATTGTTTGATTTTAGGGTTGCAAATTAATTTTTTGTATTAGAGTTGAATACAGGATTGACGATAATTAGGCTGAATAGTTACCTTTGGTCTTAGTAAAACTTGTCTTTGCCCTAAACAGCACTTAAGCCCTTCAGGAATACGACAAACCTCACCCATCGGTGCTTCTCGAGTAAAAACAATATCTCCGGCTAGTGGTACAGCTCGTTTAATTCTCTTTTGAAAATCTTCTTCATGAGTATAACTTGGGCTACTGATATCTAGATTTCCACTTTTAATATTCTGATTACGAAGTACAATTAACCCTTTATCCGTCCATTTTGGTGTCGAATGAGGACAGTCTACAATCAATTCACACATGTCTTCTAATGTGTTGATTTCAAAATTCATAATCTGACCTTTCATTCATTCATCACTTCCCAGTGACCGCCTTTATCAGGACCAATGCGCCGAAGCATTCCAGCAGCTTGAAGCTTTTGAATATTGCGCTCTATGGAACGTGTTGTAACGCCGATAATTTCGGCAAGTTCGGCAATTGTAACTTGCTGGTTTATCCGAACCTCTTGTAATATTTTCTCCCTAGTTTTCTCCCTAGTTTTCTCCCTAGTTTTCTCCCTAGTTTTCTCCCTAGTTTTCTCCCTAGTTTTCTCCGACATTTCCTCCGACGTTTTCTCCGACGTTTTCTCCGACGTTTTTTCGGGGATGCTGTCTTTGACCAGTGGGAAAGTGATCTTGTAGAAATCTACATCGTTTGAAACCACAGGTTCGGTTTCATAATAGGACTTCCAGCCGGTGAACATTTTGTCAAAGCCTGAGCCTGCATTTTCGGAGAGTTTGATGACCCTGAAGATTCTCGTGATAATGGGGTTTCTTGGCATTGTGAAATCTTCTTTCATGATGGATTCGATGTCTTTTGGGAGGCTGCCGGGATTTAGGAACTCTATTCTGTCAAGGAAAACCCTGATCCTTGGTTTCATAGGGCTGAAATAATCGGAGTGCATCAGAAGATTTACGAGAGCTTCACGAATAGCGGTAAGTTGAGGTTGATTGTCGGTTGCGAAGCCGTCTGTTCTTAGGGTGAACGGCAGGTCGATCTTCTTCATCAGGCGTTCAAAAATGCTAAAATAGAACCGGAACAGATTCTCTTCCTCATAAAGCCTGTAATTGTATCGGGTCGGAGCATCAGAATAGGACGTACCCATAATTTCAAGATAATCTATCCTAAAATCAGTAAGCATACGGTTGATGTTGTCCTCATTGCCAAAGACCAGCAAACCTCCTATTGTGATCCTGCCATCGACCACAACCTGCAACTTCTCCAGCAATTCCTCCGTTGACAATTTGTTATACCTGTGTTCAGGGTTCACATTCTCAAGATAAGTTCTGTAATCTAAGATCGTTCTCTCATCCAGATCATCAATTGTAAACCCGGTCAGTTCCTTATCCTTCAGGCCAAACGAAGAGTCCCTGTACATCGCATCAATTTCAACATCCGTTGCCCGCTGGTCTCCGCTGCCAGTTCGTATAAACGTGTTTTTCCTTGAATTGAAATAAACAGGCTTCTGTTCAGATGCAGGAACGTAAAAAGCGAGCACGATCTTTCCATCAAAATCATACTTAGTGCTTTTCACTCTGATCTTCTGGTTGAACTTGTCCCCCCGAAGAGCCGTGGTGAAATTCTGCTCGATCCGTTCAGCATCCTCAACACCAGTGATCTCAAAAGCCTTATTCAGTTGCTTAACTCCAAAAACAAGCCAGCCACCATTTGTATTGGAAAATGCACTGACCGTTTCAAAACTGCTTTTTGGAATAGAAGACTTCGCCTCTTTCACCTCAAAATCTTCCCACTCCAGATCTTCCAGCCTGTTGAACAGTTCAGTTTTATCCATATTTAGTATTCCCATTTAAAAAATCCAGCTTCGATCAGGTATCAAATATCATAACCCAAACCTGCCAGATTCTTCCTGATCTCATTTTCCAGCTTGTCACTCTCTTCAAACTGTGTCTTCAACTTGCTCGTAAGAGAAGCCATCTTTGCGTCAAAAGGAATGCCATCATCCTCTTCTGCTTCTGCACCTACGTAGCGGCCGGGAGTTAGAACGAAATCGTGCTTTTTTATTGTGCCGAGGTCGGCTGAAAAGCAAAATCCAGGCTCGTTCTTATCTTCAGACCAGTCTTGTTGCCAAGTATGGAAGGTGTTTGCTATCTTTTGTATGTCCTCTTCTTTAAAATCACGGAGAACACGATCTTTCATATAACCGAGATTGCGGGCATCGATGAACAGAATATCACCCTTTCTGTTCCTTTTGCCATCCTTTGCAGACTTATCTTTGGTTAAGAACCAAATGCAAGCGGGGATTTGGGTGTTCGTGAACAATTGCCCGGGTAGTGCGACCATACACTCTACGATATCTTTCTCGACAAGGGTTTTTCGTATCTCACCTTCGTTATTGGTATTACTGCTCATGGAGCCGTTAGCAAGCAGAAGGGCCATGCTGCCGGTGGGGGCAAGGTGGTGTAGCATGTGCTGCATCCACGCAAAGTTAGCATTGTTCTTAGGGGGAGTGCCATATTTCCAGCGCGGGTCATCTGCCAGCTTCTCATGCCACCATTCCTTCATATTGAAAGGAGGGTTTGCCATCACAAAATCAGCACGCAGGTCGGGGTGTTGGTCGTCAAGGAAGGAATCAGCGTTCTTTTTGCCGAAATTGAAATCAATACCACGAATAGCCATATTCATGGCAGCCAGTTTCCATGTGGTCGGGTTTGATTCCTGACCATACACCGATATCTGTTTTTTCTGCTCGGAAGCATTGTAGTGCTTCACATTTGCGTGGTTCTCAATGAACTTATCACTGGAAACAAAAAACCCGCCACTACCCATGGCAGGATCATAAACACGACCTTTGTAAGGCTCCAGCATCTCAACGATCAGAGTAACAATGGCTTTTGGAGTATAGTACTGGCCACCCTGTTTACCCTCAGCAAGTGCGAACTGACCCAAAAAATACTCATACACATGACCCAGAATATCCTTTGACTTAAGGTTCAGCTTCTCATCATTGAACTCAGGATAATGGAAACGGGTATTACTAAAATTATTAATAAGCCCGATAAGCTTCTCGGAATCGAGCTGATACTGGCCGATCCTGTTAAGGATGCCTTTGAGCTTAGGATTAGCCTTCTCGATCTCATCTAAAGCATTATCTATCAGCCATGAGACCGACTTTAGCTTAACATCTTCGCCTTGTTCATTTTGCCAGATAACAGTATTTAATGGACGGACACTTTTTTCCTTAAGAATGTCCCAGCGTGCGATCTTTGGCACCCAGAAAACATTCTTCTCAGCATAATAATCCCTTATCTCCAGCTCCTCAGCAATAGCATGCTGATATTCCTCTTCATTTGAATAATCCTCACGAGGCAGATAATAGATATTCTCATCGTCATCCTTTTTGAACAACTCAATGAGTTCGTTCTGACGCTCTTCAAAAGCATCAGACACATACTTAAGGAAGATCAAGCCCAAAACCACATGCTTGTAGTTAGCCGCATCCATGTTTGAACGAAGTTTATCTGCTGCTTTCCAGAGCTTTGTCTCAAACTCTTTAAAAAATTGCTGTTCAATATCAGTCATAATTAATGCCTTCTATTAATGAAATAATAAATGATGGAATATTAAAACCAAACCTTTTCAACTACTTATTAAAAATAATACTATTTAGGACTATTGATTTTGATTTGAAAATCGAAAAAACAGATGATGTGAGATATATATCTCACATATCATCAGGATACAAAGCCCTATCCATTGCCCTCAAACTATTCCGTGCCTGTTTGATCTTAACATCATCGGGCTTCAACCTCAAGGCCTCATTATAACATTCAATGGCACCTGCACGGTTATCGAGCATGCGTAAGCAATCCCCTTTACACTTCCACACCTTGACATTGTCCCTGTAACCGATGTTGAGCAACCGGTTAAAGCACTCTAATGCCAGAGGATACATCTTCATCTGAAGATAGGTGATGCCTTTATTGAACAGCGCAGTGACATTGTCCGGCTCCAGCTGTAAAGCCTTATCAAAGCAATAACATGCCTTCTTATGGTCCTTTTCATCCCTACCGGCAGCAATTCCCATTTTCACCCACTCACCAGCACTTCCTGAGCCCTGCTTCTTGAGCTTCCTCTTTGCCCTGTTCAAGGCCTCAGCAGGACTATCACCGGCTTTGACCGATCTGGAAATTCCACGACCCTGGACAGCACTGCTCCTCTGCTTTGCAACCTCGGACAGATGTGTCCTCTGAGGGATATACGCAGGCTTGCCAAGCATCTTCCTGAGGATCATAATCGCAGCATCCTTGTCCAATGGCTCATTATTATTGCCGCATTTAGGGGACTGGATACACGAAGGACAGCCACCCTTGCACGGACAGCCCTCTATGGCCTTTAATGTGACCTCAAGCATTTCATCGATCTTTGCATAACCGGCTTCAGCATAACCCACACCACCGGCATGACCATCATAGATGAAAATGCCGCTTCTATTGCCGATATCCCCATGTTCGGGCGTTGAAACCCCGCCTACATCGTTGCGGTCAGCAAGCAAATGCAATGGATACATAGCGATCAGAGCATGCTCGATGGCATGGATCCCGCCATTGAAATCCCTGTCGTGTTCCTCCACAAGACCAACAAGCCCATCAGGCAGCTCAAGCCAGAGAGCTTCGGTCTCAAGGCTGAACTCCGGCATATCAAGGTCGAACCTCCCAAGTTCATTTTCAGAACGAAGCTGAAGCTTCCTGTATCCCGTTACCTGCTGGATGACCTCCACATAGCCGAAACCAACACTTACACCATCAAAAGTGGAAAGGGGCTTGCTATCTATAACGTCACGAACAGCAATATCAGAGGTTACCTGAGCCCTTGTATAATACGCATCCCTCGCTTTCTCGACCTGAATTATACGCTTCTCATGGTCCAGTTTCGTCACACAATACGGAGTACCCTTATTGATGTAGATCGCACCTTTAAAGCCTTCCCGATAAGCACGCAGCCTGTCGATATCCTTCTCAAGGGGCTTGCGGGAACCTTTCTCAAAAATAGTATAACCATTGCTGTCAGTGCCTCTGATATGGACACGCATATGCGTCCCGCCATCCAGGGAACGCTTCTCAAAACCGCCTTCAAGTAAACCTTCTTCCTCAAGGGCAGCGACTATTCGTTTGAACTCCTCACCGAAATAACGCTCATCCTCATCCCTTAAAGGCAGCTCCTTTGCTGCACAGAGCAAATGGTCGGCCTGAATGTTCCTATTCGAGACATTGATGACAGCCCGCTCGCACTCCTTAACGAAGAAATCTCCCGGATTCCTCATATAATACTGATCAAGGGCATTAGAATCCGCGACCAGAACAACAATGCTCTCACTGCTGCCCCTACCCGCACGGCCTGCCTGCTGTCTCGCACTCATCAAAGTGCCCGGGAATCCATCGATAATACAAGCGTCCAAGCCCCCTATATTAATACCAAGTTCAAGGGCCGTGGTAGAAATGACACCTGCGATCTCGCCTCTTGACAATCCCTTCTCTATGGCCTCACGCTCATCCCCATAATAACCGCCTCTGTAAGAGCTTATGGTCTTTCGAACACCCCTGCCTTCGAGTTGGTTCCTTGCCTCCACGAACATCTTTTCAACCTTCTGCCTCGCCCTTGTAAAAACAATGGTCTGAAGATCGTTCTGGACAAAGGTCGTAAATATATTGACAGTGTCACCAAAGCTCGCTTTTCGAACAGTGAAATTCTTTGATCGGGAATAAAGAGGCGGGTTCCAGAACATGAACTTTTGAGCACCCCTGCCGGAACCGTCATTATCTATCAAAGTAACATCCTTGCCTATCAAAGCCGAAGTATGTTCCATTGGATTTCCAATGGTCGCAGTACAGCAGATATACTGCGGACTTGAACCATAATGATCACAAATACGGTTGAGCCTCCTCAAGAGGTTGGCCATATTGATACCCGTAACACCGCTATACGTGTGGCTCTCATCAAGAACTATATATTTGAGGTTTGAGAGGAACTTCTTCCACTGTTGCTTCCACTGCAAAAAGCTCAGATGCACCATTTCAGGATTTGTAAAAAGAATACGTGGATTACCATACTTCACTGCGGATTTCTCCTCAGGGGGCATTGTTCCGATGAACTTGTTAATATTGAGGTCAAGCCCCATGCTATCCCTGAACTTCTCAAAGCTCTCAAGCTGGTCGTTCACAAGAGCGTTCAGAGGTGAAATATAAAGGGCAGTGGCATTAGGATCATCCATCAATGTCTCAAAGATGGGGAGCATGTAACACAATGATTTCCCGCTGGCAGTACTGGTAGAAAGCACGACATCCTTACCGTCCAGCACCTCCTTAACAGCATCAGCCTGATGAGTATAAAGTTCTTTGATCCCCTTCTCAGCAAGAGCATATCGTATCAAAGGTTTAAGCTCGACCGAACCGAATTCCGCATCCCGTGGCAAAATATTCTCTACGTGAACTATCTGACCTTCATAGCCACGTGAAGAACTGATAGTCTTGATAATTCCTGACATATCCATTGATGAAAACCATCCGTAAGAACACTTGATGGTACTTAAAATCTCAGGACAGGGGTTCTGTAGAAATCCTCGATATTCGGACACTAATTCAATTTGAAAAAATTATGGAATGTGTTATGTGATGTTGGAATATAATTCCAATTCCAGCTTATAGATGTTGATTTTGGTAGGTTTTCTACAGAGTCAATTTTAGAAACATTTGTGTAATTATCTTAATAGTATCTGCCCTTTCGTAACAATTCATGATAGATTAATCAGACAATCTTAACAAATGGTGGCAATTCTAGAAGTAAGACAAACGTACATGAAATGTCAGGTATAAGCAGTTACACTTCACAAGCGTACATAATTTGACATTCTTGAATGAAATGTAAAACTTAAGGTGATTCGATGAATGTTTTATTAATCGATGTTGATAATAAGATTCCGAATCTTGCATTAATGAAGATCTCCGCTTATCATAAGAGCATAGGTGATAATGTCGGGTTCTTTGTCAGCAATCCCGATATTGTGTATGCTTCTGTTGTATTCAAGCAGAATAAGCATCATGTTGATGGATTGAAGTTATTTTATCCTTATGTAGATATCCGTATTGGTGAATCAGGTTATGATCTTAAGAGTAGGTTGCCAGGCACGATTGAGCAAATGAGACCGGACTATTCGTTGTATCCTGATTGTGATTATTCAATGGGATTTCGTACAGGGGGATGCTTCCGTAATTGTCACTTTTGCATAGTTCCTGAGAAATAGGGAAAGTTGCATCGAGCACTGCATCCGCAAGACTGGCATAATCCAGACTTCGATAAGATCATGTTTCTGACAATAACATCCTTGCAGATCGTGAATGGTTCTTTGAAGTTACTGACTGGTGTATTAAGCAGGATCTTAATGTCTGGTTTACCCAAGGCTTAGATATCCGGCTCTTATATCAGGAAATTGCAGAGCAATTTTAGCGTACAAAAAGGGAAATTTATTCGTAAAAATCTTTTTTCAATAGAACCTGCTCACGAATCCCAAAAACAGAGAGAAATCTTTTTAAATGTTAAGTTATATAAGAATTTATGATGTGGGGTAGTTGATAGACCAAGAGAAGATTCACAATTAATGTTTTAGTGAAGGAGTTGTAGAAATCTCTGAAATAACGAATCTCCATTAATTGAACTGAATGATCTGATTTGTACTTATTTATTTTCAGCTACTTGCAGCTCATTTCGGTAGATTTACTACAAAGTAAAAAATAAGAATCATTTATATCAGGTAAGGCATATGACAGAGCAAAATGATATAAGAAAATTTATTTTAGTGGGAAAAATAGATGAAGCTACTAAAGATGCAAAACCCAAAGATATTTTAATTGTTCTATAGGAAATTCTAGAATCGGATTCTAAAAATATAGATGCCCATATATATTGTGGGAGGACGTTTGTTAAACTTAAAAGATATTCTGATGCTGAATTTGTATTTTCTCAGGCGTTATTGAATACCGAAAATAATCAAAAAAAATCGGAAATACTTACTTGGCTAGCCGGTATGCTAGTAAAAATAGAGCGTTTTGAAGATGCTCAGTCCAACTACAAAAAAGCAATTAAAAAAAATCCCGAAAATATGCAAGCACATGAAAAGCGAGGAGATTTATTTGCCAAATTTTGTAGATATAAAGAGGCTGAGCAGGAATACTGCAAGGTACTGGAAATTGATCCTAAATTAAGTAAAGTACAATTCAAGTTGGGAGATATCTTATACGAATTAAAAAACTATGAAAAGGCTAAAGAAGTATATGAAAATGCAATTACTTATTCAAAAATTAACTCTAAAAAGAAGAAACAGAAACTTTCGAATATGTATGACCACCTTGGGAAAGCTCTACTCAAATTGAAGAGATACAGAGAAGCTGAGATAAATTTTGACAAAGCTATTGAGTATAATAAAAATCATGCGGGTGCATATAACAACCTTGGAGTATTATTTATAGAACAAGGTGATGAAGAAAAGGACGAAGCTCGGAAGAAGGAACGTTATGAAGGTGCACTTAAAAGATTTAATCAGTCTTTGGTGATAGTCCCAAATTATGCGAGGACATACAACAATAGCGGCATAGTTTTGAGGAAATTAAAAAGAATTTCTGAATCTAAGGAATAGTTCGAACGAGCGATTAGTGAAAATCCAAATTTTGTTGATTCTTACACAAATCTCGGAGTTCTATATGCAGAAGACCTCAAAGACTACGATAAAGCAATAGAGAAATTCGAGGAAACTATAATACTAGATCCAAGTAACCATAAAGCCTATTCTAATCTTATATTAGCAAAATTAAAGATAGTAAAAAGTGAGAACGTTGATTGGTGGCAAACAAGCGCAATAAAAAAAGTTACAATGTGTATCCTTATTTTTCTTCTATTATCTTTGATTTTAATGGCTTTATATTCTATCATATTGTCTACTTTTTATAATGAATCTCAAAGTATAATCGAAACAAATACAATTACAGAATCATTAAGTAATATTACAACAACCACGACAAGAAATAGCATTACTATTTTTAGCCAAATAATGATTTTGATAGGCACAGTAGTTCTTTTACTTTGCTCCCCCTATATCACAAAATTAAAGCTAACTTCTTCTGGAGTTGAGTTTGAAATGGAAAATCCCAGGGAAGATGTAGAAGATTATGATGGGGCTACGAAATAATTTGATTTTTATGTGGTAACATATTCCAGTCATGCAGCATGCGCTATTGAAATTAATAGAACTTGTTATGTAATGGACCAAAGTCTTCCATTAATAAATTGATGTGTAAAGCTCTGATAATAATAAGAAAAGTGCGAAGGGTATGATTTGAACCCACAAATCCCATCAAGTCTTAATCTTAATCTTCCTAATGCGGAAATGTCAGATATAAGGAACGACAGCAAGGGGGTTCTTTTTATGTCCCTGACCTCTATTTAAGTCATTATCTCAATAGTATCTGACCTTTCGCAGTTCTGGAAGTAACAAAATACACATTTTGTTGCTTTTTTCCTGTTTTTTGGCTCATTTTCCTAGTATATCAAGGTCATAAAAATAGAAAAAGAAACAATTTAAATCTTATGTTGCGTTTCATTTCTATTTATCATTGAGCTCATTTCGAAAATCTAAACACTACCCCATACAATCTATTGTAGGAGAATACTATGAAATTTGAAGAGTTTTTTATGTGATGGAAATGAGTAAATAAGGGGTTTTGAAATAGATTCTTTCATTTGCACGGAGATACAAATAAATGAAAAATACCATCAAGAAGTAGATTTTTGTTATTTCGAAAGAGGGGGTATATACATATTTTGTGCAAATGAAACACAGATTTGTTTCTGGAAACAAAAACGAAGAAAAATACTTTATTATGGTTATATTATAAACATTTCAATATTTGGCTCTGTAGAAATCCTCGATATTCGGACACTAATCCAATTTGAAAAGATTATGGAATGTGTTACATGATGTTGGAATATAATTCCAATTCCAGCTCATAGATTTTGATTTTGGTAGGTTTTCTACAGAGCCAGTAAAGGAAGATCTTAAAAGCTCATTTTCTGTAATGTGGTGTAAGCTTCTTTTCTATCCTGGTAAATATAATATCAAATGCTATCGCTATAAGAATAGCCGGAATAGCACCTGCGAGGATCTTCTCATTATTGAATGCAACAAGTCCCTGGAATATTAGCTCGCCAAGGCCACCACTTCCTATATACGCTGTGAGAATAGCAATGCTGTTGATGAGTATGAAAGCGAACTTAATACCTGCAAAAATAGCGGGATAAGCATTTGGCAGGCGAACATATCGAAGTATCTGCCATTCGTTCAGCCCGATACCATCCGCATAATCAAGCATTGACGGATCGACTGTTGAAAGCCCAATATAAGTGTTCTTGATTATAGGAAGCAACGCACGAAGTAATATCGCTACCACAGCAGGATAGAAGCCAATTCCCATAAGAGGGACAACGATAGCAACAACTGCGAAGCTTGGGACCGCCTGTGCAAGATTTGCAAACTTGGTCACCACATAACCAAAGCGCTTGTTGTAGAGTGAACCAAATGCAAGAGGCATAGATATGCAAATGCTTATGATTAGTGTCATAAGCACCAATACTAGGTGGTCAGCAGTATGGCTGAGTATCGTCTCAAGAGTTACCATATACCATACCTCCTCTGAAGGCGTTTCTCAACAATTCCGGCAAGCCCGTCAAAGATAACAGCGAGCAAACCCGTCCAGAGACCGGCTACCAGGATCGTGTTTATCTTATAGAGCTGTATTCCGGCAATAAGGGCTGCACCCAGTCCACCTGCAGCAATCAGGCCGCCAAGTGTTACAACACCCATGGTAAAAACAAGAGCTATACGCAAACCTCCGACGATCATAGGTAAAGAAAGAGGTATCCTGACCTTGAACAAAATATCCTTTTCGGATAGTCCCATTGCACGTGCAATATCAACATATTTAAGATCCACTTCTTTAAGGCCTGTATAGGTATTTCGTGTAATAGGTAAAAGGGAATAAAGTACTGATGCTACAATGGTAGGTCCGCTTCCAAGACCGAATATAGGCAATAGAAGTACCAATAAGGGAATATCGGGTATGGTCTCGACAAGATTTAAAAGATTGAGCGTAGGATGTGCTATCTTTGGTCTGGAGTAAAGGAACAATCCAAGAAAAATGCCGATGATGGAAGCCAGAACTATGGCAATGCTGAACATAGTCAGATGCTCGATCGTACGCAATGTCAATGAGTTCGTTTCCCAGACTTCAACAAGATCAGACAATAACAGAGAATCAACCCCTTTATGCTCCTTATCCAATTACCTGACTGAAAGCATCATTTGGAAACAGGAACCCGCTTAGTTTTCCATCGGTCATGACAAAGGCCATAGAATGTCCATCCTTTTGCATTATTTTCAGTGAGGATGAAAGCAGTTTATTTCTGGAAAATGAAGGGATTTTAACAACATGATCTATAATTTTGCTTTCTTTATCATCCATACGCAGTAGATCTATAAGCTTTACAATACCGAGAGGAAACGAACCATTAGAAACGACAGCGATCTCTATGTTCTTCCCTATCATGGAACTGATAGCACTCTCAATATCAAGGGATCCATCGTGGACATACATGCACTCAAGAGGAGATATAAGGTCCTTTATTTTCAATGTATCAAGGTGCTTGAACTTCTTACTAGTATCCACAATGCTTGCCACCATCTCGTTTGCGGGATGGAATATCAATTCTTCTGCTGTGCCTATCTGAACAAGTTTAGCATCATCCATTATCGCGATCCTGTCACCGAGCTTGAAAGCCTCTTCGATATCATGTGTCACGAATATTATGGTCTTACCCAGTTTTTCCCTGATCTGGTAGAACTCTTCCTGAAGTTGTTTTCTTAAGATCGGGTCAAGTGCACCGAAGGGTTCGTCCATGAGCAAAAGAGGAGGGTCCATCACAAGTGCCCTTGCAAGTCCAACTCTCTGCTGTTGTCCACCGCTTAGTTGATGAGGATACCTATCCATGAACATATCAGACGGAAGGGAAACAAAATCAAGGAGGTATTCTACCCTGTCTTTGATCTTTTTCTCATTCCAGCCTTCCAGTTTGGCCACGAGACCGATGTTCTCGGCAATGGTCATGTGAGGGAAAAGACCGATGCTCTGTATGACATAACCTATGTTCCTGCGAAGAGCGACCGGTTCAAGTTCCATGATATTCTGGTCATTGATGAGAATGGTCCCTGAATCGGGTTCTATTAAACGATTGATCATACGGAGTGTTGTGGTCTTCCCGGACCCACTTGGGCCTATGAAAATGACCAGCTCCCCACCTTCAATATCAATAGAAACATCATTGATAGCAAACCTGTCATCATATTTCTTCGTCACACCGCGAAGCTGTATCGAATCGATCCTGTCGAATAACCTTTTGGATGCCATAATAGATCTCACATTAAAAAGCTGTTTTTCAGCGATTAAAAAATAAAGATGAACGTAAACTAAATGGATCGAAGGGGATTATCCCTCGATCAATCCATTCTCTATTAAAAAGTCCCTGGCAATGTCCTCAGCTTCACGCTTTTCGACATCGAACTGATAATTAAGACCTCTCATGGTCTCTGTATCGATCTGACCATCGAGCTTCTCAAGAGCCGCAACAGCATCAGGATTTGCTTCTGCAAATTCAGCAGACATTACAACGATCGCATCGTATGGAGGTAATGCGTTCATGTCGTCTTCCAGGATCTTAAGATCGAATATCTCGTTCCTTGTATCTGTAGTATAAGCTGAGATGACAGCAACCTCATCGAGCTTGATCGCCTCATACATGAGTGTAGCAACTGTTGGCTTTACCTCTTTGAACTTAAATCCATAAATATTGTTGATACTTAAAAGACCATCTTCACGAAGTGGAAATTCAGGATCAGTACCGATTATCAGATCAGGTGCATGGGTTTCAAGATCACTTATAGTAACAACATTGTTCTCTTCTGCCCACTGCTTTTTTACTGCAAGTGCATAGGCATTTTCAAAACCAAGATCGCTTATGACCAGTACTCCATCTTCATTCAGACCTTCTTCGGCTTTCTGATAAACAACTTCAGAATCCCATACTTCGAGTGGAGATTGATTCAGTATCTGGCTGTATGCAGTACCAGTATATTCAACATATACATCCACACTGCCCTGTTTCAGACCCTCATAGTTTACGAAAGTGCCTCCAAGGCCTTCATGCACATCTACCTCATATCCTGCCTCTTCAAGCATGATACCTGCCATATGTGCCAGAATGTATGATTCCTGGAACAATTTTGAACCTATGTCCACTTTTCCTTTCTCCACTTCTGTATCATCAGAAGCAGGTTCTGTACATCCACTAAGGATAACAGCTAAAGCAACAAACGTTGCAAGTAGAATTTTCCAATTCATTTTTAACCCCATCACAAAGTGAACTTTAGAATATTTATACATTTGGTTGCCAGCATTTTTTTCACTATGCATCAACCAAAAATGAATCAATTGCTTAGAAATTATAAAAATAGTTAAATTCGTTTTATCGGTAACTTCAAAGAATTAAAAAAAGAAAGAACGACTCGTGTAAGAGCCAAAAGCTAAATAAAAAGGAACAGGATGCTTATTAAACAGCATCCTTTCCGATCTGTGCAATAGTATCATCAATGTCTTTTGCCAGCTCTTCAGGAAGACCTGTAATACCAACATCGAGGAAACCACGTACGATCATTCCCACTGCATCTTCTTCTGAAAGACCGCGTGCCATCAGGTATTCGACCTGTTCTCTGGCGATCCTTCCAACAGCGGCTTCGTGAGTAAGTTCTACATCTGCCACATTTGCTTCAAGGACCGGAATGGCAAGCTGTGTACCTCCATCCTTAAGGACAAGACCATGACATTCAAGGTGACCCTTACAATGCGGTTCATTTGCCACCATTTCGCCTCTGGCAATGACCTTACCACCTGTTGTGATGGTCCTTGAGATCAGTTCGGCCTTTGTGTTCGGTGCATTGAACAGAACCCTGCTGCCAAGGTCAAGCTCTGATCCAGGATGAGCAACTGCTATTGTGTGGAACCTTGCAAAAGCCCCTTCTCCATCAAGTATCGCAGTCGGATAGGACTGAATGGACCTTACGGGTTTTAACAGGATATAATTATTAACGAACGATGCTCCTTCTTCCAGATGGATAACTGTCCTTGGTCTGACACCAACATCATCCGCCCAGTTGTGTATCATAGTAAAGTTCAGAACACCGCCCTTCTTGACATATATTTCAGAGATACCAAGATGCATTGCTCTTTCAACACCTTTTTTGGTAGTACAACCTGTAATGACATCGAGCTTTGCATCCTCTTCCACGATAAGGATGTTATGAACGGTCTGTGCAACGTCCTTATGCCCCATCACAAGACATGTCTGTACAGGCATGGAGCTTTTTTGTCCGGCAGGTGCACGGATAAAATAACCGTTAGCATCTTCAAGATAGCTCTTTGCGGTGTACTTGTCAGCATCCACTGAAACAAGTTTCCAGGAATAATCCTTGAGCCAATCATGCTTTTCCATGGCTTCATGAAGTGACATCAACTCAATGTTGGGATCCTTAAGTGAAGAGTGGGAAACTGCGTTATCAAGCATCAGGAAACTGCCTGAGCGTTCCTTATCATCAGTCAACACACCAACGTTCAGAAGTGTTTGCTTGAAATCATCATCAAGGTCCTCAAGATCCTCTGTTTGCGGCACTTCCTTTGCAGCAACCTCGAATTCGTTAAGGTCGAAATCCTCTCCATACATTGCAGATTTTTCAATGGCCTTCTCAGCCTTTTCCTTTAGAGAGTTGCCTGTTTGCATTTTATACACTCCTGATATCCATGTGCTTTTATTTCCTTAAGCATTTCACGCGGGTTGCCCCTGCACATGACAACACCATTACAGAGTATGTATCCCACGTCCGGTTCAACGTAATCGAGAACCTGACCTGTATGTGTTATAATAAGTGCAGAATTTCCTCTCTTGTAATGGTCCACGGAACATTTCGATCTGCTTGAGAGCAACTCATCGATGGTCGTACCGATCTCTTCTATGCTCACAAGATCTACACCTGATTCCGGTTCATCGAGCAAGTAAAGGCATGGGTTCTGTGCGGAAAGCTGCAACAGTTCAGACCTTTTAATCTCACCACCGGAAAAACCGACATTCACATCCCGGTCCATGAAGCGTTCCATATCCAGCTTCTTAGAAGCAGCATCTGTATCGAAGCTATGGTCATTACTTATTACCTTGACCAGATCCTTAAGTTTGACACCGGTAAGGTTGGGTGGCCTCTGTGTCATGATCCCAAGACCACGCTCAGCCCTTTCATTCACTGAAAGATGGGTGATATCCACTCCCTTGAACAATATCTGCCCACTCACAATATCATAACCACTAAATCCCATAAGCGTCATGAGAAGAGCAGATTTGCCAGCACCATTTGGACCAAAAAGGACAGTCGTGCTGCCCTGTTCCACTTTGAGATTGACCTTGTTAAGGATTTTCCTTCCGCCAATCTCTACTGTAAGATCTTTTATCTCGAGCATATTTCCTCCGATCGTTTTGAAGATATCTCTTTTTTATATTGAAGTACAAGAATTCCAGACTTCGTAGACCGTTAACAGATAATAAATGTAGACCGTATTGCAAATCAGAATACAGGTCTAATACTTACGTCTATCGATATTAATTACAGTTTAGAGAGAATTCTGATAAACCTCTCCAACAGAAGTAAAATTTATAACCCATTGTGATAATTTTATATTATGTCCTTAACGAACTTTGCCCTTAAAGAAGAGTACAAACGTCTTGAAAATCTCGGTGACAAGCTCTCTGAAATCGAATCTCTCATAGATTGGAAACCATTTCGTCCGATTATAGCAGAAATGTACAACAACAAAACAGAGTTGGGTGGCAGACCGAACCTTGATGAAATCGTCATGCTCAAGATGTTAGTATTACAACAATGGCATGGCTTATCTGACCCTGAACTTGAAAGACAGGCAACTGATAGAATTTCCTTTAGGAAATTCTTAGGCTTTCCTGCAAAGGTTCCTGATAGCACTACTGTATGGGGTTTTCGGGAACGGATTTCTCAAACAGGAAAAGAGGATGAAATATGGAATGAATTGCAAAGGCAACTAGATAATAAAGGGTTGGAAATCAAGAAAAGTATGATTCAGGATGCAACATTCATACATGCTGATTCAGGACATGCAAATCTTGACACTCCTCGTGGAAATGATGCAAAGACCAGAAGATGTAAAGATGGTACATGGACAAAAAAGGCATCCAAATCACAT
>NZ_JAGSOI010000058.1 GCF_023684405.1 Methanococcoides seepicolus | reverse complement strand
TGAAGGATATAACAGCATAATTAGGCACTTTCTGGCAAGATTGAGAAGAAAGTCAAAGTGTTATACTAAGAGTCTTGAAATGCTGAAGTACTCTGTTCTTCTTTTGATGAAGTACAGAAATAAAGAGGTAGCTATGTTTAGTTAACAATGCCAAATATATTAGTGATCGGGAGAGACTTTTATTTTAAATTATTTGAAATTTTTTTAAACCCACGATAAATAAAAAGCATAGATGACAAAGATTCCCGAAAGAAGTTTGCCACCATCAAATATGGTCATCCATCTTCAAGAAGTTCATCAACTAATTCAAGAAGGTCCTTTACCACCAATTTTGAACTTTCATCGATTCCAAGAGCAAGATTATTGACACAAAACGGACAGGTGGTCAACAACACATCGGCAAACTCAGCCTGATCCGCACGCTTAGAAGCGATATTTCGGGAAATTTCCGGGAACTGTGCCCTTACGCCACCGCCACCGCCACAGCAGCGTGCAGATTCCCTGTTATCAGCCATCTCCACAAATTCAATATCGGGAATCTTATTGATAACATCCCGAGGTGCATCATAGATACCAAGATGTCGGCCAATATGGCAGGGGTCATGATATGTCACCGTTTTCCCGTAAGGCTTAAGAGGCAACTCCTGCTCACTCAACCACTCAATGAAATGCAGAGCCTTGAACGGCAACTCCATGAATTGCGGATACTCTTTCCTGAACATCCTCAAACAACCCGCACATGAGAACAGAACTACTTCTGCACCAGTAGCCTCGATCGCTTTGACATTGAATTCAGCCTGACGTCTTATATTGTCATCAGAAAAACCAAGCCTTCCAAGAATACTGCCACAGCATACCTCATCAAGCAGCGTATAATCCACACCAAGTTTTTTTAATATAGAGATACCTGCCTCTGCAATCTCCTTATTCCTATAGGCTGCACTGCAGCCAGTAAAATAAGCGATCTTGGCCTTATGCGGCCTTTCACCAAATATCTCAAACCTGCTTTTCTCTTCCCCGAAAGGATTACCCAGCATTGCAATAGATTCTGAGATCTTACGATGAGTAGGGCCCATAATATCCGAAGCCACAAGATCCTTCCTTACAGCCTCCACAACCCCTACAACATCTGTTGAAGAAGGACACCTGCGAGTGCAATCCGCACAGGTCGTGCACTGATACAGCCTCTCAACAACAGACTCATCCGGTTCGATATCGCCTGAATACAGCCCATAGCAAAGCGCCATCTTACCCCTTGCTACCGAAGAATCCCACTCGACATCAGCAAAAATAGGACAGACGTCCTTACAAAAACCGCACTGAGTACAATTGACCAATTCTTTTTTCCATTTATCCAGATTATCGGTTCGCATTCACTCATCCTCCACATGATACCGCAGACGTGCAATGAAATTCTCTTCCCAGTCCATAATCTTGTACGGGTTCATAATATTGTTCGGATCAAGCCCTTTCTTAATTACCTTCATCACCCCAAGGCTTGACGCCCTTTCCTTAAGGAAGAACGGCGCCTTCGTCATTCCAACACCATGCTCACCGGTTATCGTACCACCAAGCTCCATGACCTTCTCATATATCTCCTAGACAGCCTTTTCCGCCTGATCCCAATGTGACTTTCGTGTCGGGTCCATCAGAACCTTCGTGTGCAGATTGCCATCCCCGGAATGACCATAACTTGCAATAATAATATCATATTTATCAGAAATAGCCTGAAAAGCTTTCACAGCTTCCGGCACCTTGCTCATCGGCACAGCCATATCATCAGCAAGCATCACTGTCACAAGATCATCATGATATTTTGACAAAGCAGGTATCATTGCTTTCCTGCCTCTCCACAATTCCTCTTTCCTCTCGGCATCGCAAGTAAAATCAACAGATATAGAACCGGATTCATTACAGATCTCCGTCACTTTCTCGATCTGGTCCTTCACATCATTAGAACTGCCATCGACCTCTATCAACAGTATTGCCTCCTCATCAGGAAGCCCCAGACATACAGCCTTGTTAACCGCTTCAATACAAACACGGGACATCAGCTCCAGCCCGGAAGGAATGACAGGATAAGCAATGATATTAGAAACACACCTACCAGCATCTTCCAGGGTATGAAAAACAGCCACTGCAACCGCAGTAGCTTCTGGAAGGGGAGTGATCCTGAGATTGACCTCCGTGATAACACCAAGCGTACCCTCCATACCGCACATCAGCTTTTCGAGCTGATATCCGGCAGAGTTCTTCAATGTCCTTGACCCGAACCGTGCAATTTCACCTGTAGGAAGAACAACTTCCATCCCAAGAACATAATCCCTTGTAGCACCATACTTCACAGCATTCCCACCGGAAGCGTTCGTAGCCACCATACCCCCAATGTTCGCGACGTTCCCGCTGGAAGGACCGGGTATGAAAAAACCGTATTCCTTAAGTTTAGCGTTCAGGTCCTTATGGACAACACCGGGCTCAACCACCACATACAGATCCTCAATATGAAGCTCTTTGATAGTATTCATCCTCTGAAGATCCATGACAACCCCAGCTGCAACAGGTACACTGTGACCGCAAAGAGCAGTTCCTGCCCCCCTGGGTACTACAGGGAAGAGAAGCTCATTTGCGAGTTTCACTACTCCTGCCACCTCTTCAGTGTTCTTTGGCCTGAGGACAGCATCAGGCATGCTGCGGTGTATTCCGGCATCTGTGGAATAGGCATACAGTTCCGCCGTGGTCGTGCGGATATTCTCATCCCCCACAACCTCCCGTAGCCTGTTGATGATCTGTTTTTCCATTGTTACTCCTGTTCATTCAATAAGTGGAATAGTAAGACTCCCCTGAGGAAGGATTATCGCATAAGGTTCTTTCCCCTCTGCTTTTATAGTAGCCACCGCTTTATCAAAAGCCTTCTGTATGCTTTCCTGAGGCTCAAGTTTTGCCCGGAGCAGTATTTCGTCATCAAGGTCAGAGACCGCCCACATCTTCGCCATTGTACCTATCTGTGCCATCCTCGCAGCCTTGTGGAAACCAAGCTTATAACACTGCGAGGTCTTTTCCATGACATCCTCACATGTAGCAGATGAACTTAGCAGGTTTAGGAAAGTGTCCTCCCCCACCCCATCACGGCATTTAGAGACCATGATGATAATACCCCCATCCTCAAGAGCAAGCCTTCCGTTCTCAAGAGCTTTCTGCGACTGGTAAAGATCGATATCCATTGGATACGGAGCAGCAGTCAGTACGATATTACCTTTTTTAGTGGCACTGGTGCAGAATACCTCATTTGCCTTTTCCACAGCTGCATCAAATGACTTGAAAAGATCCCCTGCTGCCATGGCATAAAGTCCATGGTCCGCAGTCAGTATCGTCTGTATGGAAAATATATTGAGGTCATTAAGAACTGCCATGGCATCGGTCATATCCTCTGCCACAGGATTGCCCTCAAGAGCGAGGGACTGGGCTTTATTTGAAAGAGCATGCTTGTGGTTCATCTCGATCGTCTTAAAACCAGCAACTCCGGGAAGAAAGGCTTTCCTTCCACCAGTATACCCTGCAAAATAATGCGGTTCGACACTACCGATAACAAGGATGTTCACGGCTTCCCTTACCATCTTATTGATGTACATCTCTGTGCCGTTAGAGGAGACACCAAGATATTCCATATCCTCATCTTTTCTTGCATCGTGGACATAGATGGAATCTTTGAACTCATCATACAGGTTTCCGAAAATGAATCTGAACTCATCTTCGGTGGGCCCCCTGTGGGCACCTGTGGCAACTATGAACTTCACATCAGGATGGGAACGTAAGGTATCCTGCACTTCCTCAAGAACCCGAGCAGTAGGCGTAGGCCGTGTGGCATCATTTACTATAACAAGTATTTTATCGGCATTGTTCGCAAATTCCTCGAAGGGTTCTTTTTCAACAGGATCGGAAAGAGCTTCTAAAATTATGCTTGACTCATCCCCTACTTCTGGTTCGTTGGGGGATAAGACCTCATGAGGAATGGTCACATCGAGATCAACAAAGTCTTTTCCGTAGGGGATCTTTACATTCATTCTTATTGCTCCTTTTATAATATTTTTGAACTTTGTGGTGTATATGAACCATTGTAAGTGAATTTAGTATAAAAATGCTAGGGAAATGAGGAATTATTGAATAGGGAACTGTTAGGCAAAGAATTTCTACAAAACCCTAATTTAAAAAAGATAAAGGTGAGCAAAACTCAAAGTTCGCTCAACTCAACGACCCGTACATCCGGCACTACATCCCTGAACATATCCACAGTTCCCGGATGACAGGTAAAATAAAGCACCTGATTCGACAAGCTCAGCTCATTGATAGAACTGATCGCATTCCTGCTACGTACCGGATCGAAATTCACAAGAATATCATCGAACACTATAGGCAAAGACTCGGAATGCTTACCAAGCTCCTTAATGAAGCCGAACCTCAAAGCAAGATAGAGCTGTTCGGCCGTACCCCGACTTAATTCAATTATATCCTTACGTTTTCCGGCCCCATCTTCAACAAAAATATCAGAAGAACCAAGTGGAGAATACAACCTTTCATACTTCCCGCCAGTAATGTTGGAAAAGAACGACTGCGCCTCAGTAATAACATCCGGCTGCCTTTCCCTTTCATACCTCTCCATTGCCTTTGAAAGTATATGTTGTGCAACAGAATATGTTGCCCACTCCCTTGACCTCTCATTAAGCCCTTCCTTAAGAGATTCAAGTTCCAGCCGCAATGCAGAACCTTCATTATAACCCTCAAACTGCCTGATCTGGTTCCTGATACTTCCCTTCTCATCGCTTAAAGACTCAAGCTCATCATCGATCTCACCGATCAAACCGACAGCTTCGATCTCTTGTGCCTTCAAGACATCAAATTTTGAACAATTGAGCTCATCCACGATCTTCAGATGTTCATCATCATTTCCGGAAAGCTTCCTCACATGCGACTCAGCTACCTCATAACCATTTCTTGCTCGAACAAGCTCATCCCAGACCTTCGCATTACTGACAAACTCATCCTCAGCCTCAGAAAACCCTTCCTTAAGAAGAACGGACATCTCGCTCAAATTACCCAAATGCTTACCCTCAGCATCCTTAAGACTGAACACAAGTCCATCCAGCTCCAAGATCAGAGCATCCAACCTGTTCTTCTCACTTAACGCCTTTTCAACATCATCCCGAAGAAGCTCCAGTTCCGTATCAAAACCAAGCCCAGACTCCTTTCTTTCACAAACATCAAGGACCGAACTGATCTTGTTCTCATACACAGTTATAGAATCAGCATAAGATCCTATCTTATCGGACATATCCTTGATCTTATCCAGTACCTCATAACAATTCCTGATCGAAGTGAAAATATCAAGGATGCTCTCGGTCGTCATCTCAGAAGAAAGGCCATACTTTGCAAGCCACTCCTTCCATCTATCCAAAACAATATCCCTTTCAGCTTCCTTTTCCTTAAGATCGACAGTCAGCACATCTGAACGGGCAACCAATTCATCGAGGTCCTTTTTGATCTGTTCCACTTTCCCGGTCTTCGCAAATTCCGCATTCACATCATCCCGCAACTTCAGAACATCCTGATCAATGGAACGTCCCGAATCCTCAAGCTCACACATATCAAGCAGTTCCCGAGCATCCGCCTCGAACTCTTCAACAGAACTCTCGCACCTTAATAGCTGAGACAGAATATCACCTATGAAAACAAGCTTATCCTTCCCCTCTCGAACAAGAGCAAACTTATCAGGCATGTCCCCAGGAGCAATATCTATATCCAGATCACATGAAATGAGCCACTCTTTCCACTCGGCTTGAATTTCCTTATGGAACTCCCTCATATCGTCAATGTTTGATTCAAGCGAAACATACTGTTCAAGGGATGTGAGCCTTTCCTTCTCGAATCCATCCCTCTGCGATCTAAGCTCAGAAACCGACCTAATACCAAGAGCATATTCCTTAAGCTCATCATACCTATCTTCAAGTACGGACCTTTCAGGTATATCTTCGAAATCACAGGAGACAGCATCAACCAACATCTGTTCCCTTATAGACCGAATTTCCTGCACAACCTGCTCTTTTGCATTTCCTGATCGAGCACCCCCCACATCATTTGCAGGAAGTGTTACACTTTTACCTGCATTCCTCACAGACACAGAATAGATGACTGCCACAATGAACAGACCAATACATGCAACGATACCTCCCTGCAATTCATTATACACATAACCAGCCACAAGCCCAGCAACACCCATCCCTGCAAAGACCCCTGTAGGCCATATCGGCATCTTCTGGTTTATTGCAACAGGCATTTGCCCCATCATTGAAGCAAAATTCTCATCTCTCTCTAAAGACTTAAGGTCGATCTCCTTCTCCTTAAGAGAAGAGTATCGTGACTGTAAGCTCTTCAAAGATGCAAGCATCTTGTGGAGCTCAGCCTCAGGAATATGCATATCAATTGCATTTATCTTAGTATCGATCTCATCTATACTGCCATCGATCCTGGCAATGTCATTCTTTGACCATTCAAGCTTTGCTTCCAGGTCATGGATATTCAATTCCGTATCATTAAAACCATCCTTCATGGCACTAACAGGATCCCTCACACTGCTGGAAATATCGAAGTTTTCCAATACGGATTCATCCCACTTACTTCCAATATCCCCCAATAAATTAGCAAGTTCTTTCTTTTTACCATCAAGCTTGATCCTGTGAGAGATTATTTGTTCAGTATTGGAACGATATCCCACCACACGATCTGCCATATTCAGAATTGCAGACCGTTGCATCAGTATCTTGCCATAAACAGCGTCTTGCGTTCGGTCCTTTTTCGAGATAGAATCCTCAATAGATTTGAGCTCCTGACGCATGACCCTTATATCATCATCCATCTCATTTATTTCACCGTGACGTTTGCGTACATCATCTATTGCAGGTATGGATATGTCGAACCCATTCAACTTCTCCTCATCCCACTCAGGTCCAATCACCTGAAGCATGACCCCAAGTCTTTTCATTTCCCCTTTCAACGAAACCTTCAGGTCTTGGAGCTCAACTATTTCAGCCCTGTATTTCCCGACACCTTTGCCCAACTCGAATATAACATCCTTCTGTGCAAGCAGAAGGTCATCAACCACAATATTGCCCTGTTGCGTCCGGTTCCTTTCAATGGAACTGTTCAGTTCAGCAATGCTTTCATCGATATCCTTTATCCTCTCTTTGATGCTCTCATATCGATTAAGCCCATTCTCAGGAAAACTTTCAAGCTTAGGAAGCTCTTCGAGTTTGCTGGCATGTATCTGAAGTTCTACCCAATCATCCCACACCGACAAAAGAGCCTTTATATGTTCCTGCTTTTCCAAAAGAGCTGACTTTTTTTCCTTGAGCTCACTTATCTTTTTTTCCGTATCCCCGATATCACTATGCAACAGATCATAGGTATATTGTCCATCTTCGATATCCTTTATGTTCTGCTCGATATTATTGATCCCAGTAAAAAGAGTATTTATCAATGGTTTCTTTCCAGATGGTTTGAACAGGTCCCCTTTTTTAGTATCACAAAATCGTTGAATGGAAGAGATAGAAGCAGCACCAATACCAGTCCCTGCACTATACAGTTTCCCGCTGATGGACTCTCCGTTCAGCCTGTTGAAATCCTGTAGTTCGTCCAGACCAAAAGCATAGACATTCTCAAAAACATCCTTGTCCGCATTGCCAAGTAACTTTCCAAGTTCTGCCTCACCTTTGATGGTACCGTCTGGAAGATAGACGTTCAGCCCATCCTTTGCATATCTTTCTAGGGTGTAATTAGCCCCGTCATCCCCGTAAACCGAAAGTCTTCCGCCATGCAGTCCACCCTTGAACGGAGGATAATGGTTGCATTTGCCCCTCTTGTCCGGGAAACCAAAAAGCATCCTCCTTATGAATGAAAGCAAAGTGGATTTTCCGGCTTCGTTCTCACCATGCAGCACAGTCAATCCCTCACCCAGACCATTAATGGAAAGATCATTGAACTTTCCAAACCCGGCTATGTTCAGATCAGTTATCCTCATACTCACCCTCCGGGATCAATTTATTCAGAAGCAACTCTTCTGCATTCCTTGCGATACTGACAAGTTCCTCATCATCAAATGACCTTAGAACATGTCTTATTTTCCCTTTTCCAAAAAGAGAATGTAAAGGTTCATCAAGTTCTTTAAGATCACCACAATCAGAACAGATCTCATCGGTTATGCTCAATATATCGGAAATGAAATTATCTTTGCTTAAAAGGTTCTCGCGCTCGAACGGGAAAGATGTTTCGTCCTTCAATCTTTCTATCCAGACCGAACCCGGACCAATATTATAGTTTTCCCGCAGATGTTGCACAATATCGTTCAAAAAGTCCTCTTTTATCAGAAGTCGTTTTAATTGGCTTCTGCCCTGAAGTCTGAACCTGCAGATAACATACCTGCCCTCTGCAATCTCAGAAAGCTTATCCATCTTATCTTCCAGTGCTCCGATCAGATCAGCTTCCGTTTCAAGCTCTTCTACAGATATTTCCTCGATGTACCATCGAACAGAATCCACAGGTACAAAATCGACCTTTGTATCACCTTTTTCATTCACTTCCACTAACATGCATCCCCGCTCCCCCAATTCCCCAGGATCCCTTCCCTGCGGATTGCCGGAATAGACGATGTAAGGATCGGTTGTCATTACCTGCGGATAATGTATGTGGCCAAGTGCCCAGTAATCATAATCTGATCCTTTAAGGTCCTGCATAGTACACGGTGCATAAGGGTCATGACCTTCACCTGAACCCACCGTGCAGTGGAGCATCCCTATAGTGAATGGAGAACCGGGCTCCTTTTGTTGAAAACGTTTTGCAAGATTTTCCAGAATGTTCTTTGTGCGGTAACTGATCCCATTGATGGTAGCGACCACTTTGCCGTTCTTTTCCACGAAAACGTTTTCTACATCATCCCCACTGAAAACTTTAACATTATCAGGCCATTCCAGACTTGCAGACCATCCATTCAAAGGATCATGATTCCCATGTGTAATGTATGTTGCAATGCCTGCTGCTGAAAGCCTTTTAAGTCCTTCGAGAAATTTTAGCTGAGCATAAAGACTTTTGTCGGCACTATCGTATATATCGCCGGAAATTAAAAGAAAATCAGCATTCTTTTCAATGCAAGTGTCAATGATATTGTTGTAAGCAGCAAATGTAGCCTTTGTCATCACATCACTTAATTGCGGATTGATCTCTGAGAGCCCATGAAAAGGACTATCCAGGTGAAGGTCCGCTGTGTGTACAAAGATGAGATTTTCATTATCTTTGGGGTTTGAGCTTTTTTTTGCGGTCATGTGAAGAACCTTTCAGAAATTTTCTAATATTATTAGATAGATGATTATTATTTAAAAGTTATGAAATTGTGCCAGGCAGAGTGACAGTAAACGAAAAACATTCGGCAATACATCAGGCCACATGAAAAGCCTATATTATTGCTCCCACCTTACTTCCTGATATTATATTGACCAGTTGGCGAATATAGTTCTTTGTGGGGTGTAGCGACTCGAGGGAACATGTATCCCATCTAAGATGATAAGTTTCGAGAACTTCAGCCAAAGTTCACATCAATGTTATCATATCTTTAACTTTGCGAGCAAAAAAGAGTTTAGGGACACCAATGAAATTTCTACAGAGCCGATAATACATTTACCAGAATGACTGAAGCAGCTGCCCCATGCACATTAGAAATTGTTAATCTAACCATCGGCTATAAGCAAGAACGTCAAAAGCCCAAGATTCCCTTTATATTGTTTATGGCATGCAGATAACCAAGTATTGAGGATCGATAACCAAAACAAAAAAATAAAAATACACTTCGACAACATTATCGAAGTGCTACTAAATTGGTATTAGATCCTTCGTCTCCTGAAACCGATAGATATGGCACCAACTGCTAATATGACCAACACGCTGCCTAAAATATCAGCACCGGAGAAGGATGTAGACGACGAGGCTGAATCACTTGTTGTGGATTCTTTTGTCATTTCATACCCTTCAACGTAGTTGTCTGGTGTGTTTTGCTGAGAAGACTCTGTTGCCTGGTCGGTTGTAGTTCCATACCCTCCATCATTTACCATTGTCTGGTTGCTTGTGGATCCGACGATCGAAGCAGATGCAGTAGTTCCGCTACTACTACTACTACTATGGGTACTGGACCCAGATGATGGAGTATCCCTCTGTGTGGCTTCCTGCATCAGTCTATTGTACTCATCCATGGTCTCCTTGCTGACGACACCGGGTACTGACATGACACCCTGCAGATATTCATCCAGTAGAGGGTTACCGCAGGTGTGGTGGCAGCATGTGACACCGTTCTCGACCACTGACTCAACATATTCCTTCACCAGATTCTGGAGGACCTCATCCGATGCATCCCAGTAATCCTTGCGTATGACTTCAATCATCATGGAGTTCATGGACTGGCGTGCCCATGGATTCTCCTCATCGAACCATTCTTCCAGCCCGAGGTCATACTTATCCTGGACATAGACATCATAGAACTCCTTCCACATATCATCAGTGATCTCGTCAGGAAGCGTGAAGCCCAGTCCAGCGAAGTCCTCCAGCACACTCTCGATCTCACTGGCACCGGAATAGTCGTGTTCCATCATACCTTCGATCCATTTTGGATTCCAGTATTTGGCACGCAGGTCCCTTGTAAGGAATTCACCAAGGGTCTCTACCACTGCCTCATCCGGATTCTTGAGATTGACGATGTACATTTCCGGCGTCTCTCCGGAAACTTCCCTTACACCCATGCCGAGTCCTCCGAAGAACTCATAGACATGGTCAAAGACCACACTGCCACTGCCTCGGCCATCGTTACCGCTGCGGCTGAACATGACAGCCTCTGTATTGGAAAGCACCTCTCTGAAAACCTCGCTATCAAGATTACCCCATATATTGTCACCATATGCATAGCTCATGGAGTTGATGTAGAGATTGGCAATTTTACTTTCATCCTCCCAGGTACCAGTGGCAGTCACGGCCTTTCTGAATCCGCCGGCTCCCCAGCTTCCCTCATCTGGCCCGAATACTCTGCATTGGGATATCTTCCTTGCATCTTCTTCGGTGTAGTTGCCAGTGGCCATCAGGGTATTGTATATTGTATCTGAATTTTCTCTGATATAGTTCGGATAGCTGGAATTATTTGCCTGGGCTGCCAGCCGTGCACCCCTGTCCATCAACTGAACCTGCCACTTCCAGTTGTCACGGTATATTCCGGTCATAGTGACCACGGCATCGATCCTGGGCCTTCCAAGTTCCTCTTCCGGAATCAGCTCCACACCTACCACCTTACCGGATGAATCCCACACAGGTCTTACTCCCATCATGTACAGTATCTCAGATTCCATGACACCTTTATGCCTCATGGACTCGCCAGACCACAGCACAAAACCAACCTTTCTGGGATAGTCGCCGTGGGTTTGGTTCCATTCGGTGAGGAACGCATCAACCAGTGTATTAGCAACATTCCATGATTCTTCTGTTGGAACAATATTCGGATTGAATGCATAGAAATTCTTTCCGGTAGGCAGGACCTCCGGACTTCTCAGAGGGTCATCTCCAAGGGCAGGTGGAACATATTTTCCTTCCAGTGCATCGAGCATCGCCGGAATCTCAATGATACATCCCCTGATATTCTCAGCATGTTGCACAGCAAGATTCAGATCATCTACAACGTGCATCTGCTCATCAGAAAGACGCTGTATTAAGACAACATTGCATTCTGGTTCTTCAGTTCCTGTTTCGATTGAATATGTTTGACCAGAAACCTGTCCGAGGAAACAGATTAGATCCTGTGAATCACCACTTACATCTGTCTCCATATTGATATCCAGGTTGGTGGCTGCCCCGTCCTGTATCTTGACGTTATTTGTTGCAATATACCAGCTATCTCCATATTGGGATACACTATGGTATAGTGCAGTTACAACATATGTCCCATCAGGCAGGTTTTGGAATGTGTACTTATTTGTTGAGCTATTGACATAAACGTCCAGAATATTGTTATTTTTCTGGAGCACTACCATTGAATCGTCTACTCCCCACTCTGATCCCATTGGACTATAGGTGACATTTCCAGATATTGTACCTGATCCTGTATCTTTGGGAACCGGAGGGTTGTCCTCTAACAGTTCAATAACATATTCAAGTTCTGCATTTGTTGTACCTGTCGCATTCTTTGTAAGGTTCAATCTTACATCGGAGAGTGCCTCGCCGTTTTCGATTGTAATGTGCTCTTTTCCGGTCAGCCAGCCATCTCCAGTTTGTGTAAATGCGTAGAGCGTGTATTTTCCATCTTTTACTATGGAGAAATCATATTCTCCGATTCCATCGGATGTGGTATTTGCAACGAACTCTCCTGATGAATATGTGATATTAAATCGATCAATTAGGAGATCTAGCGGACCCGTCCCATTGACCAGGACAGCGTTTAAGAGCTCGTCAAGCCCGTTCGGGGAATGTGCAGGCTCCAGATCAGACGGATCATCAAACAGGTCTGCCGCCGCAACATGCTCCTCAAAGTTCTCACCGAGCATTGATTTTACCATGGCTAGAAGTCCCTGATCATCCATCTGCTCTCCAAGGATATGCAGTCCATAAGGTATGAATTCACTTGCAATCTCATGCAGATAATCATGCACGGGACCATGGAGGACAAAGTTGTCAAACTCGGTTTTATTCATCTCCCGCAAATCATCGGCCGATACATTGAGCTCAGATTCAAAGTTGAGGTCTGCATAGTAGTCTATGATCGAATTCTGGTATGCAGCTACCATATTCTCATCTTCTTCTGTCTCGTAAAAGTGCATCTTATCATGCAGAAGAGTGAGATTTCCGTAGAGGCCCGCACTCACGATCGCAGGTGTTGCATGGTCCACCATGACCGCGTTACCTCTCCTCTTTGCCATAATGCCCTCTCCAATACCTCCCACTTCATAGAGGTACACAACAGGCATATCCTGGATCAGGATCGCAGGCCAGCAGGTCTTACTTGAAAGGCTTGTACCTTTACCCTGTAACCACTCCTGTGTTCCATGCCTTCCAAAGTGAACAACAGCATCCGCCTCATATCCATTCTTAAGCCATAGGTAGAATGCAATGAACTGGTGAGATGGAGGCATTGTCTGGTCGTGGTACAAGAGAGTATCATTCTGTGAGGTGCCTCTTGTAGCCTGAGGGGCAACAAGGATGTTACCAACCGAGATCTTTGGAATAACAAAGTACTTGCCGCTCTCGTTCTCATACACCATTTCCTGTCCGGGAGGTTCTCCCCATGTATCGATCACGCTCTGCCTTGCTTCAGGTTCAATATCATTCTCGAACCATTCCATGTACGTCTCGACAGGCACGAGTTCAACATCATAGTTCTCCACCATATTCTGCAGCTCACCGGGTGCCCATACTCCGATATTTCTGCCCTGCTGCAGTACGAGCTCCAGGAATTCGGACCTGTTCGGCTGCATTCCGTCAAGGTCGTACCCGCTCTCGTTCATCGCATCCAGCAGGTTCGGTATGCTAGGAACAACATCAAGATTACCTGCGACCATTGCCCCCGCTTTACCGTGAGCATAGTAGATGATTGCAACCTTTTTATCCTCATTAGCGATATGTTGCAGATCCATCCAACTTACTGTTCGGTCGATCAGCCAATCTACCTGATAATCGATCGGTTTGATTACCTTGGCATGGAGTGTTTCGTCAAATACCTCTCCACCGATCACTATAGATTCGATCTCACCCCCAATCTCCATGATGGGAATCTGGTACTGGAACCAGGCATCCTGGCCCGTGGTGGAATTTTCCCAGTCTTCGATAGTGCCCTGATATATGATTCCATTGATAACGGGCACATTCGCCTCCTGCAGATATTCACTATTCTTTACAGCAGAAGACATTATCCACACACCTTTTCCAAGATCAATGAAGGCATCTACTTTCCATTCATTATCTTTCTTGAAAAAGTCGTATGCATCGTCTGTGAATAAGACTGATGGTCTATAAGCAGGAATGACGTTAATCCCTCTGGCTTCCAGTTTATTTATAACGCTTTTCACCGCATCGTCGCATATATCATCATCCCACGATGTGAAGAATGTGACACCGACTGTGTAATTGTCAGGATCATAGACATGGTGGGTTCCATCATCCACTTCATACCATTCCAGATATGATTCCAGGTTTTCAAAAACGGCATCTGCGTCCGGGTGGTATATCGCAACCGATGGCATTATCACAGGTGCCTCAATCTCGATTTCACCGTCATACTCACTGAAGGGTTTTGAAAGATCTACCGCCGAAAGATATGTGAGAAGACGAATCATGTTTCCATCATATCTCTGATTCCAATAGTCTTCGAGATAGAAACATGTCTCATCGTCCCTGAGATAGGAATGATTTGTAAAATTAACGGTGCAGACACCATAGTTCCAGTCAATCACATGGGCATCAGCCTTTTTATTTTCCATCATTTCGAGTACCTGAGGCTTCAGGTTTGCCCCCATAAAGGACATTCCACCCTTTTTGGTTATGAAAATGATATCATATTGACCTAGATCGATGCTTTCATTAAAAGGAGTATATAATGATTCTACTGTATCCATACGGTAACTGCCATAGACATCGACATTATCCATACCCATTTCTGCGACCGCACCCCTCACCCTGCAAGTATCTTCAGAACCTATTACCAGAAATACAATGCGTTTATTTTTATATGCATCAGGCAGGGTTGTAGCGATGTAATCAACCATAATTTCGGTATCACTTCCCCTCGCATTGGTTACAGTTAGTGTCACGGTATAGGTTCCCACACTACCATATGAATAGACAGGATTCTGTTGTGTGGAGTTTTCTCCATTTCCAAAGTCCCAGAACCAGGAGGTTGCATTATCGGACAGGTCTGTGAACTGAACGGTCAGAGGTGCATCACCTGAAGTTACATTTGCGGTGAAAGCAGCTACTGGCAGTGACACTGATGGTTCTGATGATATTGCATTCTTCTTTTCGAACAACTCTTCAAGGAATATTCCCATGGTTGCATTCTTTTGTGCAACGTTTGTCCCAGGCATCATCTCGAACATTGCAGTACCTGAAACGGTGGCAGTACCAGTGAATCCTGCACAGGTTCCGTTCTCGATCTTATCCTTTAGCTGATCCATCTCAGTTTCACTGGTGGATTTTGCTACAACCTCAGCGCCGGTGATGGTATTTCCATCCTGAATAATTACCGTTCTTTCTCCGATGAAGTAATACGTTCCACCCATTGGAGATTGTGACTCTTTGACAGATCTGAGCTTATAAAAACCATCAGGCAAATTTACAAAACTATATGCAGCAGTATCACTATCACTGGTTGCGGTCGCCATCAATGTTTCTTCTACAGGTATCCTGAATATTCCCATGGTTGCATTCTTTTGTGCCACGTTTGTTCCAGGCATCATCTCGAACATTGCAGTACCTGAAACGGTGGCAGTACCAGCGAATCCTGCACAGGTTCCGTTCTCGATCTTATCCTTTAGCTGATCCATCTCAGTTTCACTGGTGGATTTTGCTACAATCTCAGCGCCGGTGATGGCATTTCCATCCTGAATGATTAACGTTCTTTCTCCGATGAAGTAATACGTTCCACCCATCGGGGATTGTGACTCTTTGACGGATCTGACCTTATAGAAGCCATCAGGCAAATTTACAAAACTATATGCAGCAGTATCACTATCGCTGGTTGCGGTCGCCATCAATGTTTCTTCTACAGGTATCCTGAATATTCCCATGGTTGCATTCTTTTGTGCAACGTTTGTTCCAGGCATCATCTCGAACATTGCAGTACCTGAAACGGTGGCAGCACCAGTGAATCCTGCACAGGTTCCGTTCTCGATCTTATCCTTTAGCTGATCCATCTCAGTTTCACTGGTGGATTTTGCTACAACCTCAGCGCCGGTGATGGTATTTCCATCCTGAATAATTACCGTTCTTTCTCCGATGTAGTAATACGTTCCACCCATCGAGGATTGTGACTCTTTGACGGATCTGATCTTATAGAAACCATCAGGCAAATTAACAAAACTATATGCAGCAGTCTCACTATCGCTGATCGTGCTGCCAACAAGTTCCATATTTGCATATTCATCTTCTTCTGCCGATACCACTGGCGAAAACGCCAGCAAAATCAAAACACTTAATAGTAATAATTGATGTTTTAAATTACGCATATTATCACCTCGATAATGTGTAAGACATCCCGGCAATTTGCTTGGAGGCTTTTCCGGGATGTCTCAAAAATTCATCATCCACACATTTTCATTCTATTTTCTTATTGGTCATTCCACACTCTCTTGAAAGGATCAACCACCTGTTTCATTACCCGAATCCGGAACATAGACGACCCTTCCATCACCCAGCTGATAAGCAGTACCAAGAGCCTCACCGGTTCCACCGCCGATCTGATCGGTCATATTCAGTACTTCGATATTCTGACCTTCCTTGACAATGATCTTCATATCGGGCTGACCCGGATTTTTAACAATGGTTATATCTGCCGTAGGACTTAGAAGCTCAGGGAGCTGGAAAGACATGACAAGAGCTATCATAAGTGCTACTGAGAACACCATGGCGATATCGAATAGATTCGCAACCCCGGTCAGAGGGTTCTGGTCTTCTTCCTCATAGAGGATGCC
>NZ_JAGSOI010000057.1 GCF_023684405.1 Methanococcoides seepicolus | reverse complement strand
GAATCGGCTCAAACAAAAAACTAAAGTTGCTAAGGTTCACAGAAAGGTACGTAACCAGAGACTTGATTTTAACCATAAGTTGAGCAGGGCTCTTGTCAACAGGTTTGACAGGATAGTGTTCGAGGATCTGAGTATCAAGAACATGGTTAAGGATCATCATCTTGCAAAATCAATAATGGATGTTGCATGGGGTCAACTGATACAGATGACAAAAAGCAAAGCGGAAGAGGCTGGCAAGTATGTCGAATTGGTTAATCCATACAACACATCACAAAAATGCAGCAGCTGTGGAAACATCGTCAAAAAGAGTTTAGCTGTCAGGGTTCACAGATGTCAAGAGTGTGGACTTGAGCTTGACAGAGACATTAATGCTGCAATCAATATTCTCGATCTATGCACCGTAGGGACTACGGATAGAGCCTGTGGAGTCACGGACGTTGGTCTGGGCTATGAAGCAGGAAGCCACCCATTTTAATGGGCGGTAGTTCACCAGTTCAAACAATTAAATATATATAATATGTTTTCATACTCTGCATCTCATATGGGGTATTTAAAAGTGTGTACTTATAGAGTGTGGATAAAATGAGCGACGAAAGTGGATCCGGTCAGGATACGTAGGATTACAGTTGTTACAGCAGGACCGGTATAACCGCCATACTGCCTGCGTTCAACGAAGGTGTCTCCATCGGGAGTGTGGTGCTCCTTACAAGACACTACGTTGATGAAGTGCTAGTTGTCGATGATGGCAGCAGTGACAATACTGCGAAGATAGCCGAGATGGCAGGTGCAAGGGTCATCGTGCACCCCGAGAACATGGGTAAAGGTGCAGCACTGCGAACAGGCTTTGATGCTGCAAAGAACTCACACGTCATCGTGACCCTGGACACTGACGGCCAGCACGATCCCCAACAGATCCCCTGCCTTGTAGCTCCTATCCTTTCAGGCCAGGCCGACATGGTAAACGGCAGCAGATACCTGCACGGCAAGGAGACCGACACTCCCTCATACAGGAGGGTCGGCCAGACAGTGCTCGACCAGGCCACCAAGCTCAACAGCGGAATAGACATAACCGACACCCAGAGCGGTTTCAGGGCCTTCTCAGGTCACATTTCCGATGCCTTCCGTTTCAAGGCCCACAATCTCGCCATCGAGAGCGAGATGCTGGCAGACGCCTCCAATGCAGGCCTGCGAATAAAAGAAGTGGACATAGATGTCCGCTACGACGTGGACTGCTCCACGGAACACCCGGTAAAACACGGCATAGGAGTTCTCGTAAAGATCCTCAGGGACATGGAGTTCAACAAACCCCTGTACTATTTCACAGTTCCCGGCATGGCAATGGGCCTGACCGGCCTGTATTTCGGAATAAGTTTCCTGCAATCCTTCTCTATGGGTGGAAGTCTTCCTTTCGGTCCAACGCTATTAATGGTAATGCTGATGATCATAGGCACTTTCATGGCATTCACAGGAATTATCCTGCACTCCATCGCAAGGTCCATTCACATGCTTGTCCCAAGAGCTTCGTTCGCTCGTCCCAATCCTGAACATGTAGGTGTTGTTGAGGATGCTGGAGATGTGGAGGCTGTGGCAGTGAAGAAGGCTGGTGAGGTTAGGGTTGCTGCGGATGTGCAGCGGTGAGTATTGCTATGGGAGTCTTGCATGGCTCATGATCATTTAAATCTCCAACATAATTTGCCCTATTAAAATCTCCACTTCAGTTTTATCTGAATAACGAAAAGGTGTTCATCATGAAAATATTGGCATTCACATCTACTATAGATCTTAAACATCGTTTAGGATGCACTCCTTCCTGGTGGCAGTTACTGAAAGCACTCCACGAAACCGGAAATGAAGTGATAGTACTGCCTTATTTAGGTGGTTCTGTGGAGAGCCTCTGGTGGAGAACCTACGATAATCCCTGTAAAACTGAGAGTCTGCTGTTCAATAAGTTCCTGAACAAGCAGAAAAAGGTAGTTGATCCGGCAAAGACCCAGGGATTGTTATCCCCGATCACCAGTAACCTGATAAAATACGATGTAAAACCAAAGGTCAGGAAACAGTTACACAAGATCATCGAAAAGGAAAAGGACATCGATCTTATCTTCTTCATGAACATACCCCTGAACCATATAACAGGCATAGCCTCTGAGATCAAATCAGAGTTTAATATTCCATGTATATACTACGATGGAGATATGCCAACTATACTGCCAAAGTATGCCAGTGAAAGAGGCTTTAAATTTGATTATTATGTAGGTGCAGACCTTTCAGAATACGATGCTTTCTTCGTGAACTCAAAAGGTGTCATAGATGATCTCAAGGAAGCAGGGGCAAAGAATGTCCAACCGCTCTACTATGCGGCCGACCCAGATCTCTTCGCACCGGTGAACGTGGAAAAGACCAGGGATGTCTCCTTCTTCGGCTACGGTAGCGAACTCCGGGAAGAGTGGATGACAAAGATGATATCCGAACCCAGCAAGAAAATGGACAGTACCAACTTCTCAGTGGGTGGCGGTCATTTCGGAATAGACATGGGTAATTCTGATCTGGTAGGAGACATCTCATACAGTGCATTCCGTGAGTTCTGCTGTGGCAGCAAGATCAATCTCAACATAACCCGATGGTCCCATACTAACATATATGCATCAGCCACAGCCAGACCCTTCGAACTGGCAGCCTATGGCGCATGCATGGTCTCCCAGCCCTACAATGGAATAGATGAATGGTTCGACATTGGAAAGGAACTCATTGTGGTCAATAGTGAAGAAGAGGCCATAGAAACCTATGAATGGCTGTTGTCGGATGATGAAGAAAGGACGAAGATTGGTGAGAAGGCAAGGGAGAGGGTGCTCAAGGAGCATACTTACAGGAATAGGGCTGAAACGATCATTGAAATATATACTAAAATAAGATAAATAAAAGCGATTATCATGAAAATTTTACAAATAGTGTTGTGGTTTCCTCCAGCTTATTCATATGGTGGGCCAGTAAAATCAGTTTATGAATTGTCAAAAAATTTAGTGGAGAAAGGACATGATGTAACCGTATTCACCACAGATGCCTTTGATGAAAACAGTCGCTTTAGATTTAAAGAAAATCCAACATATATGGATGGAATTAAGGTTTATCGTTTTAAAAATATAAGCAATTATTTGTGCAAAAAAAACTTTGCTATTGCACCATCTATGGCACTAAAACTTGATAAAGAAATAGCCAACTTTGATCTCGTTCACATACACGATTTTCGTTCAGTTGAAACAATATTTGTTCACTATTATGCAAAAAAGTATGGTGTTCCTTATGTGTTACATCCGAGAGGATCTGCTCCAACAACGACTGGTAAAACTAAATTTAAAAAGTTATTCGATTTCTTTTTTAGTGAAAGTATATTTAATGATGCTTCCAAAATAATTGCATCTTCTAAGGTTGAGTCCGATGAGTACTACAAGTTATTTCCAGACTTGGATCTCGAAAAAGTTGTGCATGTCCCAAATGCAATGGATTGGAATAAGTATCAAAAATTGCCAAATAAGGGTATATTCAAAAACAAATATTCAATCAAAGATAATCAAAAAGTCGTGCTTTTTTTGAGTCGTTTGCATGAAATAAAAGGTACAGATATTTTAATCGAGGCTTTTGCTCAACTCGCAAACGAATTTGATAATTTAAAGTTGGTTGTTGCTGGCCCGGATGAAAATGGTAATCTTTCAAAACTAAAATCTAAATCAAAAGAATTAGGTTTAGATTCAGATATTATATTCCCTGGTCCTCTTTATGGCACTGATAAAATTGAAGCTTACGTAGACGCTGACGTATTTGTTTTACCTTCTAGATATGATTCTTTTGCCAATGTCGTATTGGAAGCTTGTGCGTGTGGAACTCCAATCATTGCAACTGATAAATGTGGTGTCACAGAATGGATTAAAGATGTTGGTTATATTGTTGAATGTGATGTTGATCAAATCAAAGATGCAATGTATAAACTATTAAAAGACGATAAATTATGTCAAAAATTTGGAGACAATGCCCGTAATTTGGTATATGGTTCCTTTGGCTGGGATTGTATTATTGATGAAATAGAGGATACTTATGAAGATGTTATCAGGATTTCCTCATGAAAATAACGTTGTTACCTTTATTACCTGCCCTGAAATAGGTTTTAATCCGGGAATAGAGCGTGTGATAGGTGAATTGTCTAATTCTCTAGCAAATAAAGGTCATGAGGTTAATGTAATTACTACCTTTAGAAATGCTGGGGAATTATAAATAGAACTTGACCAAAATGTTACATTAGATGGGCGTGGTGGAATATAAATTGGTTCTGATACACTAGTGGGTTTTGAATCAATAATTCTTACAAGTAGCCATAATTATATGCAAAAAAATGTTCTGATAAGAGAACAAGGTATGTATTATGCACCTGTTATAATCGGAAAAGATGTTTGGGTTGGGACAAGAGTGATTATTCTTCCTGGTGTTACAATTGGAGATGGAGCGGTTATTGGAGCAAATTCAGTAGTATCTAAGGATGTTTAACCAAACACTGTAGTTGCAGGATCTCCTGCGAAATTTATAAAAGAAAGATGATATATGTGTGAATTGGAGAATGTGATGATGCAAAAAAAAGAACGAGTTGTGGGGATAGTTACGATGCCGGTGACAAATGCTGGATTTATACCGTTACTAAATCTAGTAGATATAATTAAATCACTCTCTGAAAATATCCACGTGATTACTGGAGGAATTGGTGCAAACATTCCTGAATACTACAAAGAGTGCAATGTACATGTTATTAAACATAAAATTGGAACCAATCCGTTTAAAAGAATAGTATATTATATTCACACTCAAATTAAATATTCTTTAAAAATAGTCTCTTGTAAGAATGTAGATTTATGGATTTTTTTTATAGGTGGCGATACTCTATTATTACCAATGATAGCAGCTAAATTGCTAAGGAAGAAAGTTGTGTTAGCTTCTGCCTGTTCTATTCTGCAATGTTCAAAAGCAAATAATGATCGCATTTCAAACTTCGTAAGTATTTTAGAGCACATTAATCGCCTTCTTGCAAATTGTATTGTTCTTCACTCATCAAACCTTATAACAGATTGGAATTTAGAGAAATACAGAAACAAAATCCGTATAGGTCATGAATATTTTTTAGATTTTAATGAATTTAGACCGAAGTGTGATATATCTAAAAGAAAAAATTTGATTGGTTTTGTCGGAAGGTTGAGTGGCGAAAAAGGCGTTTTAAATTTTGTTTACTCGATAATAGAAATATTGAATATAAGAGATGATGTGGAATTTTTAATAATAGGTGAAGGAAACCTACGAGAGGAGATTGAACGATATTTAGCTTATAATAATTTGAATAATAAAGTGCACCTTACTGGTTGGGTTGAACATGAAAAATTACCCGATTGCTTAAATAGTCTTAAATTATTGGTGATTCCATCATATACCGAGTCAGGTCCTATTATAGCTCTCGAAGCTATGGCCTGTGATACACCTATTCTTGCAACACAGGTTGGTCACATCTTGAAGATGGTGGATGATGGAAAAACAGGATTTATCATGGAAGACAATTCTCCAAAATGTATTGCAAAAAATATCCTAAGAGTATTGGAGTTTGAAAACATAGAAACCATTACAAAAAGTGCAAGGTATAGTGTATCTAAATATTTTTCATATAATGCTGCTCTTGAAACGTATCGTATGATATTGGATGACATATAAGGTTTAATATGAAATTGAAATATAGTTGTTAGGATTTGCGTATATTTACATTAATTTCACTCTATATATGTGATATGGCAATTTTGTTTGACATTCCATTATTAAGGCAAATTAGTGGAATCTTCACTATCTTATTTTACCCCGGATTTTTGATCGTTTACTGCATGAAAATTGATAAAATAAGTTTCATTGAAAGATTTGTTCTCTCTGTCGGGTTAAGCGTTTCATTATTATTTTTTGTTGGATTATTGTTAAACTTTTTATCGGTTGAGTTTGGTTATTTAACTCCGCTATCTCTTACTCCTTTATTAGTTTCTTTTAATGTAGTGATTATTGCCTTGTCCATGATTGGATATAAGTTTAATAAAGATTTAATACTTTTCAAATTTAATCTTAATTTAAGCACTTTGGAAAAATTATTTCTCAGTATCGCAGTATTATTTCCAGCATTAAGTATATTTGGAATGTTCTTTCTGAATAGTACTGGCAACAATATAATCACAATTACTTTTTTTGTAGCAATTTTTATTTACCTGATTCTTGTCTGTATTTTTAATTATAGGTGTGCAAATATATATCCATATATTATATTCTTAATGAGTATATCTCTCTTGCTTTTATATGCATTAAGATCAAATCATATTATTGGGATTGATAGTCATTTGGAATATTACTTTTTTCAGAATACTATGAATAATATGTATTGGAGCGTACTTGAAAATAGTATACTTGATGCAAGTCTTAGTATCTCATTATTACCAACTATATGTCAAATTATATTTAATACATCTTCAGAATTTTTGTTTAAAGTATTGTATGTATTGATATATTCAATTTCCCCTTTAATCGTATATATTATGTCTAAAAAATATTTGGGAGAATTTGGTGCATTTCTTGCGGCATGTTTCTTTATGTTTCAGTATAGTTTTTTAACAGTAGTTATGAATGCACGTACATCTATTGCCATATTTTTCTTTGCACTGGCTTTAATGGTCCTTTTCAATGACAAGATAAATCAGATTCAAAAAAGAGCTTTATTCATCATATTCATGGTTTCCATTATAATGTCACACTATTCGACTGCATATATATTCATTTTTATTATGAGCATTACTTTTATAATTATGACAATATTAGCATATATGTGTCCAATTAAAAAAATCATTAATGGGAATACAATAGCTTTGCTAACTGTATTTATTGTTTTCTGGTATTCACTAATTACAGGAGCAGCCTTTAACTCTGGTGTTCTTTTTATCCAGAAAACATTTATAAGCTTAAACCAGCTTTTTATAGTCGAATCAAGAGGTGGTGGGGTACCGGCTTTACTTGGAGATGGAATTGCACATAAACCCATTGCAGATCAGATAGAGTTTATGTCGACGTGGTTGACTTTTATCTTTATTGGTATTGGAATTGTCACGGTTATATTGCATTATAAAGAAATGTCTTTTCCAGAATTAAACTACAAAAAATCAGATACATTAAAAATAAAATTTGAATCTGGGTATTTTGTAATTGCACTTATTTGTACTGGACTTTTGTTCATGATGGTTGCACTACCTTTTATTTCAAAAGGATATGGAATTCAAAGATTATATGCCATGACACTTATCATTTTATCTGTTTTCTTTGTACTTGGAATTGATTCGGTTGCGAAAATTGTGCGTGTTAAACCATATTTGATCTTTTTCCTTATAGTAATTCCTTATTTTTTCTCTATTTCAGGTGTAACACATAGTGCCTTGGATATGGAATCAACAATTTTGTTAGATTCGGAAGGAGAACAGTACCATCTGTATTATGTATATGACCAAGAAAGTTATGGCGCAAAATGGATGAAGGATCATAGTTATGTTAACAGTAGAGTATTCACTGATTTTTATGGGAGATTTAGATTGATTAGTCAAGGTAATTATCCACCAAAATCAGTTGGATGGTACAATCTTAAGTTACATCAAAATAATGATGGATATATTTATTTAAGAGCTTATAATGTCATTTATGGTAAATTTGTAGAACGTGATGAGTCTTCACGTATCATCAGTTCGACTAATTTATCTGATTATGATGACTTTTTTATCAATAAGAATCTAATTTACAATAATAATGGTACGGAGATATATATATGACAAAAATACTTTTGCTTAATGTGGGTTGGTCAAATAAGGGCAACCTTGCATTAATTCATTCGACGATGATGACAATTGAAAATTTCATTCCAGACGTTGAATGGAATTTACTAGGACCCGAAAAAATAAGTAAAGATGATTTTGTTGTCAAGAAAAGGATAGCATGGGGCCTATCTATACGAAAACCACAATATACAATAATATCTTTATTATATTTAATAAAATGTTTTTATATTTATTTACTTAGAAAATTAAATGTTGAATACTCTCTTGCCACAAGTTCAAAGTTGTTCGATTACTATGATTGTGATTTGGTTATTAACAGCGGAGGTGATCAAATGAGTGGGGAGAATGGTATCGGAGTTTTAGGCAATTATGTGAATATCTTATATGCTGTTTTGTTAGGAAAACCAGTTGTTCTTTATGGTGAGAGTCTTGGTTATTTCAAAAGTTCAACACTCAATTATATCACAAAATTGGTTTTTAATAAAACACAATTAATAATAGTTAGAGAAAACATCTCCGAAAAATATCTCGTTGAAAATGGCATAACTGATCCTAAAATATGTGTGACATCGGACCCAGCTTTTCTTTTAAGTCCAGTTTCACAAGACCATGTTTTTAATATTTTATCTGCTGAAGGTATAAATGATATTCAAAGACCTCTTATTGGAATAAATCCGAGTGGATTAATTAATAAGTTCATGGAAGGAGAAAAACAAGAAAGTGCTGAGAAATTCATTGGTATCATGGCAGAAGTAATTGACAATTTAATTGATAACTTAAATGCTGTAATCATTATGGTACCTCATGTCTACAGCACTGGTAATGATGACCGGATTGTGATTAACCGTATTTTCAAATCCGTTAAAAATAAATCAAAGTTACTATCGATAAAAAACGAACACTCTCCTGAAGAACTAAAAGGAGTAATTGGTTTATGTGATTTATTCATCGGGGCAAGGATGCACGCGACGATTGCATCAACATCTATGCTCGTTCCAACTGTGGGAATTGCTTATAGTCATAAAATGCACGGTATAATAGGTGAAATGTTAGGGCAGGAAAAATATATCATAGATATTAATGATTTAGATTATACAAGTTTGATATCAAAGATAAATGATGCTTGGGAAAATAAAGAAAAAATAAAAAAAGAATTACAAGCAAAAATTCCAATAATAAAAGATAAGGCAATGTCAAATGGCAAATTCGTGAAAGAACTATTAGATTCGTCATAATTTCATAATATTTTGTTAAAATATTTTCTTTTTTTTTTTAAAATCTAAATTTGACAGTTACTGTTTATTCCTAGAAAAGGCAATCAAAAAAGTACATTTATACCAATTTTGATTAGGCTAAATACCTAATTTTGAGCTATAAATGGACAATTTCATAACAAATCCGGTTAATTTATCTAAACTGTCAAAGTTGAGTTGTAATTATCCTTTTCCAATGTTTCTCTGGAAAAGACTAATAATTGTTCAATACATGATTATATTTCTCAATTATTTCGGTTGGATTCTTTAATCATGGCCTATTCTATTCAATCATCAATTTCAGGAGTTTAATCTAAAATAAAAAGAGTAGTCTCCTGATTATTTTTCAATGTGATATTTGATTTTTTGGATAAATTGAGATGGTAACTTAAAAAATTTATTTAGTAATTGTATTCTATTCATTATTCTTAGATTGTATTGCATTTCGCCTTTGAATTTACTTGTATTAAACTTGTTTTCCTGAAAGCATTCTTTTAATACGCTTTTACTTAATTGCTGCATCTTAATTTTGATTTGAAATTCATTTTTTTTAATCAAACTAATATTGTCACTTAGTCTAACTCTTTTTTTGTGTGAATTCAATTTATTTTTTTGTTCTATGTATAGCCGATATGAAAGTAAATCTCTTTTAAGGTCTATGACTCCTGCCTGGCTTTGAACGATTTTATCGATCGATATGGTATTAGCATCTATCTGACTGCTCTCAATTCCATCCGAAAATATATCATTTACAAAAGAGGATCTAACTAATGCCAAACTGGTCCCCTTGCTATCCTTTGAATATTCCGGCAGCCACGCATCCATAAACACTACATCAGCAAGTTCTGCAAAGACATCATCACAAAAACTGCATGCATTTGGGGTGAACCATCTATTGACCCAGGCTTCAGACACTCCCTCGTTCCTGAATATCTTTCCTTCGGAACCTCTTTCATTGACGCAATTAAAATAAAAGGCATTGGTATTTAAGTAGAGTTTTTATATTATTAGGACCTATATTTATGCATGAACTGTCCCAGGTGTAAGAGCTCCAATCATAAAAAGAACGGTAAAATCGACGGACGCCAACGCTACAAATGCCATGATTGTGGGTATAACTATTCAGTGGAGATTAAATCAACTGCTAGCCCCATGTCTGTTAAACGGCAGGCCTTACAACTCTATCTCGAAGGATTAGGATTTCGTTCAATTGGACGTTTTTTAGGAGTTAGCCATGTTTCTGTCCAAAAATGGATAAAGAAGTTTGGTCGTGAATTAGAGGATCTAAAGAGCGAAAATGAAATATCGATTGTTGAATTAGACGAAATGCACACTTACATCGGGAACAAAAAAAATATTGTTGGATCTGGATTGCTGTTGATAGAGATGGAAAAAGGTTCATCGACTGCTCTTTTGGTAGCAGGGGAACGGAAACAGGACAAAAGCTCTGGAAAAAGTTAAAGGGGAAGGAGATTGGAGAAGTGATGACTGATCACTGGAGGGCATATGCAGAGTTTGTTCCAGAAAAAATTCATACTCAATCCAAAGCTGAAACATATACTGTTGAAGGATATAACAGCATACTTAGACACTTTCTGGCAAGATTGAGAAGAAAGTCAAAGTGTTATACTAAGAGTCTTGAAATGCGGAAGTACTCTGTTCTTCTTTTAATGAAGTACAGAAATAAAGAACTAGCTATGTTTAGTTAACAATGCCAAATAAAAATTGCTTGCCGGTTTATCAGGACTTTTTCCTCGGTAGCATACGTTTTGAAGCTTTCCATCTGCTTTTGCTAAGGTAGAGAGATATGTTGTATAATGCTTGCTTTTTGTCTGTCCACAAACAAGGCCAATGGTAACAGTGATCATCTCCCTCAGCTTTTTGTTCTTTTGACCAGCAAGTCTCAAGCCTTTCAAGAAACATGGCAATCCGGTTATAGCATAGCGCCCAGGAGTATTCAGCATTCTCTGGATCACCTGTGACATCTCTACAGGATAATACGCAGACCCTGAAGAATTCAACACAGAATCTGCATCTTCAAATATTTCAAATTTGAATAGTTTCTCAGAGTCGTTATTAGGTGTGACACAGACCACATAATCAACAATGTCCTTTTGAAGTAATGTTGTGAGAAGCCAGGTTGCCATTCCACCAGATGCACTGCTTTGTCTGAAATCATCTGAATAACCGACATAAGAATCAAGATAATATCCCGTCTCAAATAGATATTTGATTTCATTTATGTCTTCATAGAGCTCTGTTCCTAAAACAGTTTCGTTTTTGTTTCCATCGTTAAATGGGCATACACTCATGCATAAGTCACATTTATCCGAGCAATTTCCTTCCTTTACTGGATTATATTCTCCATACTCATTGAATTTCATTACCAATGCTTTTTGGGGACACATTGCTGCACAAATACCGCAACCGATGCAAAGGTCATTTTTGACAATGTTCTCAATTACATTTGGCTTCAAGTTTTACCGACTCCTTATTGAAGGTGGCAGAAATGATTCTATTATCCTACGGTCTGATTGATTTAAGCCTACAGACCATACCACTAAAATATACGCTACACTGATTATTGTGCAATAAATTATCAATGAGATCAGAGATGAGATCTCAAAGTAGTAATTGATTATTTTAATAGTACTTACAATTGCTATCACTGACAGAAAACCAGATGCTATTGAGCTTGTAAATGTATTTTTTGAAATTTCTAAGACCTTGCTTGCATACCATGGTATAAATAAAGTATTTTTAGTTGTCAGCATAATAGCTCCTGCAATTGCTACTCCATAGTAACCCCAATCAGTGAATAAAGACAGTATTATTGCTAATAGAAAGTTTCCAAATCCCATAAACAAAGTGACTATTCCGGGAATTCTAACCTTATTAAATGAAACATTTATTGAAAATAATGGTAACACGGAAAGGTTGATTACAAGGTGAATTAAGAGTACAAGCATCAATGGAGAAAGTTTAGCAAATTCGGGTCCAATCCATAATGTTAAAATTTGTGGGGCAAAACCAATTATAATTCCTATTGGTAAAGCCATAGCAAATCCCATAAATTTGACTGCTTTTTTTGAGAACGTAATAATGTCCTCATATCTTTTCTTTGCATAATATGCCAAAATAATTGGAGTGACAACACTTGCTAGCATGGCTGCTATGGATCTCAATAGGGTGCTCCATATCAGTACCATGGAGTATTCTCCCCCAGCAGTTGCTCCAAACAACTTATTTACAACGATCAGATCGATCTGAAGGAACAAAAGTGCTCCAATTTGATTGACCGTTACCCATCCGCCCATTTGGGCCAATTTTTTTAACCTGGATGGTTTAAAATCAGAATAATTAAGCTTTAGGTGTGGATTTATTTTTCTTGATAAAATTATTGTGACAACAAAAGCTGCTAATGAACCTAACAGATAAGAAAAGCCAATATAGCTTAATTTTGGGGAAAACATTAAGAACAATATCACAATTGCTGATACTTGAACTATGATGTTAACTATATTTACGATGTTTTGTAGATCAAGACGATTATATGCAAATAATGAAACTCCAAAATTACTACTCCAGGCTCTGATCAGGAAAGCCCCAATAACTCCCAGGAAAAGTAAAAACGCATCATGCTTTTGGTTTAATGGAATATCAAAAAATGTAGGTGCATAATAAGATAAAATCAAAGCTATTGGAATAGTTAATATTATTATCCCAAGTGTTCCAAACAAAGCAGTGTTAAATGTGACATTTGCTTTCTTAAAGTCCTGACTTTGTAAGTCGACTGTTAAATATCTTGAAACTGACATATTAAGTGATTGGGTTACCAATCCCACATAGCTTGTAACAGAAGTTGCTAAAGGAATAATTGCATAGCCAGCGACTCCAAGATTATCAATAAAAAAAGGAACTAATAATATCCCAATGATTAGATTTATTGCAAAATATATGCCGTTTGAGATGAGATTCTTTGGTAATTGCTTACTCAGAGCTTTCTGGGATGTAGTGTCAAACAATTTGTATTCTCCAGTTTAATATGAAAATTGGTGCTGTAAGAATCGTACTGGTGTTTTTATTTAATATTTGTTTCTCAAAGTGCTCATAAAAGACAAGGTCCATATCATTTCCATCGTATTGGGTGGTTTGAGGAATCTTAAAATGAAGTCTTTTGTTCTGTCACTTTTTTTATGCTCTAGGAGTGGAGGGGGACAATAGCTTTTTCATTTTTAAAATTTTTTTATTATTTAGTCAAGTTGTTGATTATTTAGTGTACCACTTATAAGTTTTTTCAATCCCCTTGCTCAAACCTATTTTAGCTTTCCATCCTATATTATTTAATCTCCCAACATCCAGCAATTTCTGCGGTGTACCATCTGGTTTGGAAGTGTCATACCTTATCTCACCCTCAAAACCAATAACTTCCCTTATCAAATCTGCCAGCTCAGCAATAGAAATATCTTCGCCAACCCCAATGTTTACAAATTCTCCAACATCCTTGGCATCGAAGTTCTCCATCAAATGCACACAGGCATCTGCCATATCGTCCACATGCAGGAATTCCCTGCGTGGTTTTCCTGTTCCCCATACAACAACTTCAGAGTCGTTGTTGATCTTTGCTTCGTGGAACTTGCGTAATAATGCAGGCAGGACATGGGAGGTCTGCAGGTCGAAGTTATCATTTGGACCGTAGAGGTTTGTTGGCATTACGGACATGAAATTTGTTTCGTACTGCTGGTTGAAGTGTTTGCACAATCTTATGCCTGCGATCTTTGCTATTGCGTAGGCCTCATTCGTCTCCTCCAGCTCTCCGGTAAGCAGGTATTCTTCTTTCATGGGCTGGGGTGCGAATTTTGGATAGATGCAGGATGAGCCCAGGAATAGCAGTTTTTTCACAGCATATTTGTGTGCAGCATGGATCACATTGGTCTCTATCATCAGATTGTCGTATATGAAATCAGCGGGGCATGTGCTGTTTGCAAGGATGCCTCCTACTTTTGCAGCAGCGAGGAAGACGTATTCTGGTCTTTCCTTTTCGAAGAAATCATGGACAGCTTTCTGGTCCGTAAGGTCAAGTTCCTGATGGGTGTGGTAGATGAGGTTGTTATAGCCCTTTGATTCGAGTTTTCTGACTATGGCCGAACCTACAAGGCCACGGTGTCCTGCAACATATATCCTAGTATTTTTATCCATAAGGGTTACCTTCTATTACCGTTGTTTTCGAGGATAGTTTCCTCTTCGGCCTTTACCATGATCTTTACAAGTTCTTCCAGCTTCATACTGGCTTCCCAGCCGAGTATTTCTCTGGCTTTGGAAGGGTCGCCTATCAGAAGGTCCACTTCTGTGGGTCTGTAGTAGCTGGGATCGATCTCGATGAGTACCTTCCCGGTGTCAGCATCGATACCGACCTCATCAACACCTTCGCCCTGCCATTCAATGGTGATTCCAAGTTCTGTGAATGTGAGTTCTACAAATTCTCTTACTGATCGGGTCTCACCTGTGGCTATCACAAAATCATCTGGACTATCCTGCTGGAGCATGAGCCACATTGCCTCAACATAATCTTTGGCAAAACCCCAGTCCCTTTTTGCGTCAAGGTTGCCAAGGTAGATTTTTTCCTGTAAGTTATGTTTTATCTTTGCAGCAGCCATGGTGATCTTTCTGGTGACGAATGTCTCTCCTCTGATCGGGGATTCGTGGTTGAACAGGATGCCATTGCATGCAAACATATTGTAGGCTTCCCTGTAATTGATAGTGATCCAATAAGCGTATAATTTTGCAGCAGCATAGGGGCTTCTTGGGTAGAAAGGGGTTGTCTCTTTCTGTGGTATCTCCTGGACCTTTCCATAGAGTTCACTTGTCGATGCCTGGTAGAACTTTGTTTTCTTTTCCATTCCAAGAATGCGTATGGCTTCCAGAAGGCGAAGTGTGCCTATTGCATCGGAGTTTGCTGTGTATTCAGGGGTTTCGAATGATACCTGCACATGGCTTTGTGCAGCAAGGTTGTATATCTCATCAGGCTTTGTTTCCTGTATGATCCTTATCAGGTTTGTGGAGTCCGTAAGGTCTCCATAGTGCATGAAGAAGTTCACATTTCTCTCATGGGGGTCATGGTACAGGTGGTCTACACGTTCAGTGTTAAAAGAGGAGGATCTTCTTTTGATGCCATGGACAATGTATCCTTTGTCCAGCAGGAACTCTGCAAGATAGGCACCATCCTGTCCTGTTATGCCTGTGATCAATGCAACGTTTGTCATTTTAATATCTCCTTTATGAAACGTATATGGCTTGTAACCAATTAGTCGATTTGTAAAAAGAATTTATTTTATATTCGAAACTCTTTGAAAGCATATTCATATTTATGTTATTTGGTTTTGGGTTTTGACGGATAGATACAGTCCAATGACGTAGATTTGTAGGAGATGTTAAAAATGATCACTTAAAAAAAACCTCAATTTCTTCCATACACATCATCAAATCTGACAATATCTTTTTCGTCTACAAGTTCACCAAGCTGTACCTCAATGATCTCAAGCGGAACTTTGCTGGGGTTTGAAAGCCTGTGTTTTTCTCCGGCCCGTATGAATGTGCTTTCGCCCGGTCTTACAAAGAATTTCTTATCGTTTACCTGGACGCAGGCCATACCTTTCACAACGACCCAATGTTCGCTTCTGTGATAGTGTAATTGAAGACTTAACTTTCTCTCCGGAAGGACGGTTATGTTCTTTATGACATGTTTTTGAGAACTTTCAAGCACTGTGTAGGAACCCCAGGGCCTGTAAACAGTCTGTCCGATATATGCCCTTTCATCGTCCCTGCTCTTTAGTTCGCTTACAACATCCTTTACTTTCTGGCTGCTTTCCTTTGGGCAGACAAGCAGAGCGTCCGGGGTGTCCACAACAACCATATCGTTGACATCGATGAGTGAAACTAATTTCCCTGTTTTTGAGTGTATCAGGTTATTGCTTGAATCCAAAGGCAGATATTCGCAATCTTGGACAACATTTCCTTCCGGATCCTTTTCGAACTCATCATAGATCGCAGAGAAATTGCCGAGATCGCTCCATTTGTGGTCAAGCCTGACAACAGCTACTTTGTCAGATTTCTCCATTATTCCGTAGTCTACTGAAATGTTTGGAACTTCTTTGTATATGCTGGAAATGTCATTTGTTTTTTCAAAGCTTTTGTATATATCGGAACTGTGGTTATTTAGTTCATTAAAGAATATCTCAGTATCAAAAAGAAACATTCCACTGTTCCATAAACAACCTTCATTGATGTATTTCCTGGCAGCGTTGGCATCTGGTTTTTCTCTGAATTCTGATACCTTTTGACCAACTCCAAGGGATTCTGCTGGCATTATGTATCCATAGCCTGTATTAGGTGATGCAGGTGCTATCCCAAAGGTCACAAGATGGTCAGATGCCAATGACTCTGCATCTGCGATCGTCTCCATTGCGGATATGTCGAGAACATGATCAGATGAAAATATTCCAACGGTCGATCTTCCAAATCTCCTTTCGATCTCTTTCATTCCAAAGCAGATAGCTGGGAGGGTGTTCTTGCCTTCTGGTTCGATCAGGATGTTCTTTTCTGGTAGTTCGTATCCAAGTTCCTGGATCTGTCCCCATACAAAGAACTTCTGTGAATCATTTGTTACAACAAAGATTTCCGAGATTTCCGAGATCTCAAGACAGCGAAGGACAGTTCCCTGAAAGAGGGAAGATTCGCCGAATTTCAGGAATTGTTTTGGATATTGTTCACGACTCAGGGGCCAGAGACGTGTGCCCGATCCACCTGCAAGGATTATAGATTTCATGGTGTTAATGCCTACTTAATAGCTTTTTTAAAATAAAATATATCTCTTTCAGAGATTAGACTTCCAAAACAGCATTTTCAGGATTGTCTCCCATAGCCCTGGAACAACACCCGAGCGTGCAACACAGCTCTCTATCAGCCACGCTCTTATGCACAACGAACGTATTCCCGCATATGGGACAGGTTTTTTCAACACATCTCAAATTTCACACCTTCCACGTTAATGGGTATAAATATATTTAAATGAATCGGCTTGATTTTCGGGATGTGTATATACAGTATGCTGGCATTGTTTTGAAGGCTCATTTCTAAGAAAATGTTGTTTTTCCTCATTTAAAGCAACATTTTGGTTTTGTTCTTCAAACATCATCATTCACTTTTACCCTGTGATCTCTTCAAATGCCCATGCACATCGATCTCTCCCTGGCCGATACGGGTGGACGATCTGGGAGCATCGTCATCCGTCATTACGTAGTTGATGTTCACTATCTTTATTTCGGGTCTTAAGGTACCCTTTCTTATCTCATTGATTTTCAGGGCTAGGGGGTGGGTCTCGGGGGGTACTACGATGAACTCGTAGTTTTCCTCAAGGGTCGAGCCGAAAGGGTCTTTCAGGGTCTGTATATTGTAGCTTTTC
>NZ_JAGSOI010000056.1 GCF_023684405.1 Methanococcoides seepicolus | reverse complement strand
TTCAGGGAGTGACTAAAATAGAGGCATAGTATATTGTTTTTTGGTAAAATCAATATCAAGCACTGATGGAATTGTGTTGAGTATTCTAAGTTTATATCAAAAACGTGAGGATGGCTGAATAGTTACAATAAAACTTAATTTGGAGTAAACTACACTGAAATATTGAACATTAAACGTCCAAGGTAGTTTGCCCTCCCCCTATAATCTAATGTGGGATACTTTGATTTAAGCATTATGACATATTTTGCCGGTTTCTAAAAAGTGCTCAAAACGAATTACAGAATATTTTTAAACTGGAAAACTAATTCTTATCCTATGGAACTTTTGAGGCAGTTTTCATCCTTTCTTCTCATCTTGCTATTTATCTCCTGTATGGGTTGCATCTCAAATGATGGTTCATCAAACAATAATGACCAACATACCGATCCAGTTCTTTCTGATCCGGATGTTGAGTCCCATAGTGTAAGCCTCAAAAAAACGGCAGTCCTTGACCTCGAGAACGGTTATTCTCTAAAGCTATTGGAAATAAACAGGACGGATAATTATATTCGCATCTCCTTTAGAAAAGAAGGTCAGGAGTATTTGACCTCTAATTTGTTCACCGGTAGTACATATGCTGTAAAGGATCCTAACGGCGAGTATGTTGTGTATTCAGTGAATGTGGATAAGATCTACGATAACAGTTTTCTCATCGACCTGACCTATATGACAAAGTCTGCTATCTCTCTGGATGTTCAGTTTTCAGATCATGATCTCCAGAAAGTGCCTGAATTTAGTATTGGCAGTGACGCCATAACCCGATATTATGAGTGGGAATACGATGGTACAAAATTCAGTATGACAGCCGAGTATTACAAAGACAATTATGATATATATTCCGAAAGAAGCAGATCCCGTGATTTCGACCAGTTCGTAACAGACACATATGATGATACGTTAATATCCCAACTTACTTCCCAGATGGAGGAAATGGCCCATGATGGCGGTTATGGCAAGAATGATATTCCCTACATAACCATGGCTTTTGTGCAATCGCTTCCATATGTAAGTGATAGTGCTTCAGCCGGTTATGATGAATATCCGAGGTTCCCGTTCGAAACACTCTATCATGGTGGCGGTGACTGTGAAGATTCTTCTATACTGCTTGCATCTTTGCTCTATGATATGGGTTATGGTGTAGCACTTCTCGAACTTCCTGGGCACATGGCCGTAGGTGTGAAAGGTGACGATGAACTCTCTGGAAGCTATTACAACTATGACGGAACAAAGTATTTCTATCTGGAAACCACGGATTCCGGTTGGGATGTGGGTGTTATCCCGGATGAACACAAAAATGAGACTGCTATCATAACACCTATCGGTTCAGGTTCTCCTGAATTGCAGCTCACATTTACCGGTACCGGGGAGAAGAATTCCTATGGGACCTCTGTCGATCTGGAAATTATGATCGAGAATGTTGGTTCAACTACTGCGGAAGATGTGGTTATATACACAGCTCTTGAGAGCACGGATGAAGGGATGGTCTGGGACCAGATCAAAAGTGATACTATATCCACAATCGCTCCGGAAAGCAGTATCACTTACTCTGTCTCCGGTCTGAAGGTACCTGATGGTGAAAGTTATCGTGTGGGTATCACAGCATGGGGGTCGAACGTGAACCCTGAATATGTCTATAGTGAATGGACATCCTCTTAAAAAAGGGAGATCTCAAGTAAGGCACATATTTTCCAAGCCTTACCAGAAAAATAGGATAATGCCTATAATTGCTAGCATGATGCCATTCTGCATGATGAGGGAGACGGTCATTATCTTCAAACCCAGTTCTGGTCGGAATATGCCGGTGTAATATGGAAGCATGCTCTTTATCCTTGGAACACTTGCCAGTACTCTTCCCACCAGAAGAGCTAGAATAATGTCTCTTGTGCTAAGCATTTGGGCTGAAAGTAGATTTCCGGCGATCGTATATGCGGCTATATTACTGGCAAACCATCCTGCAATTATTGGCAGGCCTTCCGGTGGCACATAATTGACAAGAAAAGAGCTTTTCATAATATCTGCTATCAGATCGAATATTCCTGTTTCCATTAACTGGAAAATAGCTATTGACACAACTGTTGTCGTCAAGGCCATTCTCATTACCGTTCGCTTTGACCTTCTAAGTGCGGTCAAGGATGCCTCTCTCAACGTTTTCTTTTCAATATCAGTATTAAGTGTGCCCGATGTTCTCGGCGTGAGGAGCAGTCGTGCTGCTACTAAGGCTATAAGTGTTTTCACAAAACCTATGAGCACTACAATTCCCAGATAGATCAATCCTGTTGTTCCCAGCAGTGCGACAATTATGGGGAGAAGGTCCCTTGAAAGCACGATACTTGAGGGGAATGAATTCACCATTGTTGCTATAATGGTCTCTTTCCTGTCTATGTGTTCATCATAGTGCAATTTTGCTATCATGGAATTTCCTGCTGCAGAAGACCCAAAGGATGTGAGGAAACTGAGCCCTATTTCCTGTCTCAGATGGCCAAAATGCATAAGAGGGGAAGCAAGAAAGCCAAATTTATTCACCCATCCCATTTCGACCAGAATGGCCATGGCAAGTGTTCCTATAACTATCGGAGGAAGGACCTTTATAAGATATTCAAAAGCGAGAAAAAGTGCATCTATCCACATTTGTGGGACAATTGATCATATTGGTTAAGAGCTTTACGCATTCAATCCTTTTTTCTGGCTTTCTTAAGGTCCCACATCTCAGCGAAGTTGTCCAGGAGACTGTCAAGAAAGCTTTCCTTATAGCAGATCAGTAATTCAGCCACACGTTCGGGTTCGTTTAGAACAAAATGGCTTTCTCTTCCATTTTTTATCTTTGTTATTACTTGTCCTCTCAGCAGCTTGTTCAGATGCCATGAAGTTGTTGATGGTGCCAGTCCAATAGCATTAGAAAGCTCTCCATTGTTCATACCTTCATTTTGGAGTAAATTGATAAGAATATGTCTACATCCCGTTCTTCTCAAAAGTGCCAATATATTTTTCTCATTTTCTTCCAGTATCCTGTCCCTGGTAAAATAGCGTACGAACTCTTCATCCTTGAAAGAATATATGAGTCGCTTCTTTTCAAGATAATGAAGATGATACTGTAAACTTCCTATCACTATATCCGGACGTCTTTCAAGTTCCCTTAAGTGAATTCCGGGAAATGTTCGGATCAGGTCATAGATCCGTCTTCTTACCTTTAATTCGAGTTCCATAGTGGCTTTAGTCTTTTGTTAATATGGCAATTGAGAATAGCAGCAGTACGATAAAATTGAAAGAACTGGCAATGAACTCTATCGTATCTCCATTTTTTGGAAAGAACTCTTCGGTTGCATCCAAAAATGTCATCAGGAAATAAAATAAAAAAGCTCCTGTAACAAAAAGTAATTTCCTTCTCCTCTCTCTTATGTAAGTAAGCAAAGCTATGGTAAAAAGCAATAATGCCAGTAGACTTGATAGCAATACTATTATGTTGTCTGGTCCAAAAGGCATATTCCAGGATCACCCCATTCTTTATTTTTAAACTAAATTCGGAAGAAAAGTCCTCTGGTTCGATTGCAACCTTTCTTCCAATATATAATTCGATTCGTTCAATATTTATTCTCACTTGAGGGAACTTTAATTACGTCTGGATCTGGTGATGGGGTAGTTATTTCTATCAATTCCATATATCCTGAACTGCCTTCTACCACGATCTCTTTAAGCTGCCCTACACCTTTAGCATAATATTTATTTTCTGCTATTCCAGGGTCAAGAGGTGTCCATTCTCTGGTTACAAGACAATTGTCAAATGAGCCATATTTTACAGTTACTGAATCTGTCAGACTGATCACTTCTGCCATATCTTCAGCTTCACCTTTAAGATATTCCTGGCGATATGTATCACCGATCTGTGATTCCATCTTCATGATTATACCTGGTTTTGCACCATTGATTCCGGCTTCCCATGAACCTTTACTGCTCACATATTCACCGTTTTCATAATCTTTTGAATCTTCTCCGAAGTACCAGACATTTCCATCTGCATCCTGAGCGTACCAGTCATTGGTTTCTTCAATAAGTTCCCCATCTTCCCATACTTTGTCGTTTATCACTGTGGTCGTAACGCCCATAACAACTTTTGTTTCATGAGTTACATATAGTACATTTCCCTCTGTTGCCTTATCCTCATTTTCGCCCTCATAGATGAAGGTGGTTCCCGGGATCAGTGGGAAGTATGGATTATCGATGACCTCTACAAAGTTCTCTACATTGACAGTCGGATCGTATTCACTGGCATCCATGCTTTCGGAAGGTCCTGCTCCTTCTACATCGTCGACAGTAGCTTCCTGGGCAGGCTCGCTGTCTACACAGCCTGCGGCAAATATAGAGACCATCCCTATCAGAACAAAGATCGTTAACAATATTGTCTTTTGTTTCATACTGACATCTACTCCTCAACTTATTAGTTAAAGTTATGAAGCTTACTACAATAACAATTCTGGTACATTTCTCGAAATGTTCGAATGATCCAGATTTTTCGCTGCATGTTCAAATGGTCGGCACTATCCCATCGAAATATTAATTATAAAAGGAAGCTTTTCATACTTCATACACCTTTAAAGAACAAAAGAACATAATGTTCGCCAATCAAATTGATATCTGATCAACATGAAACTCTATAGTACCAATCTCAAAGCAGACGAAGTATCCTTCGAAACTGCTCTTATTACAGGTCTTGCTCCGGATAAAGGCCTTTACCTGCCCAAAGATCTCCCCCATTTCTCAGAGGAAGAGCTTACTTCCCTGAAATATGAGCCATATCCTGAGATAGCCTTTAGGTTACTCAGCAGGATACTTGAAGGTGAGATCGATGAACCATCATTAAAAGAGATCACATATGATGCTTACGACTATGATGTTCCTCTGGAAGAAGTGGATGAGAACACATACATAATGAGGCTTGATCGTGGGCCCACTGCTTCATTCAAGGACTTTGCAGCCCGTATGATGGCAAGGTTGATGCAATTCTATCTCAAAAAAGAGAATAAGAACCTGACAATCCTAACGGCTACTTCCGGAGATACCGGCAGTGCTGTAGCTCATGCATTCTACGGTCTTGACAACATAAAGGTGATCGTTCTATTCCCTGAGACCGAAGTATCAGACCGTCAGAGAAAGCAGATGACGACCCTAGATGGCAACATCTCTGCCATTGCAATGGACGGGAAGTTCGATGACTGTCAGGCATTGGTCAAACAGGCTTTTGCAGACCCTGACCTTAAGCACCTGAACCTTTCATCAGCAAATTCTATCAATATCGGCAGACTTATCCCACAATCCATTTACTATTTCTATGCCTACCTTAAGCTTCGGGAGTTCCCGGAAGAGATCATCTATTCCATTCCTTCAGGAAATTTCGGTAACATGATGGGATGTGTGCTCGCAAAGAAAATGGGTGTGCCAATAAAGAAGATCCTTGCTTCTGTGAACGAGAACGATGAAGTGCCTGTTTTCTTCAACACAGGTGAGTACTCGAAGATCGAACCTTCCAGAAATTGTATCTCAAATGCAATGAATGTTGGCCATCCAAGCAATCTTGCCAGATTGGTGACGATCTATGGTGGTGAAATGGATGAGACCGGCCACATAAATAAGATGCCTGATATGGATATTCTCAACAATGATATCTTCTCTACATCAGTTACCGATGAGGAAACAACGGCTATTGTCAGAGAATTTTATGACAATTATGGTATTTTCATTGAACCCCATGGAGCAGTCGGAATAAAAGGACTTCTGGATTACAGGGCGGTTTCTAATGACGATACACTGGCTGTAACGCTCGAGACAGCTCATCCGGCAAAGTTCCCTAAAGAAGTCATGTCTGCAATAGGTGTTGATCCTGAACCACCCCAGACACTCAAGGATGTCGAGTCAAGGGAAGAATTCGTGGAATTTTTGGAAGCTGACTATGAGCAGTTCAAGAACTACCTGAAGGAAAAGCTTGACTAAGCTTCTCCTTTTTTCTCTCCTTTTCTTTTTTTGTTACTTTTAGAAACAGAACAGTTCTGGATTGGTCAGAGTCCAATATTTTCTAGCACTTTTTTAAGCATATTACCTATTCAGAGATATGCATCAACAGTTTTACAAGAATATGTTCTCGAGCTCAAATAAACGTATTCTGTGTATCGAAAACAACAAATGGAAAAATATACTCAAAAATAAATTTAAGAAAAAATAAGATGATATGAAAAGCAAAAATTGCTATTCATATACTTATTTAAGGAAACCCTTTCTCTCAAGCCACTCGACCTGTGGTCTTGTGTATTTCCATATTACTTCTGCTTTTGAATCCTGGAAGTCCCATGGTGTGATGATAACAATATCGCCTTCACGTACCCACATTCGCTTTTTCTTTGAACCAGGGATACGTCCCATTCTTACGATACCGTCCATACACTGGAGGGTAACTCTTTTTCCTCCGAGGAGGGCACTTACGGTTGCAAGTATTTCATTGTTCTCTCTTCGTGGAGTCCTAACTCTTGTGACAGCTGGAGCATCTGTCTTGCTACCACGACCTCCACTAGTTTTTTTCATATTACTTCTATAATTGGCCAGATTAATTCCTCTTTAGTTTAATGAAAGTTCTGAAATTGGTTGATACATTTCACTCAGATAATAGGTGCAATACCTCAAAACATTGAGGTTATCTTCACCGCCTTAAGACCATTTTCGATCTTTAAGGACCCATACAATTCATTATTGAAAATGAGATGATTTTGAATAACAAATCATAATCGTATTCTTTAGTTATAAAATCCATTCAATCTATATAAAGCCAATTGAAGAAGTTAGATAATTCAACCCTTATCTAGTGATATCTTGCTATTTTGTGACATTAGGGCACTTTTTTAGGCTTAAACCCACCCTTCTTCTTCATATATTGTTATACCTTTGTCCATTACCTGCCTGATATTTTCAAAAACAGCGGTATCGTATCGCCTGCTCTCATCTATTTTTATATGGAGGGGGTGGCACATAAGAAGAAAGAATAACCCTAAGTTCATTGAAGATCTTCTGCCTTTCATTTTCCGTAATGAACAATTGGATATTTCCGAAGCGAACCTATTCAATAACTTTCAATCTCAGGACTTTATAAATGTCCCTTTCCTATATTCTTCAAAAGCTATCTCTAACTCTTCCTGTGTGTTCATCACAATAGGGCCATACCATGCAACCGGCTCATTGAGTGGTTTTCCTGAAATAAGCAAGAAGCGAGCACCTTCATCTCTAGAAGTGACTGAGATACGGTCTCCGTCATTGAACATGATTAGATTCTCGGGACCAATGGAAGATGAATTGTCAAGGTCTGAATATTCAGCATCTTCTACTTCATAAGCATAGGTGTATTCATTTTCATCAAAAGAACCGTTTCCCTTCATCACATATGCAAAGACGGTATATCCCATTTTAGTGGGGTGCGTGAATACTGTATTAGCTGGAATTGTCACATCAAGATATTCAGGATCTGTCACAATGTCCTGTACAGGTCCTTTATTTCCTTCTATTTCCCCGCAAATTACCTTTACGCGAACATTATTCTCTAATACCACTTCCGGGATCTGTTCGTTTTTTACTTCCCGATACCTTGGCTCCATCATCTTATGGGATGCCGGCAGGTTAGCCCATAACTGAAATCCCCACAGGCTGCCATCGGATTCACCTTTTGGCATTTCCTGATGAATTATCCCGCTTCCGGCAGTCATCCACTGTACATCCCCGGCATTAATAATGCCTGAGTTTCCCATGCTGTCACCATGCTCTATTTTTCCTGTGAGTACATAGGTTATAGTTTTTATACCCCTGTGCGGATGCCAGGGAAATCCCATTAAAAATTCATTCGGATCGTTCGAATGGAAGTCATCAAGCAAGAGAAAAGGATCAAGTTGAGGTACCTGATCAAAGCCAAAAGCTCTTTTCAGGTGTACTCCCGCTCCTTCAATGGTCGGCCTGCTCTTCATTATTTTATTTATTGATCTTGTAGTACCCACATAAATTCCCCATAATATATGCTTGTCTGATACTATATGTTGTTATTGCAGAGCAGATCGATTGTCTGAAACAACAGATCTGAATTGTGTTGATCAAAAATTTAACTGAAATTGAAATGATTCCATTTTAAATTTAGAACTTATCAGATGAAAAGTTTATACGCTTTTAACACCAACATTGAATTGACATAAATTTTGTGATGTTAGGTGATAGTATGCAAGTGATCTCTGTAAACCCTGAACTGTGCACCAATTGTGATGTATGCGTAGAACTTTGTCCGATGTCGATAATACTCCCTTCTGAGGAAGGTGGAACTCCTTACAGTCCAGAAGAAGCAGCTGTCTATTGTGCCAAATGTGGACACTGTGAAGTGTTCTGTCCTGAGGGTGCAATTTCCACTTTGTTCGACTCGACCTACTATCAACTTCAGGATGATAGTTTTCCTTCCCTTACATCATCAGAGATCGGTAAATATATGGTGATGCGGCGCTCCGTCAGAAGCTACAAGGATGAAAATGTCGAGAAGTCTACAATTGAAGAAATACTTGATATTGCACGCTATGCTCCTTCCGGGATGAACAACCAGCCGGTGCATTGGACCATTGTCCACGACCCGGGGGAAGTAAAGAAGATCACTTCTCTGACCATTGACTGGATGCGTGAGGTTGTGGCTGATGATATTGACCATCCCCTCAAACCGCTGATGCCCACTCTGATCTCAGTTTATGAAAATGGCGTCGACCCTATATGCAGGGAAGCACCGCATTTGGCTTTTGCTCACACTGGGGCCGAGAATCCGACTGGTTATACCGATAGTATCATAGCACTTTCATGGTTCGAGCTTGCAGCACAGGCATTCGGTATCGGAACATGCTGGGCTGGTTTCCTTGCTATTGCGGCAACATCCTACAAACCACTCATGGATGAGCTTGACCTTCCGCAAGGCCATGTGGTGCAATACAGTATGATGTTCGGTCATCCTGAGCATAAGGTCAATGGCATTCCGGGAAGGGAGCCTGCGAGGATCAATTGGAAATGAGTGTAAATAATACAAAAAATTTTATAAAAATAAGGTAAATAGTTGGAGAATGGACTCACAGGAGTCCTTTCTCCAAATAATATTCATCCCTTGCAGCAACGAATGCTTTCAAATTATCCAGGGATGTATGCGGTGCCAGTCCACAACCTGGTGCGAGAATATCTACTCCATCCTCTATGCACTGTTTTGCTTCTTCTTTCACCTCTTCGGGCTTCATCCCAAGAAGTGTATGCACAGGTGAAACATTCCCTATCAGGCAGGCTTTGTTCCCGATAACGCTTTTTGCATATTGGACATCTACCTTTTCTTCTATGCTTATACCATCGAAACCAGAGGTCGCAACTTTCTCGAGGATATCGGCAGAATCCCCGCACATGTGGGCTATGGTCTTTCCTTTTATCTCACGGTTAAGCCTTTTGTATTCCGGAAATATCATCGTTTCAAAGAATTCCGGTGGGATCAATTCTGGCCCTGCTTCCGAATCAGGTATGCAGACAACATCAGCCCCGCGTTCCAAAAGTGCATTTGAATATTCTATACAAATATCTGTGCCAAATTTTATCAGTTCCTTGATTGCATCGGGGTTTGAAATGAACCACATGAGGTAGTTCCTCATACCAACAAGCGATAAGGCAATAGCAGCCGGCCCGAGGTGACCTGCAATGATTGGTATATCCTCATCAGCTCTCTTATTGATGATCTCCGTGGCATCCAGAATGGTCTTGATCCTTTCAGACTCAAGGAAATTCTCAGGCACTGTCAGGTCTTTCACATCATCGACGATCTCAAAAGGAAAATCGTTAATGGAAGGTTGTGTGTCAAATGTCCCTTCTCTCATCGTACACCCTAATGTCTGGGCGATAGCAGTACCATCGAATGGATAGCGTATACCTTCCAGACCGGCGATCTCATATCCTGCAATGGCAAGTGTGGCCATTTTCTCAGAATTAAAATGTGCTTCCGGCCACTGTGTGCCCGAGGCTTGCATTAGATCAATGGTCCCTGTCTGTGTAACTGAACAGACGGGTACTTTGTCGACTTCTTTGCCTTCAAGCGATCTGATGAATCTTTCCTTTGGTGTAATATCTGTCAGGTGAAACCCTCCTTTATTCGATCTGCGCTAATATTCCTGTGTGAATAGTTCAATATGGGCTGATATGTCTGTTTATTAGTTCCATATAGTTCCGCTCTGAACTACTTTAAATTTGTGATTCAGAAGTTCATTGTAATGGCTTAATGTTCCAGCTTAAAAAGCTTTGACCCGTGGTAGAAAAAGTTCAATTATATAGTTTCAGGCCAATCATCAATTGAGCAGAATGAGATTTGATCGAATACCAATTGGCAAATTTCATTGATAACACATTTGACACAGAAAGCACTTCGGTTATATGACCGGAAAGGGCTTCTTGTGCCTGCATCAAAAAATGCGTTCACTGGATATCGCTGCTATACTTATCCACAGATCGAAAGAGGAATTAAATGATCCGAGATACGTTTGGTGATAAAGCTTATGCGGCTCAGGTCAGATTCATTCTTGATACTATTAATGTCAAGGAACTGTTGAAGATTACCCCGGCTAAACTTACTGATGTGAAAAGATTGCAGTTCCTCAAGCAGATTGTGGCAGCAAGACTGATGTTCAATCTGCAGCGGAGCAGGCTGGCTTTGGATTACTTGAACTTAAAAATTTCGATACTGCAGTTGCTCCGGTGAACGTAGGAAGTATTGTCAGTAGTGGAAAAGAATATCTCAAACCTTCTGATGAAGACGGTGACAAGCTTGTGGATGATCTGATGAAAGCGTACAGTGATGCTCAAGCTGCTGTTGGAGATATGTTAGAATAAATAGTTGCAGAGTGGGGGATTTGAACCCCCTACATCTTCAGGAGCAGTACCTCTCATTGTATTATCATAGCAATAAACAAATGAAAGCTTCCAAACTCCTCTGCGCTGAAGATGCTTCCAATTGTTAATCCGATTTTCATTGTTGTGATAATCATACCAATCTCTCCTATAAAATAAGAATAGAGGAGATTTAGAACTATACATGCAATTCCCATCGCTATAACAAATCCAATGAGGTGTATCACTGCATTTTGATTACCCCATAAAGAATTTAATTTAATATAAGTTTTATTACTGTTTATGGATTTCAACTTTCCTTTTTATGTCCCGACGTGACAGCTTCAGGCATGCCACATCCGAAGTTAGAGATTAATCTTCGATACTCAGAACTTCACTCATCTCGCGTCAATTTATCCAACTGAACACCATAATATCTCAACAGAGACATGCACATAACGAGTGACATTTCCGCATCTTCTCTTGAGACATGATATGGATAATGTGGACCAATGTTGTGGAAATTATAAACTTTTGTGAAAATGCTGTGTATCCTTTTGCTTTTAGAATCATTTCCTTGTTCACCAAGGCACCTTTCATCGATCTTAGCATCAATCTTGGCCTTCTTTTCTTCATCTCTCAGAATAGAACGGAATTGTTCGAGAACTGTTCTACATTTACTTACAACTTCTTCGTTTTTCCCTTCATACAATAAACCTTGAGCTGCCTCTAATGCCTTCATAATGTTTTCAAACTCTGGTAGCTGAGGTGTATCTGGATAAGGAATTTCGAATATTTTGTGTTTCGTATATCCCATCTCAGAAATAAGTTTAATCCATTCACCTTGAGAAAGTTTATGAGATGCTGTATTTAATCGATCCGTTCGTGGATAAGAATATCCCATTTTTTCATCAAATTGCGTATCAAGATATAATACTTTGACAAATGAAGTAAGTTGTACATCCCCGTGGTTTCTTGATTTTTCAATCGCATCAAAAACATGGGGGGCGACGCTAAATTTTTGGTTAAATGTTATTACATTTTTCGACGGAGCATCATAGGATAGAAAATCTGAAACGTTTCCAACTGTAACTCCATTAATCTTGAAATCCAACACATACCCAATAAAAAGAAAATTTCGGTCTTGGGTATTTTTTACATAATATTCAATTTCAATTTCTGGATTTGGAGAACTACGTGCCTGAACTGGTCTTATTGTTGCTTCAAACATTGGCATCACCTTAAAAACATCTTAGAATATGCAACTGTATTTTTAATGATAAGTACTTCGGTATTTCAACTTTCCTTTTTATAATCCAAAGTGACAGCCTACTTTATGTCACAACTTCGATCTACTCTTCTGTCTGAAACCCCGATTATCTCGATATCTGATACGTAATAACAAAGATAATCAATGCGAGCATGGCCACACCAAAAGTAGATTCTACCATAACCAAAGGTTGCATTAATGGTACTGTGATATCTGGCTGAACATTAGCAAATCCAAGACCTGTAAAAGTGGTTAGACTAAGGTAAAAATAATCAAGTAACTGGATTTTACGATCTCCTGTAATTAAAACCCCATCAAGTTGCTTGTACATCAAGCCGAATGTAGTAATCCAAAACAGAGAAATGAGTATAGGTCTAAGAATACTTTCTCCATAACCCGTAAGCATTTTTAAAATAAACCAATCAAACCCCCAAGATTTTATCCTGTCCAGTACACCATTTACACTATTCCACTTATTCCTTACTCTCAAGTGTTTTCGTGTAACCTCAGCTCTGCGGTAGTGGGCATGTTTTGTCCTGAAATCCATACCTTCATCAGAATATAAGTGATATAATTTGTTATAGACTTCTTTAGAAGCTTCATAATATGCAATCTTTTCTTCACGATTCTTTTTGCAATCTGCAATTTTTTCGTTCACTTCCTTTTCATGCAGATTCTCTTTTTCAAATACAGTAGCGTTTCTTAAACTCTTAGCAAGGTCAATGTAAGAAAGATGGAGATTTGCATTCTTCAGAATGGCATTATCTAACATAGATTCGGTATCAAAGCGTGTATTTTCGATTTTAGATTTTGTAAGGTTAGCATTCCTTAAGTCTGCTTTCTGCAATTTTGCACCCCTTAAATCTGCTTTCTGCAGTTTTGCATGAAAAAAAACTGCTTCCTGCAGGTTTGCTCCAATTAGGTTTGCTTTCTGCAGTTTTGCTTCTATCAAGTTTGCTTCCTGCAGGTTTGCTCCAATTAGGTTTGTTTTCTGCAGTTTTGCTTCCATCAAGTTTGCTTCCTGCAGGTTTGCTCCCATTAAGTTTGCTTCCTGCAGGTTTGTAAAACTTAAGTCTGCTTCCTGCAAAAAAGCAAAATTAATATATGTTTCTGTCAATTCAGCCAATTTTTCTTGACTTGGATTTTTTCCCTTAATCTCTTGATGCCAATAGCACAGATTGTTTCCTTCTTCAGTATCCAAAGGACATTCATAGCTTTCTTTTTTAAACTGGCATTTACTCATCCAACATCTCCTAACCACTTCAACATTTTTAAAAGTTCCCTACAATTATTTATCAGTTTCCAAATTAACCATTGCTAACTAATAAATCTAAAAAATCCAATAACCATTTTCAACTTTCCTTTTTTATACTTTCAACTCCCCCCCTCTTGATGTGGAATACCCACATTCTCACACATCAGGAGGACCCTGACACTTGTCACGCATACTATCCACTTCTCAAAATAAAGATATCTTCAAACAAATACCTGCATCCGTTACAATCGATGCAAGGGCGATCAACGCATCGATGATCTATCCGAATCAATAGATCACAGGATATCCTTGTTTTTCTCTTAACAATTCACAAATGACCGTATGAAGAAGTAGATGTGGCATATTCCAAATTGTTCGAATATATGTCTGAACACTCTCTTACGATGTCTGGTCCTGCACGTTCCATCTACCTCAATGACCCTGCAGAAGTTCCAGAAGATGAATTGCTAAACGAGGCACAGGTCCCTGTAAATGAAATTTGAGGGGTATTCCCCTCAGTTTTTGAGAAAAGTCAAGCTTTTAATATCTATATCTTTCAAACTAGGTTGTTCAGGCTTCAACTATTACAGTTCCCTTCATATATGGATGAATGGTGCAGATATAATCGTAAGTTCCTGCCTCTTCAAAGGTCATACTGAATGATTCACCTTTGGCAAGTGTTCCTGAATCGAAATTATTGTTGTTATCTGTGGCTGTATGTGGTGCTGAATCCAGATTTGTCCATTTGATTGTGTCACCAACGGATATGCGGATCTCCTTAGGAGCAAATTTGAAGTCTTCGATCATCACTTCTACAGTTGTTCCCATGGCCTTTTCTGTATCAGCGTTCGTGGTTCCATCATCTTCTGCTTCGGCAGGCTCGGATACTTCATCTTCTATGACTTCTGGTTCGTCTATGATCTGTTCAGTGTTATCCGCACATCCAGCGACGAGGATCGCCATAAGTAATACAAGCAATACAATTAGTTTGTTCAAGATATTATTCCCCCATAAATTCCTTAATAAAATTACTATGTGCATTGATAATATGTATTTTGGTTCTTAAAAAGAATAGTTTCAGCATAAGATTTTTCAATTTTTCTTTAACAATGCTTTTATCATTTGGCATCGTTCCACTCCACAAGATGCCTGCTAATAAAGTACTCTCTGTCCTGAAATATGTCTCTCGTATGAAAAAGGAGTTCATGCTATCTGAGCTCAAGGATTATGTTGAAGACGAAATGTCTATACAAGCCATTTATAATGAGGTTTCATCATCTCTGTTCGATCTTAGGCTCAATGCTGTACCGATGGGGAATGATTTCAGAATAATACGAGCTCCTGGGAAAGAAACCCTTGTGCTCAGTCCTGAAGATAAGGAATTGATGAGTTCATTTTTAAAGTTTGGTACTATTCCTAAGAAGCTCCAAAGGCTAATTGAACAGTACATTGGCGAGAAGACCTCTAAGGACTGGGATGACCCTATAGTCCTGGAGAAAATAAGATGGGCGATACAATCCCAGAAGACCGGTTACTGGAAAGAGGGCAAGGCAAGGAAGATCAGCTATGAAAAAGGCTACAGTATCCTTGGTTATCTTGCTTATCAGTTCCCTGTATATTTCATTCAGTTCCAGCATATCCTCTACGGTATGGAGCTTGATGGCCTGCTCAAGACAAGAATGAAAATAGTTGACTTCGGTACCGGTCCGGGAACCGTTCCTGCTGCAATAGCAGACCATTACATGCGATTGGGTAACGCAGAGGTCGATATGCACAGCGTGGAGCTCTACGATGAGAACATCGAAGCATATAGGCATATTGTTCCTGAGTATGCAAAGGACAATTTGAACGTGAAGGTCGAGGATACCATAAAGGCAAATATTAAAGACCTTACAGCTGACGATCTTCCTGATAAGGTGGATATGATGGTTTTCTCGAACGTGTTCAATGAAATAAGTGAAATGTCTCTCGATGAGAAGGCAGCTCTTCTTAAGGAATTATCTAAAAAGCTCGTTGATGATGGGAACATCGTTCTGATCGAACCTGCTGACAAAACGAATTCTACAGAACTTAGAAGGCTGATGTTCGCTCTCAAAGGTTCAGGGCTTAATGTTTACAGCCCTTGCTCGTTCATTTGGTATGCCGGATGCAAACCGGATGAATGCTGGAGCTTTGAGCAGAAAAATGACATCAATCCGCCAGTTCTGATGAAGAAGCTTGCAGATTGTGAAGAACCGTTCCGTTATTTGAACACTGACATTAAGTACTCCTATGTGATCCTGAGAAAGGACAGGCTAACACGTATCAAGTTCAAGGTACCCCTAAAAGCGAAATTCGCAAGACTTGCAACCATCGATAAATTTGCAGACAAACGCATCAATATCGTTTGCTCCGTGATGTCAGGTGATCTTGGCGACAATAAGTATAGTGTCTACAAAGTATGTGACGGCACTTCAAGAAAGCAGGTCTATGTAATTTTACCATTCCATAATATGAACGTGGAAAACAACGCTATCAAAGAAGCGGATTATGGTGGCATCATAAAGATATATGACGTCCTTGTTAAGTATAATGAGGAAAAGGACTCGTATAATTTGATTCTTGGTAAGATGAGTGCTGTTGAAAAAGTTGAATGAAATTTGAGCTGAATCATTCACTTTTTCTTTTATTATAGAAGTGTAAAATACTACATATTAACCCGGGGATGAACGTATTGGGATGTTCATCTCTAAATATTGTTTAACCTATAGTTCAAATAATGTATATCACATATCTCATATTTTTAATATGAAATCTATTTAAGAAACTGACCCCCTAATATTCTATGGGGTTGGTTAGAATAGTTACATCTTCTTATATTGATGATGTCAAAATTAGTGATGAAACAGTTGCTAAATGGCAAAGAATTGTGGATCTGATGGCTCAGACCTTACAAGTTCCTGCTGGTCTTATCATGAAGGCGGAGCCTCACCATCTCGAAGTGTTTGTATCGAGCAAAACAAAAGGCAATCCATACAAAGCGGGAGAACTAGTTGATCCTGGGTGGGACCATGATCCTGATATTGAGCTAGGGCTGAAATTTTATTTTGGTTTTCCGATCAAATGGCCAAACGGTGAAAGATTTGGTACAATTTGTGTCCTGGATAATAACGATAAGTCTTTGTCCAGTTCTTCTCGCGAATTAATGTTTGAGTTTAAGGAAATTATTGAAACTGATCTTTTAGTTACTTCACAGGCATATGAGAATGAACGAATTGAAAAGGCACTCATTGAAGCAAAAATAGAGTCCGAAAATGTCAGTCAAGCAAAAAGTGATTTCCTTGCGAGCATGAGCTATGAGTTACGCACACCCCTTAATTCGATCATAGGTTTCTCTGATGTACTGCTAACTGAACAGTTCGGGCTGCTTAATGAAAAGCAATTAAGATATCTAAGCAATGTTTCCACAAGTGGAAAAGAGTTGCTGGAAGTTATTAATGGCTTATTGGACCTTTTAAAAATAGAAAGTGGCAAAATGCACCTTCAGATGGAAGATGTTGATGTGTCAGAAGCGATTCAGGATGCAAAAGTTCTGCTAGATCCTCTTGCGTCGGAAAAGGGTATTATTTTGGAATGCAATGTAGAATCTGATGTTGGAAGCATAAAAGCTGATCGAGTCAAGTTCAAAGAGATCTTGTATGATCTTATGAATGATGCTATTAAATTTGCATCTGATAATGGAACGGTAAGATGTTATGCTAATGTTCATGAAAGTAAATTATATGTCAATGTCCAATATACAGGGGTCGAAATATCAAAAGATGAACTTGACAACGTTTTTCAGCCTTTCACACAGGTTAGAAATTTCCACCTGCAAAAATATCAGGGAACCGGATTGAGGTTGCCAATTGTTAAGAAGATCGTTGAATTGCATGGAGGCAATATCGGGGTTGAATCTGAACCTGATAAGGGAAGCACTTTTACTTTTACTATTCCTTATACATAAAAAACATGATCTAGCGCTCATATAGTCCAATTCAATATTACTTTTTTAATTATCTTTTTTATTATTTATGGTAGTCCATCTATATTTAGTTGATATTATGTAATGTGAATCATATACATATATATCATGGGAAAACGGGGACCAAAACCAAAATTTAATGATGTTGCTTGTCCTAATGAAGACTGTGAATACTATGGCCTTACTGGAAAAGGTAATGTTGTAGGTAATGGAACTTATCAGATCAAAGGTAAACGTATTA
>NZ_JAGSOI010000055.1 GCF_023684405.1 Methanococcoides seepicolus | reverse complement strand
ATATTTCATGGACTGGCACATTTTCTACCATATAAATGTAATGCATAAGCTATGCTCAAAGTGAGACCAGTCGTCTTGAAAAAAGAGTTACGCTTTTAAAGCGAAAAGCTAATTTGATAATCTCATACTATATTAAAACTAATTATTAGACCAAGTATAAAGAATATAACCTAGAATAATTATAACAGAAATACATAATATGTTTTCTAAGATCATGCTCCAGCAAAATCATAGAAATTTTATCAAATACATCTTTGGGTGAAAACGGAGTTACAAAGGAATGCCATAAATGGAAGTGTCCTTTTTATATATTAAATTCTATTCAAATTTCATGAAAATAATAAATGTAATTCTAACATTGATTCTTATAACTCTTGCATTTTCAGGTTGTATTGGAACAGAGGATCAAAGCTCACCATACGATTCTTCAACAATTTCGATCAATTCATCCCCTGTAAAATATGTTCATGTTAATGACATTGAGATAGGATACCGGGAATTCGGATCAGGAGAACCACTTTTGATCATCATGCCTTTTGCTTCAACAATGGACATGTGCAATGTGACCTTTATCGAGCATTTAGCCGGTAGTTACAGGGTCATCCTCTTTGATAATCGAGGAATGGGATATTCCTCCGAAAATAATGGATCGTTCTCGATAGCCTTGTTCGCCAACGACACTGCAGGCCTGATGGATGCACTTGGACTGGATTCTGCACATATCTTTGGCTCCTCCATGGGATCAGTGATCGCTCAGGAACTGGCCCTTGAACACCCTGAGAAAGTGGATTGGCTGATCCTTTCATCGACAACATATAGTCTCGATGTTCCGCAGACAGAGATCCTGAAGAACAGACTTCAATATAGGGCTTCTGACCCTGATACGGACCCAGTGCTTAGAAAGTATGCAGAAGGGAATCTGGAATGGAGCGGCACATATGAACGCCTGCCTGAAATTCAAAATAAAGTGCTGCTTCTTGCAGGCAACAAGGATGTGCTCACACCTTCAGAGCTTTCTATGGAGATTACAGAACAGGTTCCTGATGCACACCTTGTCCAATTTGAAGATGTGGGACATTTAGGAGAGCAATACCTTCCTGAAGAATATGCAGATACGATCATATATTTCCTGGGATTTGAGTGATCTGATAGTCTGGCGGTTTCATGGAGTCTAATTGATGTGCTCTTTTGATCGTGTCACCAGAATCTGCATAGCCTCATTGATGGTGTTCATAGATACAGTTCCGAAGGTCATTAAAGCTAAAATTATTGCAAGATCAAACATACACCTAAATCCCCAAACCCAAACTAAACCCAGATAAAATGCACAAAATATCCCCCATCCCCCTGATCGGAACCCTCTCCATGTTCTTTGCCGAAGTATTCTCAGGCGCATCTCAGACATGGTTCATCAACGGATGGGGAATACTCGTAACCTTTCCGCTCTATCTGGCACACCTGCTGTTCTTCCTTGCAATAGCAATGAGAACGAAACGGACATCTCTTTCGCAGTTGTACCTTTTCGGAGTAATGTTCGCATTGTACGAAGCATGGATAACGAAGGTCCTCTGGGCAGGATATATGGATACAGAAGGACCTTCACTTGGCACGTTCCTTGGATTGGATGTAGCCGAATTTCCAGTACTGGTCCTTTTCTGGCATCCTATAATGTCCTTTATAGTTCCGATACTTGTCTTTGAGATACTTACAGGGAAAACACTGGTACAACATAGTGAGATTCTGAAAAGGAGTGGCAGGAAAACTATAGTAATAACTCTACTATTGATACTTCTAAGTTCTTTCATAGCGAATGGGAACGGTTTCGACCCGGTATTGGCGATCATGTCCGTTGCAGGGTCTTTGCTGATCATCGCAGTCCTTTACAGATTGTCAAAGGGAACTGACATAGCACAACTCGTGCCTGGAAAGAGGGGATTCAGAGTGCTATGTTTGTATCTATTGGCACTTTACATGATAACATTCATGTTTCTGCTTCCTGAAAGGATACCTACCACAATAGCTCCATATATTTCGATAATATGTTTCTATATGATTGCCATAGCCTTGCTTTCAAGGTCTGAAAAAGGAATTGTACAGATCATTCAATTGGAAGATAAAGACTATTCTCCACGAAACTTTGTCATGTTCATACCGGTCTTGATATTGGCTGTCATAATAGCATGCCTAGTACCAAATATCAGTACAAATGTGCTCATGTTGACATACTTCTCATTGATCATTACCGGAACAGTGATGTTTGTCAGCGTTGTTCGCAATATCATCAAATGAAACATTAAAAAGGGATCCCTTCAGAAGGAAGAGGAACATTAAAACTAAATCTACTGCCAATGCCAAGTTCACTTTCGACCCACACATTACCACCATGCATTCTTATTAATTTCTTGACGAGTGCAAGACCAAGACCTGTACCTTCGAACCGACGGTTTAAAGCTGAATCTGCCTGTGTAAAAGGTTTAAAAATATCACAAAAGGCAGATTCCGGAATTCCGATACCGTTATCTTCAACTTTGACGACTAAATTGCCAGCATGCTGTTCTGCCCGGACCATTATCTAACCACCTTCAGGTGTGAACTTTATAGCATTGGACACCAGATTGAAAAGGACCTGTTTTAATTTCAGCTTGTCAGCATGAATGTGAATATCATCAGCTTCTATTCTCATATTCAAGCATAAATTTTTATTTTGTACAAGAGGAGAGACAATTGATTCCACATTTTTCAACACATCTACAAATAAAATATTTTCAGTCTGAAGCTCCATTTTATCAGCCTCTATTTTTGAAAGGTCCAGAATATCATTGATCACATCCAGCAAGTGTTTTCCGCTTGAAGTAATATTGTCCACATATTTTGTTTGTTTCTCATTGAGTGTTCCGAAAGTTCCCAGCATTAACATTTCAGAAAAACCAATGACCGCATTCAGAGGAGTTCGAAGTTCATGGCTCATATTAGCCAGAAATTCACTCTTTGTCTTGTTTGCAACCTCAGCAACTAGTTTAGCTTGAATTGCCATAGCCTCTGCTTTTTTCCTATCAGTGATATCGACAATGATACCTTGGAAACGAGTTGGATTCCCTGAATTATCGGTCTCTATCAATGACGTTTCATTGACCCAGTGAATGTTACGTTCACTATCCAGTATCCTATATTCTTTTTTAAATTCATTACTCTTGTTTTTGATGCATTCTGAAAGGGAGATCAAATAATCATCAATGTCCCATGGATGAATAATATCCCTATAGAGGAACTTATGAGATGTTAGATCTTCTGTAGAGTATCCAAACTGAGAGATATTATCTGATACAAAGTCAATGGGAAAGCCATTTTCCGAATTTCGAAGGAATGCAACTACCGGACTGTCCCTATAGATAGCCTTCAGCTTTTTTTCCTTCTTCATCAGTTCCGGGGAAGAGCGCAGGTGTTTCCTGTACTTTTTGCTAAGAAGGTCCACCAGATATGTCCACATACCATTCCTTTTCAGGATGGTGTTGTCCCGATCATCCATCAGATCGAAGACCTCAGAAGAGGAAAAGGATTCAAGAGGGCAAGTAAACAGGGTTGTAAGCTCGATAGCTGAAGTTGAAGAGATTATCAACTCCCTGCAATGTCTGAGAAAAGGAAGCATTTGGCCTTTGTCTGCAGTAAGATCAATATTAACCCGCAATCCATTGAATCCATTTGCAATAGCATATTTCTGTTTATTTTCCAGAAGTTCTATTATAGCATCACAAAAGGTCTCAGCATTTGAAAGTAATGCAGGATCTACAAGTACATGATCGAAATTAGAGGAACATGAGCCCTAGCCAATAAGTGCCATCCTTTCCTCAATAAAAGCGTTTGAATATTCACATTCTTTTATCTCAGGAGTTATCCAGATACAAAGGTCATTGCATTTAGAACCTGAATTTAAAAAAGATGAAACAAAATCAATTACATCATCATCATTTTTGTACACAAGCGTAATATGCCCACCATGTGGAACTTCTGATAGAGAGAAATCCATTTTTCCGAAATAATCTTGCATGATATTACCAACCGTATCATCGATCGCATAAATTCATAGACGAAGAAAGGACTATGAATCTAAAACAACTTTACTTTACATATATCAAGCTGAGTGATTGCAAAGGTTATATATAAACATATCTTCGGTCTTTTGTTTAGCAATATTTCAAAAAAAGATAATATAATTAATTTATTGAATCTTATCCTAACTATAGTCTCCCGAAATTCTAATAACCGATACCCGCCATCCCCACCCCATGACCCTTTTATCCCAAAATGAATTGAGAGAACTTGTGCTTGCGAATCCGCCACTTGTCGAGAACATGATCGACATGGATACCCAGCTTCAGCCAAACGGTGTTGAGATGACACTTAAGGAAATAAGGACCATTGAAGGCCCGGGTGCGGTTGATTTTGATAATTCAGGCAGGAGACTGTCCGAGGGTAATAAAATCGAGTTCAATGAGGACGGATGGATACACATTGAGCCAGGGATATACAAAGTGCTTTTGAACGAGATCGTGAACATACCAAAGACCCTTGCAGCAATAGCAAAACCAAGATCTACACTGATAAGGTGTGGAGCAACTCTTGAGACTGCTGTTTGGGATGCTGGATATTCAGGAAGGAGCGAGTGTATGTTAGTTGTTCACAACAAGGACGGGTTCGACCTTAAAAAAGATGCAAGGATAATGCAGCTTCTTTTCTATCATCTTCACACAGAAGTGGAAGAAGGCTATAGCGGACGTTACCAGAATGAGAACATCTAAACTTCAGAGATTTTACATTACATTTACCAGAAAAGATATGTAATATATACACTATTTTTCATATTATGAGCGAAATAGGCAAATCTGTCAGGATGGAGCGTATATTCGACAGAAATACTGGTAATGCAATTATAATCCCAATGGATCACGGCGTAGGTGCAGGACCTATCAAGGGCCTTATAGACATGCCTGCAACTGTCAACAAGGTGGCAGAAGGCGGTGCAAATGCAGTACTTGGTCACATGGGACTTGCAAAGCACGGTCACAGAGGCTATGGCAGAGATGTCGGACTTATTATTCACCTCTCCGGTTCAACATCACTTGGACCTGACCCCAACCACAAAGTACTGGTAACCACCATGGAAGAAGCCATCAAAGTTGGTGCAGATGCTGTTTCCGTGCACATCAACGTTGGTGCTGAAGATGAAGCTGAAATGTTGAAGGACCTGGGTTTTGTCGCTAAGAAATGTGACGAATGGGGAATGCCCCTTCTTGCCATGATGTACCCCCGAGGTGCAAAAGTGCCTTCTGAGCATGATGTGGAGTATGTGAAGCACGCAGCAAGGATCGGTGCAGAACTTGGCGCGGATATCGTCAAGACCAGCTATACAGGTGACCCTGATTCATTCAAGGAAGTCATCGACGGATGTCCCGTACCTGTTGTTATTGCAGGCGGACCTCAGATGGATACGGAAAAAGAGATCCTTCAGATGGTTACCGATGCACTAAGTGTAGGCTGCAAGGGTGTAGCAATGGGCAGGAATGTGTTCCAGGCAGATGACCCAACAAGACTCGTCAATCTCCTCTCAAAGGTCATCCACGGCGGAATGAGCGCGGATGAAGCTTTGGAAGATTGATAAGAGTTAATTGAAAGATAAAGGCCGGGTAGACCGGCACTATTTTTATTTTTGCATAACTTATTACATCGAAGTTACGGCTCTTTTTAAGGAACCCTCATGCACAGTCCTAACCAAAGCTCCTGAGATGTGATCATAGAAGAACAGGAAAACAATGCTAGAATATAGAGGTAATTAAGATCAGAGTAGATACAAAGTATTTAGAATGAAAAGAAGTGAAGCAAGACCGTGATGGAATGATCAAAAAAATCAGTTTGTGGTGGTGGTGGTACGATATGATTTTTATCGGCCTTGCTTACCCTATACAATGTAACAACCTGTATATAAAGATTATTATAGACATTAGTATTATGATGATGATGGCAAAATATTAACCGAAATACCAGACCATATAGCATATTCAATCCCCATATAGCTCGTCGTAACATTCTTGCATCGAGATTTTAGACATTCCCCATAACTTTCAAACTAGGGATCCTGACATACAATGACAAAAGAACAAGGACCCAATGTTAGTAGATAGAAGGCAGTAAAATCAGAGCATACAGAGCATTCAACATTTGAAAGGAAAAGAATTATAGCTAGACCGTGATGGAATGACCAAAAAAAATCAGTTTGTGGTGGTGGTACGATATGATTTTTATCGGCCTTGCTTATATTATACAATGTAACAACCTGCACATAAAGATTTCCATTATTATTATCATCATAATGATTGATTTTGTGGTGAATACAGGTATTACACAAAAGATATCACGATAAGATTAAATGTAATGTAAATATCGAATGTATCATATTTAGCTTCCACACATCAAAATAATCACGAACTTTAAGAGGATCTATCATGGACAGGTATGAACAAGTAATTGAACTGGCAAAAAGAAGAGGCTTTTTATGGAATTCCTTTGAACTCTACGGCGGAGCTGCCGGATTCTATGATTATGGACCCCTTGGATGCACTTTAAAGAGAAGAATTGAGCAGATCTGGCGTGAACTTTATGTGATACATGAAGGGTTCATGGAGATCGAAACCCCAACCGTAGGAATCGAGGACGTCTTTGTTGCATCCGGCCACGTAGGGGGCTTTTCAGACCCACTCTGCGAATGTCAGGAATGCGAGGAAGCTTTCAGGGCAGATCACCTTGTCGACAAGATAGTAGAGGTCGCAGATGCATTGAGCAATGAAGAACTTGACAGGCTCATAGAGGAGAATGATATCGGCTGTCCTGAATGTGGCGGCAAGCTTGGAAAAGCATATGAGTTCAACCTCATGTTCAAAACGAATATCGGCCCCGGGACTGGAAGACAAGGCTACATGCGTCCGGAAACCGCACAGGGAATGTTCATTAACTTCCAGAGGCTTTCCAGATATTACCGTGACAAGTTACCCTTTGGTGCGACCCAGATAGGAAAATCCTACCGTAATGAGATATCCCCCAGGCAGGGAGTCATCAGGCTGAGGGAATTCACACAGGCAGAAGCTGAGATATTCACCCATCCAAAAGAGAAAGGGCACCCCAACTTCGAAAGATTTGCAGAGGTCACCCTGAACCTATACTCCGATGAAGCACAGGAGAAGGGTGCCATCGAGCAGATGACGGTAAAGGAAGCTGTTGAGAATAACATGATTGCACATGAGTTCCTCGCATACCACATCGCACTCACGAACCATTTCCTCCAGCGCGTGGGCATAGCTGCTGACAAGCTCAGGTTCAGACAACACCAGAAGGATGAGATGGCACACTACGCCATCGATTGCTGGGATGCCGAGATACTGACCGATAGATTCGGCTGGATAGAGGTGGTCGGCATTGCGGACAGGACAGACTTCGACCTGAAAGCACATGCAAAGACAAGTGGTACCGAACTTGAGATACACATTGAATATGATGAACCGAAGATGGTCGAACAATTCGTTGTGAAACCTGACATGGGTAAGCTCGGGCCATTGTTCAAAGGAAAGGCAAAGGCTGTTGCTGATGCACTCAAGGAATTGAGTGAAGATGAACTTAGCAAGGACGAGATCAAAGTAATTGTCAATGGAGAAGAGTTCACAGTACCTTCCGAGATAATCAGCTATGCACAAGAGACCGTAAAGGTTAGCGGTGAAAAGATAGTACCCCATGTCATCGAGCCTTCATATGGTATCGACAGGATACTGTACTGTACAATGGAACATGCGTTCGATGAAGAAAAGGTCGAAGCTGAAGGCGACGAGGAGGAAGAGGAAAGGATGGTCCTCAGGTTCAGGAACGAAGTTGCACCTGTACAGGTTGCCATCCTCCCCCTCCTTACAAGGAATGAGCTTATCGAGCCTGCAAAGGCGATAGCACAGAAACTTCGTGAAAGAGGCTTACTTGTTGCCTACGATGATTCAAGAGCAATCGGTCGCCGCTACCGCAGGAACGATGAGATTGGAACTCCATATTCCATCACCATCGATTACGATACCCTTGAAGACAATTCCGTCACCATAAGGGACCGCGATACAATGAAACAGGTCAGAGCATCTGTAGAAGGTATCGAGGACTCGATCTACGACCTTGTCTATGGAAAACTGAACCTTGAAAATGCGGGCGTGAGCATCTAATACTTTCACCCCGCTTGCCTCATATTTAAAAGGGTTAAGAACAGTATTGCCTCAAGCAAATTTCGAACCTATAGTAAATATGAGCGAACACATTAAGCACCCACTGGTCAAACCTGATACAGTCGAACAGCGATTGTATCAGCTTGACCTTGCCGGAAAGGCACTATCAGCACCAACACTGGTAGTACTGCCAACAGGTCTTGGAAAAACTATAGTCGCCCTTCTTGTTATAGCTTCACGCCTGCAAAAGACAGGCGGAAAAGCACTCATTCTATCTCCCACAAAACCCCTTGTAGAACAGCATGCCGCTTTTTTGAGATCCACACTGAACATCCCGGAAGATGAAATACTGACCTTTACAGGTGCAGTAGCGCCTGAAAAAAGAGAAGAGCTCTGGAAGAAGGGAAAAGTTATCATTTCTACCCCGCAGGTCATTGAGAACGACATCCTTACCAAACGCATAAGCCTGGAAGATGTCTCCCACATTACATTTGATGAAGCACATCGAGCTGTTGGCAATTATGCTTATACATATATAGCCGAAAGATATTTCGAGGATGCCAAAAACCCACACTGCCTTGCGATAACTGCAAGTCCGGGAAGTTCTGATGAGAAGATAAGTGAGGTATGCACGAACCTTTACATTCGTTCAGTTGCGATAAAAACAGAAACAGACCCTGATGTAACACCCTATATCCATAAAAAAGAGGTCGAATGGAATCATGTGATACTACCTTCTGAGATGAAGGAGCTGAAAACCCTTCTGGAAAAGGTCCTCGAGGACAGATTCCAAAAACTGACCGAACTTGGATATTCCATCCCATACGGCAAGAAAGCTTCAAAGATGGACCTGCTCGGGCTTCAGAAAAAGTTACAGGGACAGATCCGAGAAATGGCCGAACCTGCAGTCTACAGCGCCCTATCGATCCTTGCAGAGGTCATGAAGGTAAGTCATGCTGTGGAGATAGTAGAAACACAGGGCATCGAAGCACTTAAAAAATATACAGCCCGACTTGAGAACGAGGCCACTTCCAGAACAGGAAGTAAGGCTTCAAAAAGGCTTTCTGATGACCTTTATATGAGACAGTTGTACAAAAGGCTCGAGGAATGCACCACAGAACATCCGAAACTTGCCGTTGTAAAGGATATTGTCTCAAAGGAACTAAATGGCAAACCCGACTCCCGTGTGATCGTCTTTACGAACTATCGCGATACCTCTGAAATGGTGACGAACGCCCTCTCCGAAATAGAAGATATAAGGCCTGTCAAATTTGTGGGACAAAGTTCCAAGTTCAAGGACAAGGGGCTTACCCAAAAACAACAGGTCGAGATCATAGAGAAGTTCAAGGCTGGAGAATATAATGTCCTTGTGGCAACATCCGTTGCAGAAGAAGGACTTGATATCCCAGCTACCGATCTGGTGCTGTTCTATGAACCGGTCCCTTCCGAGATAAGAAGCATACAGAGAAAAGGCAGGACAGGAAGAAAACACGAAGGACGTGTAGTAGTACTTGTTACAAAAGGAACCCGGGACGAAACATACTACTGGAGCTGTGCACATAAAGAAAAGCGTATGCAGAGCAATATGCAGCAATGGCAGGAGAATATGTCAGAGTTGAATAGAGCAAACGCTGAAAATGACAAGACCGACATTGCAAGTGAGTTTAGGGATGGGAAGGAACAACAGACCGGGCTTTCAGACTTCTCTGACGAGGAAGTGACGGTAGTCCTCGACCAGAGAGAGATCAGAAGCACCGTTGCACGCAGTCTTGAGAAACTTGGGCTTAACATCGTTGTAAAAACACTTGAGGTAGGAGATTATATTGTAAGCGACCGGGTGGCAATCGAGCGCAAGAGTGCCGAAGACCTTGTCAATTCCCTGCTTGACCGCAATATATTCAGGCAGATATCCGACCTTGCAGGAGCTTATGAAAAGCCCATACTTATCATCGAAGGAGAAGGTTTGTTCACCACAAGGATGATCAACCCCAAAGCTATCCACGGAACACTTGCTTCATTGGCACTGGACTTTGGAGTGTCCATACTTCACACAAGAGATGCAGAAGACACAGCATCCCTGATAGGCATACTAGCAAAGAGAGAACAGATCGATGAAAAACGCAGTACCAGCATACACGGAAAAAAATCTTCAATGCTGTTATCACAACAACAGGAATACATAGTATCATCCATCAGTGACATCGGACCGAATGCTGCAAAGAATCTCCTTGAACACTTCGGAACCGTGGAAGATGTTATGAAAGCAGAGCTTGAGGAGTTGAAGGAAGTAAAGAACATTGGACCGAAGACCGCAGGAAAGATGCGGGAAATACTTAGCAGCAAATATAAAAATTGAAAAAGAAAGAGCAACCGGAAATACCGGTTTTCTACTATCGTTTTATGAGAATTCTGTTTTTAAGAAGCTTATTTCAGTCTTTCAAGGATGTCAAGACATCTATCTATAATATCGAGATATTCCTCCATCCTGCGAGGATCGGTCTCGACCTGAAGCAGACCGGCAATGTGCCCAATTTTCAATTTCAGGCTTTCTGCAACTGAATTCAGACCTTCGATAGGAACTGCTGCCGAAATTTGCCCTGGCATATCATCGTGAGAAAGTTCTTCAGAACGAACCAGCGGTTGTCGTACAGGAGCTTCGGGAGAGCTGGCAATGCCACCTGCCTGAGGAACTTCTTTAATTTCATTTCTTGCCAATGCAACCTGTTGTCCTGCATTTTGCTGTTGACCGGAATTCGCATTGCTGTCCTGACATATTGGGCAAAGTACTTCTCCCTGGTACCTGAACATAGGAGCACCACATGTAGTACAATGCTGTGCAAGCATAGTACCGCCCATTTCCAGCAATCTTGATATCTGTTTTATTTTATCGTCACTATCGCTCATTTGTTCACCTTTGATCACTGCATGAATGAAAGTCTTTTTATAGGATATAATAGTTAGGGGTAATACAACATAAATTCTTATTTTATCATTAAACCATTATTAAGGTGATCCAAATGTTAGGTGCCAGCGAACCTGAAGACGTCATTAAACAATGCACACAGGTGTTAGAACATATAGCGAACGACAATTCCGTACCAAGGAATATCAGACGTTCCGCAAACGACATCCTTGCAACTTTGAAAAACGAAGCAGAACCCCTTTTCCTGAGAACATCATCCAGTATTTCCATATTGGAAGATATCAGCAACGACCCAAACATTCCATTACATACAAGGACACTTATATGGAATGTCGCAAGTCAGCTCGAGACCATCCCTGTTGACGAGTGATCGTTTACGATACAACAAAGAACATTCTGATCTGACGATCAGATCTTTTCTTATCTTTTTATTTGCAGATATTCAATACACTGAATATTTTTGATCGATAACACCCATTCAATGACCTTACAGGCTGTTCATCGAACGTAACTATAAAATGTGTTGATACATCTTTATACCTGAGCTAACGATTACGAGCACACTATTAAAAATAACGAGATTTTACCATGAAATTCGATCCTGAATCCATAAAGAAAGCTGCTAAGGAAGACTTTGACTCTGCATGGACAAGTGGCAAAGACCTTATAAAAAAAGCAGGCCTGAACCAGCAGTACCCTCACACATCATTCAACTTCGGAAAAGCACATCCTGTCTATGATACGATAGCAAAGCTCAGAGAAGCTTATCTTCGCATGGGCTTCGATGAGATGATGAATCCGCTTATCGTTGATGAGAAAGAGGTTCACAAACAATTCGGACATGAAGCACTGGCAGTCCTTGACCGCTGTTACTACCTTGCCGGACTACCAAGACCAAATGTAGGTATCTCCGACCAACGCATTGCAAAAATAAAAGAAATGCTTGGCGGTATCGATGATGAAGGTATCGAGACAATAAGGAAAGTGCTGCATTCTTACAAGAAAGGCGAGGTAGAAGGAGATGACCTTGTCCCCGAGATAGCAATTAAGCTAAACGTGTCCGATGCGCTTGTGGTCGAGATGATAGACCAGGTGTTCCCGGAATTCAAGGAACTTACCCCGCAAGCCACCACCAAGACGCTCAGAAGCCATATGACATCAGGATGGTTCATTTCACTCTCAGGCATTCTTGAACGTTCCAGACCACCATTCCACTTATTCTCCATCGACCGTTCGTTCAGAAGAGAACAGCAGGAAGATGCATCACGCCTTATGACATATTATTCAGCTTCCTGTGTCATAATGGATGAAGATGTCACTGTAGATCACGGAAAAGCCGTTGCTCAAGGATTATTGGCACAGTTCGGTTTTGAGAAGTTCATGTTCCGCCCGGATGAGAAAAGGAGCAAATATTACGTACCTGATACACAGATCGAGGTCTTTGCATACCATCCAAAGCTTGTTGGCTCCAATACCAAATATTCTGACGGCTGGATAGAGATCGCGACCTTTGGAATCTACTCGCCGACAGCACTTGCCGAGTATAACATTCCATGCCCGGTCATGAACCTCGGGCTTGGTGTTGAAAGGCTTGCCATGATACTCCACGATTCCACCGACCTTAGAGGTATGACATATCCACAGATACCACAATACGCTGAATGGGATCTAAAGGACAGCGAACTGGCAAGAATGATATTCGTTGACAAACTTCCGGAAACCCCTGAAGGACAGGAGATCCTTGAAGGCATAGTCAAACAATGTGACATGCACGGATCAGAGCCAAGTCCCTGTGAGTTCGTTGCCTGGGAAGGTACACTTAAGGGTAAGAAAGTGAAGGTCTCCGTGATAGAACCTGAAGATGAGACTAAGCTTTGCGGACCGGCAGCTTACAATGAGGTACTTGTTTACGAGAACGATGTTCTTGGCCTTCCTAACAACAAAAAGTGGAAAAAGGCCTTTGAGAACCATTCTGCAAGGACTGGCGTGAGATTTATCGAAGCTTTTGCAGCACAAGCAGCAAAAGAGATCGAGGAAGCTGTGGACAACGGGGAAAAGGAATGTGAGACAAGGGTAAGGATAGTCAAGGTCCCTTCCGAGATAAACATCAAGCTCGACCCCCTGGGCCAGAGATACATCACAGGCAAGAAGCAGAAGATCGATATTCGCGGACCTGTGTTCACCACAGTGAGAACAGAGATCGAGTAAATCAATATTGGGATGACACATGTTCACAGAGATAGCTAAACTGATGGATGACGGAGAACCTGTTTGCGTTACCTTTCAGGAAGGCGACATCGGAGAGGAATATGACCTCCTCTATTGTGAAATGATAACAAAAGCACGCAAGGGAGATATTTTCCTTGCTGCATCCCAAAGTTGCCCCCCTGGCAAATATGTCCTGAGCACATCCGAAGATAAGCCGGATAAATACTATTTGGCATCAGGACGCTACATCGATGCAGAAACTGCACAAAAGGCAGTATCTGCACTCCCCAGGATAAAGAAGAAATATGATCATATCAGGATAGAGCCGCTGTCAGAGAACAACGGTGAGTTCGATGTTATCATTCTCTACCTTAAGCCTGAAATGGCCATGAGGGGCGTTCAGGCACTAGCATATAATGATGGAGAAAGAGTCAATATCGACACTTTCGGTGCAGCATCCATTTGCGGAGACTGTACCGCCCTTGCTATTGAGAAAGGTGTAGGGTTGTCCTATGGTTGCAAAGGTTCACGCAAGCATAGCGAATATGACGACAATGAGATACCCATTGGCATCGATCTTGAGAACGCAAAGAAAATAGAGAAGGGATTAAAGAATATCCCCGAGACACGTCATTGAATCAGCGTGCTTCATAGAAACAGGCCTGTTCAGCATCCACAAGTGTGACTTTTCCCAACTCATTGGAAAGTATGTTATTTATGCGAGCCAGTCCAATTGATTTCAGTTGAAGGCGTATCATCATGGACTCATGTTCTTCATAAAAAGTGTCATTCCCTGTGACGGTCCTGTGCGTTGATACATGGTGTTTTACAACCTGTGCCACCACACCTGGAGTTCCACGCATAATATCCTGTACAGACGTATGGGTCACAAAGATATGATCACCCACATTGAGGTTCAGTGATGTGAAAAAGTTCTGAGGACTTCTTATCTCGATAGTGCGTAACAGATTAGCCTTCAAGTCAGACATCACAATATCTGAGATCCCCGTAAGTGCGACGTATTCCATACCAGATCACCCATACATTGGATATTCCTTTCGTGGTGTTGTCGCCTGTTCGCTTGATCTTACATCTTCAGCGAGTTTCTGCATTTCGATCTCGATCTTCTCTGCTTGTTCGATAAGATCATCTGTGTCTATCGAAAAATCATACAGGGAATTTAGAACATCGACAACTACTGCTGCGGCCCTTGGATCAGGATTCTGCGTCTTTGTAGCGCCCAGCAGACTGATCGCCGGAATATTTTGCATGAAACATTCTGCCATCACACTGCCAGAAATACCTGAGATCGTACCCATCTGGAAGATCTCCACATGCTCCCTGATCCTCTCAAGCATTTCTTCAGTTGTTGCAGCTCCGAACACTTTATATTCGTCACTCATGGTAGCAATGCCCGCAATAGAGACAATTTCTTTCACGCCTATGGATTTTGCCCATCCGACAAGTGCCTTGCTCACATCATAGGAAACAGAAGGATTGATAGGAATATCCGATACCACCATGATGGTGTTGTGTTCCACATTTTCATAGATCCTTACAGGCATGTTCACCAGCCCTTCATACAGAACGGCTATCGGCGGGAAATAGCGAGACTCAATGGAACCTATATATTCCATATTTAATTCTTCAATTATTTGCTGGCTGGCAATATTGCCCACAAGACCAATACCCGGAAAACCTTCTATCAGGATAGGATCCTTTGATTTTACCGGCCTTGTTATGATATCTACATCGATAGCGTCGTAATCTGTTTCTAACAAAAGAATCACCCTATGAGAATATTAACCCCTTAATTCACTTATTATATAATTAGAGGATACTCATAGATAAGTACATCGTATTATAAAAAGAAGAAAACGACATAATTAAACCAAATGATAACGAAATAGATGCAAATAACAAAGATGCATACAAATAATGGAGGAATATTATGGAAAGATCTATACTATATTTTGATGATGTTGGTAAACAGAATACCGATGATGTTGTGAAAGTAGCGGCTGCCAGGGCTGAAGAGCTAGGGATCGAATATATCGTACTTTCAAGTACTGAAGGCCATACTGCATTGAAGATGGCAGAAGCAGTAAAGGGTAAAAATATGAAGGTGATCGCTGTCACTCATCAATATGGACTCCGAGAAGATGGAAAGTGGGAGATGGATGAGGATAATTTAAAGAAACTTCAGGAAATGGGAGTAATTGTTACAACACAGTCACATATGTTCTCAGGTGTAGAGCGTGCCATTTCAAATAGACTGGGCGGTGCAAGTCGTGCAGATGTGATCTCCGATACGCTGCGTGCGGTCTTTGGCAAAGGTTTCAAGGTAGCCCTTGAAATTGTGATGATGGCTGCAGATTCAGGCCATATACCCGTATCAAAGGATACAAAGGTTATCGCCATTGGTGGTACACGTCAGGGTGCAGATGTAGCACTTGTTGTAAGACCAGCACATTCACAGAATTTCTTCAACATGCAGGTTCGTGAGATACTGGCAATGCCACGTGAAAAAGAAGAACCAAAGTAAATTCGGACGGTATCCCCCAGGGATGCCTTTTTTATTTTACTTCGTCCTGAGTTACATCATCACTTTCTGATCCATTATCATTACATTCATTTTAATCAATATTGAACTCATTTTCATCAGAATTGCATCCATTTTCTCCGGTATTGCGTTGTGGAGATGAAACCTTCCTCTGGGCGTGCATAAATGCAGCATTCTTGAACTCCATTGCAGTGAGTACAATAAGGACCAGAAATGCGGCAATTGCGATCGCAACGGTTGTAAGTGTGTCCATGGAAATATTAAAAAAAGAGAAGTGTCAAAAAGACACTTACTGTTGTTTTTCGTACAATGCAGTCTTTGACAAAATGTTGCCTTTCTTTGCGTGTGGCTGCCTGAGGACTGTATCGTTTGATTTCTCGATCTCACGTGCGTCGATCGCGAGCTGTGCTGCTGCGCGCATCATTTCGTGAGCTGTTGCGGTTGTGAGTGTTACCTGCTCGATCTCCTTCATCATGAAGCATGCTGGGAAGTTGATCTGTGCTACCTTGTCAGCCATGTGAAGTGCTGCAAGTGCTTTTGCTTTTGCGTATGGGTTGCTGAAACCTGCACGTTCGATACACTTCTCTGGCTTTGCGAGAATGTGTGGAAGGACGATCTCCTTACCTTCATCGACCTGTGCAGTGACGATATCAAGCTCTTCCTGTATAAGTCTTACAACACCACAGGTGGAGAGAACTTTCATTGCATCAGAGTTGAAGGATGCCATTTCCACAGAGTCAAGGAACTCTCTCTTTGCGCCGATGAGTGGGTCCACGGTCATGATGATGTAACCGAAACCTGCGTCCTCGAGTGCCTGTCTGTCGTCCTTTTTGGTTGGACCATCAGAGATAACGATGCATGGAACATCTTTGTAGATCTCACGTGCAGCGGTTGGACCAGGTGCACTTGAGTTAGGGCTGATCATTACATAGAAATCAGCATCCCATTCTTTAAGTGCTGCTGTTTCTGCAGCTTCATCTTTGCCCATTTTAGGACCAGTTCCGAATACACGAACACTGATACCTTCTCTTGCTGCTATCTCATCCTGTACGAGGTCAATGACCTGACTCATGCCGAGGTTGCCTAACTTAATAAATCCTATTTTTGCCATAGTAGATCACATTACTGCAAGTACGGGGTAGCATATAATATTTTTGATTATTCTATAACATAACAGATATATCAGATTGTCAGAATAGATATAATGTGATTGAACATGTCTATTGAAGCTGATTTAAAAAAATGTAAAACCGATTAAATAAATTAGATAAAGAACAAATATCAAAGTCAGGAGAGACAATACTTCCTGTGACATCAAGTTCGAACCTTAAAGTTGCAAATGGATACATAAACAATTTGATAAGAAAAAATAATGTTACAAAATCTTCAATTTGTCTTATGATAGATAATTTAATTTATCTACTTAAAAATAATGAGGATTTTATTCATTTTCCCTCATTATTTTTTTGTCAACTCGGATTTGGATAATTGTAGCCACAATTTCATTGGACAAGCAGATTATCCTTCCCACACATCCTCTGTGAGCAGAGATAATCAATTTTAGATACCAATTATAGGGAAGGTAATAAAATCCGTTACACACCTTCATGATGAGGATTTGGATTTCCATTCTTATCTTTGGTAAAACTACCAATTTTACTAAAATTAAGAGTCTATTGTATTTGTTTTGATAGGAAAGTTATAGTCTTAAATTTGGTAAAACATTTGTTATATTTAGTATTTCACTATTCTACTAAATTTAATGATATTATTTGACTAACAAAATAATCATGTCCCATCAAATAGTATTTTTAATTATATGGCGACAGGCAAATATCATAAACATAATTATTTGGGTTCTCTTTAACATCGAGTGGGTAAACTCAGTTTACCTGCCATCAAGAATATCATTGTATTCCTATTTACTTCAGTCTTCAATCCATAAGATCTCTTAAAAGCAGTCTTAATCTTGTTGTTCAATCCTTCAACGACACCATTACTGATATT
>NZ_JAGSOI010000054.1 GCF_023684405.1 Methanococcoides seepicolus | reverse complement strand
ATTTCCTCTATGAAAATGGAAGAGAAAAACAGGTAGGGATGCACTTGAGAAACAAGAACATCGAAGATGATGCATTCGATGAAGATTATTCGCATAGGGGTGAATGTGAAAGAGTACACAAGCATATTAAGTGGACTGTAAAATTCGACATCAGGGGAATGAAAAATAGTAGTAAGAAACTGTATTCAATTATGAATTTCGTTGCATATCAGTTGCTTGTAGCTACAAATTTGCAAAATGAGGTTAAAGAAACTAACTCATTTGCAAATTATGTATGAGGTAAATGTCATCAAATTAGAATGGGAGGATTTATGAGCTAATTTGATAATCTCTATACTATAACTCACAATATTGGAAAAGTATTTATTCAATAGTAGGAGATTTAGTTCTCTAACATTAGACAACGTTATTTCTAAAAATAAACTGATCTATTATCAATATATTTCTTTTCAATTGAACGAGGCTAATAATATGAATGTTCTAATCATTGGTGGAGGCGGAAGAGAGAACGCTATTGCAGATGCCATTGCAAGAAGCGAACGCAACCCCACCCTTTTCGCAGTTATGGCAAAGAAGAACCCTGGCATTGCAGCTTTGTGCGAGGATTTTCTTCTGGTTAAGGAGACAGATGTGGAGAAGGTTGTGGGATACGCCAGGGAAAAGGGTATCGAAATGGTCTTTATCGGACCGGAAGCGCCTTTGGCAGTCGGTATTGCTGATGCACTTGAAGAGGCAGGTATCGGAGCTGTCGGACCTAGAAAGGATGTTGCACGTATCGAGTTCGACAAGGCATGGGCTCGCAATTTCATGAAGGACAACGACATTGAGGGATGTCCTGCTTTCAAGGTGTTCTCCGAGAAGAAAGGCCTTCAGGAATACATTGAGGAATTAGGTAGCGTGGCCATCAAGCCAGCCGGACTCACAGGCGGTAAGGGTGTAAAGGTAATGGGAGACCAGCTTCCTGACACCGGCGCAGCTTATGATTATGCTGTGTCCCTTCTTGACGGGGACAATGTTGTCGTTGAAGAGAACCTTGTGGGCGAGGAGTTCACCGTACAGGCATTCGTTGATGGAAAGAACCTTGCTTTCACACCATGTGTGCAGGACCACAAACGTGCTTTTGAGAACGACCTCGGACCAAACACCGGTGGTATGGGCTCATATTCCGATTCTGACGGACTTTTGCCATTTGTGACCATTGATGATCTCTACCGTGCAAGGGAGATAATGAAAGCAACTATCACAGCCCTCGGAGAGACAGAGACACCATTCAAGGGTATGCTCTACGGTCAGTTCATCCTTACAAAGAACGGACCTAAGGTCATTGAGTTCAATGCCAGGTTCGGAGACCCTGAAGCAATGAACGTGCTTCCACTTCTTAAGACGGATATGATCGATGTGATGTCAGCTGTTGTGAAAGGCACCCTTGACGAACTTGATGTGGAGTTCCTAAAACGTGCAACTGTCTGTAAGTACGCTGTACCGGCAGGATATCCTGATGAGCCATCAAAGGACAAAGAGGTCGTTGTCGGCGATATCGGTGATGCACTCCTGTTCTATTCAAGTGTCTATGAGAAGGATGGAAAGGTATACACCACTGGTTCCAGAGCAGTGGCTGTTGTGGGTGTTGCGAGCAGCATTACAGATGCTGAGAGGATCGCACAGAACGCACTTGAGAACATTACCGGTGACCTTCATTTCAGAAGGGACATCGGTACACCTGAACTTGTCCAGAGAAGGGTCACTCACATGGAACAGATCCGTGGATAATTATCTGATATGAGCTGGTAACATGAAACATCTAATATCAATGACAGATCTTACACAGGAAGAGATCATTGAGATCCTTGACATGGCTGAGGACCTCAAAGAGAAACGACTTCGCGGTAAGATTACAGACCTGCTGAAGAACAAGAGCCTTGCGATGATCTTTGAGAAATCATCGACAAGAACAAGGGTATCTTTCGAGGTCGCCATGAGCGATCTTGGGGGACATTCCATCTATCTAAATGCAAGGGACATACAGATAGGCCGTGGTGAGACAGTATCCGATACTGCACAGGTCCTTTCCCGCTATGTCGCCGGTATTACCGCAAGGGTGAACAGCCACAAGACGGTTGAAGATCTTGCGAAGCACTCAAAAGTACCTGTGATCAATGCACTATCAGACCTTGAACACCCCTGCCAGATCCTTGCAGATTTCCTGACCATACGCGAATACAAGAACCGTCTTAAAGGTTTGAAGTTCGCATGGATCGGTGACGGTAACAATGTCTGTAATTCACTGATACTGGGTTGTGCCCTAGTCGGTATGCAAATAGCTGTTGCATGTCCGGAAGGCTATCTGCCAAACCCTGAGATCGTGGCAAAGGGAAGAGAGCTCGGAGGCGACATACTGATAACCACCGACCCGGAAGAAGCAGCAGCAGATGCTGATGTCCTTTACGCCGATGTATGGGTATCCATGGGCGATGAGGAAGAAAGGGAGAAAAGGCTTAGCGACCTCGAAGACTACCAGATCAATTCCAACCTGGTGGAACTTGCAAAGCCCGATGTCATCTTTATGCACTGCCTACCTGCCCACAGAGGCGAAGAGGTCTCCGCAGAGGTCATGGACGGCCCTCATTCAGTCGTCTTCGATCAGGCAGAGAACCGCCTGCATGCCCAGAAAGCACTTATCATGAAGCTGATGGCATAACCCCCATCAGCTTTTTCTATTCTTGTATAATATTTCGGATCTTTTTTATATCGCCGTTTTAATGGCGTTGTACAATTTCAAAGCCATTGTACTTTTTAGACCTGCTCCGCAATTTCCACATCGGTCGCCAATTCGAAAGAGATTATGCTATATACAAACATCAACAATCTATAAATTAGATCAAGAGTTCCTGTTTCTTCTTCTCTTGATCGACTCCTTTACAACCATTTTTAAAACAAACTCCAAAGAAAACTTTTTTATTAAGGCCTTCGGGCCAACCAAAGACGCTAGAGGAGCTGGTCCTCTAGCAACTTTACCACAACCCTTAATAATGAAAAACACTACTATTGGCTAATATCGCGGCGCGAGAGTTGCCCAGCCTGGCCAAAGGCGCTAGGTTCAGAGCCTAGTCTCGTAGGAGTTCGAGGGTTCGAATCCCTTCTCTCGCACCAAGACTATTTTTGATTGATATTATTAAAGATTGAATGAGGATACTTTTTATAAATTTCGAGTTTTGCGGAGTTCGAATCTGACCCTCTCACAATAGTGTTGGGATATAGGTAACTAAGAAAAACACTACGCTTTTGTAAGAATGTTCCACAACAAATGATTAGTCTTTTGAAAAAAATCAAGACATGGTCAGAAATCGAAATTTCAATTCAAAATTAATCGGCACATGATCATTCCTCGTTATCAGGAAAAAATAAAATGCTTAGGCTCTAATAAACCCAAGCAAAGCCAAAGTATAATACAATATTAACAAAAATACGGCAGTTGCCTCTCTTTTTGTCCATTCTTTCTGCCCGTTTACAAGTCCTTTAAATGCGGATATGTAGCTTACCAGTGAATTATTTTCATGAGATTCTTCTTTCTTTGCTTCTTTTACCTCGGCAATCGACCGGCATATCCAAAGAAGGAAAACGTATCCTGCCATCAGGGAAAGTAATGAAAAATCCGGATGTGACCATGTTCCAAGTGTTTCTCCTGCAATTTCATTAAGGACTGTGAAGAATCCTGTAAAGTATGCAAGTCTTAACATATTGAAATTTGTAAACAGCATAAATGCAAGTATAAATTTAATAGATGTGTTTAGAGGGTCCTTTGTCAGATCAAAGTAGCTGTAGTCTGCCAGTATAAGCAGAACAAAGCTTAAGATAATGAAATGATTTGTAAAATGGAACCATTTGGATCCTGAATATTGTTTTTCGAATATATTCCAGAGATTGTAGGAGGACCAGAATATTGTTCCATAGCCGGGCAATATCCAGATTGGAACATTCCCTATTGCACCACCGAGGTACATGAAGTATCCGTATTGTACGCCCAATAATTCATGTATGAACCCAAAAAGGGATGCTATCACAAGAAATGTTTTCCCTTCCGTTTTGCTGTTCTTCCAAAAAATAATCCATAGTACAGAGAGTATAATTGTAGGAGTAAATTCATCTTTTGTCAGGATATAATATGCAAGAATACCAAGTATTGTGAAAAGCATGAACAGACAAAAGTACAATGGAGTATTGACAAGTGTTCTGCTTTTGTTTTCAATGTATCCCAGGGGGACTGATCCATTCATAAACAGGACTCCTTGATATTACTAGTCTAACCAATTAAAGGTCCAGAAAAATACAGGAGATCATAACGGAATATAAATATTGATGTGAATATAATTATTGTGCCAAAACGTTTCCAAATTTAAAATGATTTTTTTGAGAAATCACTTAAAGAACAATTAGGCCCTCACAATATAAATGTATTGGAACAGTCACGTTCTCATAGGCAGCTATACATAAAATCATACATCGATGTCTATTTTTATTTATTAAAAAGTTTATTTTTTTTGTTCATTCAAAGAACAAATAAAAAAACTATTTTAACATTTAATTATATTTATTCCCAAGTCTTCAATCTCTCCCTAACATGAGCATTGAGAGTAAATGGTTTATCACTCCTAGCGTTCTGCTTCATGTAATGTAAAGTACCTTTAGAAAAGCCCATTTTTCCATTCAACATAAGACATATCAATAAATCTTCTTCCACAGAAGATCAGTATCATCTCTTTTACCCACATAGACAGGTCTTGCAAAATAACATACAGAACCTCACACATTACCAAGCAAGTTACGCATAGGAAGCATTAATTCTAAATGGGTTCAACACCCCAGAACTTTGCTCTGATCAATAGGATAAACAGTCTTTTATGCGAATACCTTTTATTTTTAATATGGGGGAAATCGATGATGAAAATATATCATATTGCATTTTTGATGTTGGCAGTATTTCTCGTTACTGCTTTTTCCGGGTGTACAGGGTATGGCCCCGAATACGGGCCTGAAGAAATTGAAGATTTCAATGGCGAGTATGAAGCAGGTAATGATACTGTTTTGATGGTTATCAATGTAAATGGTCAGATCAAAATTAATAGCTGGGAAGGCGATACGGTCATATTGGAAGCTACAAAAAGGACCCGATATGGAAAAGACGAGCTTGATAAAGTTGAGATTATTGTTACTGAAGGCGATAATGAGATAAAGATCGAAACAACATTGAGCGCTTTTGAGGATGCCAGGGTTTCTGTTGATATGGATATAAACGTTCCAAATAATGTTCCCGTTGATCTTGTGAAAACAACCAATGGAAATATACAAATTTTAGACACAAAAGGGGATACTACAGTAGCAAGTACCAATGGAGCTATAGTAATAAGGAATGTTGATGGATATGTAAAAGCGAGCACAACCAACGGTGCAATAGATATCCGAGGAACAACAGGAATCGATGACTTGGAGACAACAAACGGAAAGATCGATGCACAGATATTTGACTTTAAAGATGATGTAGATATAAAATGTACCAATGGAGGTATTACTCTTTCTATAAATACGTCACTCAATGCTGATATAGAGGCGAAAACAACTAATGGTGATATTTCAGTGAACGACATAGCATTGGTTTTAACGGGAATAGAAAAAACTCACATGGAAGCGATATTAGGAAATGGTGGAAATAAGATATACATAAAAACCACCAATGGAAATGTGAACCTTAACGAACTTGTCGTTTAATTAAGGTTCCTTTCTTTCCATATTTACCTTGATCACTTGCTCCAACTCAGAGAGTGAAAGTGTCGAAATTATGATGAGCATAAAAAAAATAGAAGTTACTGTAAAGGACTTCGATAAACCCATGGTTTCAAACGATCACTTATATGTGATCTATATGCAATCGCTTAAATTCTGAGTTCTTCGAGATCCCCTATAGTCTACGAAACGATTTAGCTTTTTAGCAATGTGGACCCTTTGACTGTCTCTTCTATTGTCAGTATAGGGGTGATCTTTGCGGTGTGATGCGTTAACATCGGCGGTTTTAAGAATTCCGAAATTGTCATCAAACTGTCTGATTCGAGGATGAAATAGAAAATATGCTCGTTAGGGCAAACATATGCTCCATTTATTTTTATACCCAGTTTCTCTGCTGAGTTTTTCATTTCCCCAGCCCATTGCTTCATTTCTGCCTTGTATTCGTCTCTTGCAAAACACTGTTCAGGTGTATGCTCAAGACTGATCATAAATAACATTCTTTATAACCCCCATAAATATTAAACAAGATTAGTATTTAGTATCTTGGTTATGTATCTGTAGAAATATACTTCTAAATTTGGCTTTGTAGAAAGCCTATTTCTAACTTTTGCAAAAAAAGAACGACAGTAATCTGCTGAAACAAACGAACGTTTTATATGAAATTCATTGCATTTGGTTCATATAGACAACAATTGTAATTATTTAAATAAATTATATTTTTAATAAAATCGTTTTGGGAATATGAATGACAGTCGATGAAAATATAAAAAAGATCTTAAACGAAATTGGAAGAACAAAACTTGTCTGCGTCACCAAGACTATCGACCCTGAGAGGATAAACGAATCCATCAGAGCCGGAGCAACCATCATAGGGGAGAATAGAGTTCAGGAATTCGAGGATAAATGTGCTGAGATCCTGCCCTGTGAAAGGCACCTCATAGGAAATCTACAGACGAACAAGGTTAAAAAAGCCGTTCAGCTCTTTGATGTGATCCAGTCAGTTGACTCCCTGAAATTGATACAGGATATTGATAGGAAAGCCGAAGCCATTGACAAGGTACAGAAGGTCTTCCTTCAGGTCAACATAGGCAACGAGCCACAGAAATTCGGCTTTGGGGCGGATGAGATCGGACAGGTAATAACACAGATCCATTCCCTCAGGAATGTTCAGGTGAAAGGACTCATGTGCATACCTCCTTTTGTGTCCCCTGAGCAAACACGTTCATATTTCAAGAAGATGAAAGCACTTTTTGATGAGCTGAAGCAGGTCGATCAGGATAACATCGATATCCAGGAACTATCAATGGGAATGTCCAATGACTACAGGGTTGCCATCGAGGAAGGGGCTACAATGGTGCGCGTCGGTTCTGCAATATTCGGGAATAGGAAGTACTGATTATACCATTAATTGACCAATTGGATGAGCGCAGCTGTCCCTGGCAGATGCGGAGGATTTGATAAGAGTTGATGGATATATAACATTGAAGGCTCATTGAAAGAAATGGGTGTCCAAAGGGTTTGATCAAACCCATGACAAGAATTGAATAAAGCCCATAATACTTTTTAGTGATAAATATGATCACAATTCAACCTTTTTTTTAAAGAATGTCTGCCTTTTGAGCTTTGCCATCGTTCCTCAACATATAAATAATGTAAAAGATGAATGTTATTGGGGAGTTTAGATCATCTTATTGACATAGATCATATCTTACACATCCCCACAGCTAAAAATAAATGGAGATGTAAGCCAATGCTATCGAAAATACCTATAGACATATCAAAGGTCAAACCTGAAGACATCAACAAAGAGATCCTTCGTGCAGCCATAATCGCTGAACTGGATGCGATAAATCTTTATGAGCAGATGGCAGCGCTGACAGATAACAAAGAAGTGAAAGAAGTACTTCTGGACATCGCAAAGGAAGAGAAAACGCATGTCGGAGAATTCCAGACACTCCTGTTAAGAGAAGATGAACAGCAGGTACAGGAAATGGAAAAAGGCAAGCTTGAAGTTGATGAGATGACAAAATAAAGGGGGGAGAAGCAAATGATGTCTGAAATGCCGATCATACCTGAAAATCTAAGTAAGGAAGATCTCGACAAGGAACTTATCAGAATTGGCATGATAGCCGAGCTGGATGCTGTTAATTTCTATGAACAAATGGCCTCCCTTACAAAGGATGAAGACCTGAAGGCAGTGCTTCTGGAAGTGGCCAGAGAGGAAATGGTACATATCGCCATGTTCGAAACAGTATTAATGGAAGTTGATAGCGTGTATCTCAAGGTTCTCGCAGATTACTCACTCGCAAGGAATTAAGTTTTCAGGAGATCGATCATGAAAGTTGTTGCATTTAATGGAAGTCCAAGAAAAGAAGGAAATACATCACTTTTACTCAAACATGTCCTTACTGAACTTGAAGACGACGGTATTGAAACCGAGATCATACAGATAGGTAACAATACATTGAGTGGATGTACCGCCTGCATGAAATGTTTTGAGAACAAAGACGAGCAATGCGTCATAAAAAGTGATATTGTAAATGATTGCATCAAAAAAATGAAAGAGGCAGATGGTATAATCATTGCATCACCTACATATTTTGCAGACGTTAATGCAGAAACTAAAGCCCTTATAGAAAGAGCAGGATTTGTGGCGAAAGCGAACGATGATCTCTTCAAACGCAAGGTAGGTGCTGCTGTTGTCGCTGCCAGACGAGGAGGTGCAATTCATGCCTTTGACTCGATCAACCATTTATTCACAATATCCCAGATGATAATTCCAGGTTCAAGCTACTGGAACATTGGACTCGGGTTTTTACCGGTAGATGTTGAAGCCGATATGGAAGGGATACAGACCATGCAAACCCTCGGTCAGAATATGGCATGGCTTCTGAAAAAGCTGAACGATTAAGGCAGAATTAGATAATTGTGGAGATATGATGCTATTAGAATTCAAAAACAAAGAACCTTCGATATCAGAAACATCATTTGTTGCAGGATCTGCAGATATCATCGGTGATGTAAAAATTGGAGAAGGCTCAAGTGTCTGGTTCAATGCAACCATCAGAGGAGACAAGGACGAGATCCTTGTCGGTAAGAAAAGCAGCATTCAGGACAATTGTGTTATCCACACTGACCCTCCCTTTAAAGTAAAGATCGGAAACAATGTCAGCATCGGTCATGGAGCCATTCTCCATGGTTGCACGATAGGTAACAATGTCTTAGTGGGAATAAACTCAACTGTTCTTGATGGTGCAGAGGTCGGGAAGAACTGCATCATCGGTGCCAACGCCCTTATCCCACCTGGAAAGATAATCCCACCTAACAGTGTTGTCACCGGAGTTCCCGGAAAGGTCAGAAGAGAAGCGACCGTTGAAGATGTACAGATGATAGCTGAAAATGCAGCCGAGTATGTTAGACTGGCAAACGAATACAGAACAACACTGAATGAATGAATTCAGCCAGATAGTGCAAAAATGTCTGCTTTTCTCAGTAAAGAAGAGCAGGCATGGATAGACTGGGTCTTTGATGAACTGCGTGCTCACCTAGAAGGAATCCCAGTAGATAGTTGGATTCTAAAGATGCTTTTTTGATAATTGATACCAGATGATATTTTTTGTCATCAGATTTCTCTTCTTGTCAGCACTAAATAACAAAAACGAATTGAACTGGAAATATCCAATATGTTTATTACACATATTTTGAAGATGAACGTTAAGTTTATCTACATTATGCATTATAATGCATAATATGGGACGCCCAAGAAAAAGGAGAATGGTTAATTATGACCACAATACAAGGCATTTCAAACCATCAGGCGTTTGCCTGAAAGATCTGGAAGAGGTCAACATAACCATTGATGAACTGGAAACCCTCAGGCTGAGCTCTCTTGAAAAAATGAAACAGGAAAATGCAGCTCAGACGATGCAAATACACCAGTCGACCTTTCAAAGGACGCTCCAAAGAACATTGCAGAAAATTGCAGATGCATTAGTTAATGGAAAATCAATAAAAGTAGAAGGAGGAAATTATACTATGCCAGGAAAGGATGGAACAGGACCTATGGGACAAGGACCAATGGGTGGACAAAATAGAGGACAGAATGGAGGAATGCTCGGAGGACAGACTCAAGGCCGAGGACAAAGAGGATTACGTGGTGGCAAAGGAGCTGGAGTCAGTATTTCCAGAGGAGAATGCAAATGTCCGAACTGCGGTCACGAACAGATCCACCAACCAGGAATTCCATGTGGTCAAATTAACTGCCCCAAATGTGGAAACCTTATGATCAGGAAATGATCAGAAAGAACATTTAACTTTAGCCACACAGAAAAGATCAGAGTACACATCAACAAATGTGATCAAAATGAAATCAAGGATCATCTACGGACCAATCCTTTCAAGAAGACTTGGAAGGTCGCTTGGAATTGACATCATCAAAAAGAGTGACTTCAGGAAGAACTGTAATTTTGATTGTGTCTACTGTCAGCTTGGACATGTGGACTGGAAAATATTGACACCATCAGACGTTACAGATCTTGTAACAACTGAAGAAGTGATCGACGGCCTCACTAACTATCACAAGAAAGTGGATGATCTTGATTACATAACATTTTCAGGGACATGTGAACCTACATTGAACCTGGAACTGGGTAACATGATCGAACAGATAAGGAAGATCAGCGATGTTCCCATTTGTGTAATTACGAATTCATCACTCGTGAACAGAGAGGACGTTAGAAATAACCTTTCAAAAGCAGATCTTGTGGTTGCTACATTAGTCTCCGGAAATGAAGAGACTTTCCAGTCCATCAACAGACCTGCAGAAGGAATCGAACTTCAGGATATCATCAAAGGACTAAGAGAACTGCAGAAAATGAAAGGTGCAAGGGTTGCCATAGAGGTCATGCTACTTGACTCAAATAATGGATACCTTACAAATTCAAGCGATCAGGAAATAGATAAACTGATCGAAGTTCTCAAGTTCATCGATCCGGATGAGATAGAGATATTGACCATAAGCCGACCGCCTGCTGAAGATCTTATCATCCCGGTAACTGAAACAAGGCTCAAAGAGATCGCGCAGAAGTTCGATGAGAAACTGGGAAGGGAAAGGGTAAGACTGGTACTCAAAGGTCTGAAAAGAAAGAGATCGAATATAGAACATGAGAACCTTCCGGATGAGGTATATGATCTCATACTTCGAAGACCCTGTACATTTGATCAGGTTGTTCGATCTCTTGATATTGATAAAGAAGAACTCTCCCCGATAATTGAAGGACTGGTCGAGGAGCACAAGATCATCGGCATAAGCTCAGAGAATGGAATGTACTACCGGGCAGTATAACTAAAAAGATAGTAAAAAGGGATGAATATTACATCCCAAGCTGTTCTTTTTCAGAACCACGTGTGCAGTAGTATCCGTGCGTAAGACCCAGTTTTTCGGTCACAGGACAACCACCGCAAATACAGCCTTTTTCCTCGGTTATACAGCTACTCTTACCAATTGTAGGGAAACAATATCCTCCCTTTTCCCCACATTCTACCCACGAGGGGCATTTCGCGCAAACACACATAGATAATACCATTTCCTTTTTCTTCTGCATTTCTTCCGGGCTCATTTCCATAGATATTTCCTCCCATTTCTCCCTATTTATCATTCATACGATCTTTGGACCATTCATAGGAATATCCTCAGATACTGCTACAATACAAAACTGTGGAAAACTGCAGCCCATCCGGTAACAGACCCGCCACAATATGCCTTCCCCAATATGACTTGTTAAATCATCATATAAACAGTTAATGGAAATTGAACATTGGATATCTTTAAGAAGGATCTCAGGTTAGTATTTGAGGATCATAAAATATATGAGAACAGATATAAAATGGTTTCATAGAGATAAGTTCATATAATTATCACATAGAAGAATTTACTTCAATTCTGAAAGAGATTAAACAGTCCATTGATGAAATATCTTATTATCAGGAACCATTCAGGACTTTTCTGCAAATACGGTGAGCTTGGTACCTCAAACGTAAAAGTAGGAGATACTGTTGAAGCCGGTCAATTGATCGGTCACGTCGGATCTGTGCTGAACAGCAAGATGATAGCAAGAATGCTCTCGAATATATACAAAAGCTAAAAGAAAAGAATCCCAGCATGCTCCACTTTGAGCTGGGGGAAGATACTCCTGTTGTTGAAGACAACAATTATATTGGAGGAAACTGGTTTGGGAATAAGGGACCTCGAAAGCTCCTTGACCCTACTGAATATCTTAGCTCCACTGAAAGTTAACTAAAAATATCAAAGGACCCAGACCGTAAGGTCAAAGGTCTGTTCATATCCTGTAAGGATCCCCTCCAGCTGCATGTTAATGGCAGAGATATTCTGTTCACCGGCTTCAACTGCCTCGACCTCCCACTCATGCTTTCCATAAAGGGAGCCCTCAGATTGCGGGATGAACTCATCCCCGTTGACCCGGAGACCGTCCGTCAACGTCATGTTCCAGGTATATGTATCAGCCGTGGATTCGAACAGTCTGATGAGCATCCACTCGCCTTGTGCAAGTTCGATCGCATCACCATAATAGTAGCCGTCCACTATAAATGACGGATACAGTTCATTATCCCCTTCCACCACCAAGGTCATCTCGAAATCGCTCGGAACAGATGCCTGGTCGTCCCATGAATTGTATTCCACCATAATGGACTTCTCACCAATGGATGGGGTTTCAAAGGTCCATCCATACACAGAATCATCAGCCACAGGACTGTAGGATGATGAATATCCATACCCTTCTTCTTTAACTGACAGATCATCCTTTCCTGAAAGATGCCAGTACCCTTCCGAAGGTGCATCAAGATCGATACGCACAATACTTCCGGCTTGAACCGATACTGTACTGCCATTATCCTCTTCAGTGAAAATATGGTCAGCTGGTATTTTCTCGATCTCAGGGAAAATCAATCGATCATCTTCTGTAGGGGCTATTCCCACGGAAAGTGCAGCTATCACCACACCAACGAGCATCAAAGGCAGAAGATAACGCTTTACGGACCTCTTTGTGGAACTGCTGGCATTATCATAATAACGTCCTTTTAACATCATCAACATAACTGCAAAAAGACATCCCAGGAAGAACCAGAGCCCTATGTTATCTGAAAGGTTCGAAAAGAATGTCTGTATGCTGTCCATTATCTGAGGACCAGCTGCTTCAGGAACTGCCTTTGCAACCTCTTCCACTGCCCCATCAGCAGCAATTGAAGGGCCCATATCCATGGGTGCATCGCGGAGAACTTCAGACTCCATGGCAACATCCATCATTACAGGTTCGAAGGCACCTCCATTCTCTATTGGAACAGGTCTTGACAGATATTGAAGACCTGCAGCACCAAGGAATGCAGCACCTATGACACCGATATACTGTTGCAACATACTGATTATGGAAGCCCTGCTGACATTCATATTTCCCGGAGCTACAATGATCAATTTCTGTACCGGCTCATAGAGCTTGACCTCACGCCCTTTGGCACTCCATTTAATCCTGTGTACCTTGATAAGATCGGCTTCCAGCAAACTGTCAATGTTGTACTTGATAGTGGTAATGGAAAGACCGAGCTTTTTCGAGATATCCGTTGCAGACATAGGCTCTTCGGATAGAAGGTCCAGTATCTTCAGGGACTTTTCATTGGAAAGTGTCTGTGTTATCTTCTTTGAATCTTCGTTGAGCGGAAGTACAACTACATTTTCCGAACTGTCCTGATCTGCATCTTCAGGTTCATTCTTGTTCTTATTTTCAACGTCTTTAGTGACCATATTTGCACCAGGGGTTGATCTCATACAACATTAGTATTGTCTTCAGAAGAGAATACAACGAACCTATTGGATGGTCCGTAGATATCGTCTTCCCCCCCTAAACCGGAGGATCGAGTCTTTCTCTCCACAAGATCGGACTCCATCAGAGCCATGATATTATCTTCAACATCCACAAAAGGAAGACCGGTCTTAAGGGAAATTTCCCTTACAGAAAGTGAATCTTCCGAAAGCACTTCCAGTATCTTGAAAGAACCCTCTTTTGAAAGTACTTCAGTTACAGTCCTTGACCCTTCAGCAATAGGAAGGATAAGGAATTTATCAATGTTTACGGGATTTGCTGCACATTCCATAACGATAGTCCCCTTTTTTTCTTTAGACGCAATTATCAGATCATTTCCACATGAACATCAAGATCGTGAATACCTGGTTCTGTAGGTACAGGATTGTGCCAGGTGCTGTAATAATCGCCTTTTGAGAGTCTGCCATCCCCATCAACATCCACATGGACTGAAAGGGAATACGTCATTCTTTCCTCTAGTTCAGGGTGGTTGATCTGATATGGCACTGGCTGAACATTATCTGCATCCATGGATACGCCAATAATGGAATTCTCGGACATGGTCACAGAAGCTACGTCCTGAAGACTTACATCCTCAACTTTCAGATAGATGGTGGCATTAGAGAAGGATTCCACAGGTTCGTCAAAGATGATATTTCCCTGAACACCATCGCCTGTAAATGAAGATCCGCCATTATCCACTCCAGCGTTAGTAACGGATTCAGAAGCGTTGTCTGTACAACCCATTGCAAAAGCGGATGCAATGAGGATCAATAATGTCAATCCTAATGTGAGAGATCTATTTTTCATGATGATCTGTTCCTTAAAATATCGATTTTATGAAGGTATAATATAACAAATAGTTCGTGGATATAAAGTCTTTATTTAAGCTACAAAGTAATTCGTAGTCTTAAGAAGCAAGAAATTCAACAAAATAAGAAAAGGTAAATAGAAGCGTAATTAGGTATTTGTTGATTTGAAAACATCTTTTTTAAGGATACCATAATCATCAAAGCTTGAACGGATCGTCATAAATATTCCAATTGCAACCGTCATAACAGTAGAAACGTATATCCCGACCATTATAGCCATCTGATACTTGACAGCAAGAATTGGACTGGATCCTGCAATAATCTGACCGGTCATCATTCCCGGCAATGCAACTATACCGGTCGTTGACATGCTTGCTATCGAAGGTTTCAATGCAAGCTTGATACTTTTTCTGGCATAGGGAAGAATAGCCTCGTGCCTCTTCGCACCCAGTGACAAACTGTATAGATAACGATTCTCATTTCTCCTGATGGTATCATAAAAGTTGCTGACACTTATTATATTACCACGAAGAGAATTTCCAAGGAACATCCCGAATATGGGGATCAAATATCTAGCATCAAAGAGGTTTTCCAGATCCACTACAAACATATTAAAGTAAAGTAATATCAGGAAATTACCTACTATAAATGAAACTACCGTAGGCAATAGCAACTTTTTCAGATCAAGTCCGACCTCATTTATTGTACTGTGGCTCGCCATTAAGATCATTACCAATAACCACAAAAGATTAACAGCAGAGTTGTTCAGATCAAATAGCACTGTCAGGAAAAATCCTACAAAAGCAAGTTGCAGGATCATTCTTGAAACTGAGACAACTGTTTCGTTTATAAGTCCAAGCTTAAGGTAGTGACTTACAAAAAGTGGAATTGCGAGCAAAAGAAAACATGCTATCAAAGACAGATAGCCAATATCATAGGCTTCCATTTAAACACCGACCGGTACGACTCTGACATTTTCCTTTTCCCACACATCATCATGGGAAATTATCACAAGTGTCCAATCCTTGCGTTCCAGAAAATAATTGGCGACCTTTTCTTTCAGCGCACTATCAAGAGATGATGTGACCTCATCAAGCAAGTATATGTCCTTCCCTATGAGCACGGACATGATTATCCCTATCCTTTGTTTTTCTCCACCTGAGAGTTCTTCGAAATGCATATCAAGAACATCTTTCTCGAAACCCAGGTAAACAAGAAGCCTTCTGAGCTTGGTCCTGTCAAGTTTTCCTTCATTGAACGAATAGGAAAATACTTCCTCGATAAATTCATTAACAGACCCTTCATAGATATCAAGGTCCTGAGATACATAAGCGATCCTTTTTCTTGCATCCCATACAGTATTGCTATCAAGCAAACTGTTGTTAAAATATAGGTTTCCACTTGTTTGGTGGGCAAAACCCATGGGCATCTTTAAAAGTGTGGACTTACCTGCACCTGATCTGCCTTTCAGCAAGATCCGATCTCCTTTTTTAATATCAAGATCGAAATGTGATAATACTTTTTTCTCACCATACCTGATGGAGATATCCTTATACTTTAAAAGTTCTGAATTCATTAGCTATTGACTTCCTTCTGATGTGGAATAGGTTTAGAGAATATATTTATAGGAATAACATTATTACCTCGAAAGATAATATGAAACTCCCTTTTAGTAAAGGATTTTGAATACTATTCCACACGAATGATATATGAAAGTATTTATTTAAAAGTGATACTTTTTACATATTAGTTAATACATATTTCTTATTTTGTGTTATTTAGACTAAGTTAAAATAACACTAATTGTCCCAAATTACACAACACCGATCCGACAGAAATGAAGGACAATAAGATCAAATTCAAATCATCCCTGACGTTATCTATATATCAGATCTTCCTGATAGTTTTTAGCATGACAAAATGGAAAAAGGCTTCTGAAGAACTTGGGGAACTGGTCGGGGAATACGTGGCCGAATATGATGCTGAGTTCAGGAAAATGTTCGGCAGTCCCGTTCATTTTGTGAAGGAAAACATGTTCATGGCGATGGCATAATGCTACGTCTTAAAGAAGATGACCAGCAGAAATTGTATGCTGAACACGATGAAGCAGCACCCTTTACACCAAATGGCAGGCAAATGAGAGAATATGCAATACTTCCGCCATCTGTTTACGATGATGAGATGGAGTTAAGGAAATGGCTGGATATATCCTATGCTTATGTGAGTTCCCTTCCAAAGAAAGAGAAAAAGGAAAAAAAGTCAAAAGATTCAAAGAAAACTAAAAAGACAGAAGATTGATGCGATCTGCATCATCCCCATTCTTTTTTGTTTCAGCTATTCTTGCTTTACATACCTTTCTTGCTATACTTGAGTATGACGGAAATGAGAGCTTGAGCCTATAGTTTTATTGTAGGCAATTTTTTTAAATAAGATTTTTTTATATAATATATTAAACAATTATCATATTTTGTGCGCCTAGTGGATAAAATTAGCAACGTTTAAAACGTTTAAGCTATTACTGGCTCTTCAATGTCTAAAACACGGATAATAATAGGCAGATTCAATGATTGTGTGCATAATTGTGAAATTGATTTTAATGAGTGTGAAGAACTAAAAAATAAAGTAGGAGTGAAAGAATGACAAGTTATTGGAGAATGGCATTTCGATGGGGAAATCAAGGAACTGAGGTGTGGAAACAATGTCGTGACCAAGGAATTGCTGCTATTGGATATTATCTTTCTGACGGTGAACCTATTGTTGGCGACTGTTCTAAAATTAAAGAAGAAGAGTTTGATACAGTATGGAGAAGTAAAGCTCTTCCTGCACCAGCCAGTCAGAGTAGCCTTAAACATGTAGCATACCACATGGATAAGGGTGACACAATTTATGTTAAAGAAGGAACACAAATCGTAGGCAGAGGTACAGTTCAAAGCAAATACAAGTATCGACCAGGGCTAGTAAAACAAAAAGGAATTCGCTGGGAGCATTATGTTGAAGTTGATTGGGATAAAAATTTCAAACCATTCACTCTTAATCTTGAGGCAAATCAAAATACAGTATTAAAACTAGATACAGAACGTCTTGAAAAAATACATGCAATGGAATCAAAATCTGATATGCTTTATGATTATGTTGATGACGTTTTAAAAGTAAATGAAGGCGAACAATACATTACAGAAGCCATATTTAGAAAAAGAAATAGAAAACTCATTGAGCAGAAGAAAACAGATTCAGATTATCGATGTGAAGTTTGCGGTATGAATTATGAAGAGGTCTATGGGGAAATAGGCAAGAACTACATTATTGCACACCATATAGAACCAATTGGCAACAGGGATGGTTCATCTCCAACAACAATTGATGACATTGCTTTAGTGTGTTCCAATTGTCATAATATGATTCATAAGATAAATCCGCCAATGACCGTTGATGAATTATCCAATCAAATCAACAAATGAAATGTTGTATGTCTTAATGCCTTGTGAAGTTTAATAGGAAATGATTTAATTTTGATATGTATCAAAAACAAACTTTTCCTTCTTATTTTGTAACTATTCAGCCATCCTCACGTTTTTGATATAAACTTAGAATACTCAACACAATTCCATCAGTGCTTGATATTGATTTTACCAACAAACAATATACTATGCCTCTATTTTAGTCACTCCCTGAAATTCAACCTGGTTTTACCAGGCACGAGGTGATTGATTACGAAACGCAAAGAAATCCTGGCAGTTTATGAACAAGGTCCAGAAGCAGTTGTTACTCTTGTCACCACGTTATACGACATAATTGCTGAACAACAAAAGATCATCGAGTTACAGGCTGCTAGAATAACAGAACTCGAAGAACGAGTTAAAAAATTGGAAGAACAACTCAAGAAAAACAGTCGTAATAGTAGTAAACCACCTTCGACTGATGTTTTTGTTCATGAGAAACCAAACCCACAAAGCAGACGAAAAAAGAG
>NZ_JAGSOI010000053.1 GCF_023684405.1 Methanococcoides seepicolus | reverse complement strand
TCAGGGAGTGACTAAAATAGAGGCATAGTATATTGTTTTTTGGTAAAATCAATATCAAGCACTGATGGAATTGTGTTGAGTATTCTAAGTTTATATCAAATACGTGAGGATGGCTGAATAGTTACAAATATTAAAAAATTGGCTCTGTAGAAATCCTCAATGTTCGGACAATAATCCAATTTGAAAATATTATGTGATGTGTTACATGGCGTTGGAATATAATCCCAATTCCAGTCCATAGATGTTGATTTTGATAGGTTTTCTACAGAGCCAAAAAATTATCAAATTATTATTTCCCTTAAAACTTTCCTCATCTCCTTCGTGCCAAAATTGAACTCCCCTTTCCTAACTCTGTCCTTTATCTTTTTCAATGTACTTCTGTACTTAATTCCAATCTCCCGTGCTTCAACAGGAGTTAAAGAAATAATCTTCCTCTTGATCTCTTCCTCATCAATGAACACCTGTGAGCGTTTAACATCTAATTCCTGTTCATCAATGTTGTTTGCTTCCTTTCCAATGTAAATAACAGAATCAGCATGAACATGTTTTCTCTCAAGAACTCCAATCTCATCATCAAACTTATACTCAGGATGTTCAACATACTGCATAATTGTCCTGCTCAATGGCTTGAAATAATGAAAACCTTGTTTAATCTCTCCTGTTGCATAATCGATAAATGGTTCATTAACAATCTTTTGAGGATCATTTGAATAAGGCGCTAAAGGCTTTACTGCTTTACCATCTTCTTCAGCAACTTGAAATCCAACATGATATAAATTGAATGGTTTTATCTAATCTTTCCATTCCTTACCAATATTGATTCCCTTAAACCTTCTCAAAACATTAGCAGTTGAAACAGTAAGTCTTGAGATAGCATACAATCCTGAATACTTCTCTTCAATATCCAACTCTGAAATCAATCCATAATGCAATTTGAGAATATCTTCTCATATCTCAGCCTGCCAATCCTCAACATCTTTTGGAAATAGATTAGTAAAATGCCCAAGTCCAATTTTTTGATTGTTTAATAATATGGTAGTATTTTATAAAAGTTATTTATGAAGATTTATTCAATTTCCATAAATTCTACATAATTACTTGAAATTTTAATAGCTGAATCGAACATGTTTCCATCACGACTGATTTTCCTGATGTATTCGAGTTTCTCTTTACCCATATCAGCCTTATCTAATGTTCTAATAACACAACCAATCAAAGCATTGATGTCATTAGTTTCACCGTAAAAAGTACATTTTGGTTTTTCGTACATTATAGATCCTACAACAAATATAATAAAATGAATGAACATTTGTTCACCTATTCACAAAATGAAAAAGAAATCTTTACCAATTATCATAAACCTTAAAAACGATTTATTGTATATGGTGTACTCCACCTTTAATGTGGTTTGTATCAAATTACATTAAAGCAAATTCTCACAAGCAATTAATGATCATTATTTAGGAAAGAAAAATTGTGATAGTTACAATACCTAAAAAACCGAATTATTTTCAAATAATTTATTAATTTTTGAGAGAATAAAAAGTAAGAATGGAAAACCAAAACTTGGTCTTCCAATCGCGTGCTTAATTAACTATTAAGTGTAGTAATTAAGCTACTTCGCCAAATGCGAATTTTCGGGCTACTTTGGTGACCTTGATTGTCACTTCGTCACCGACAGAGGTGTTAGGTACAAAAATTACAAAGCCGCTTACTCTTGCGATTCCATCGCCTTCTCTTGCGGTATCTTCAATTGTTACGTCGTATGTTTCGCCAGCTTCTACTGGAGCAGTTGATTCCATGTTGTTGAACAAATATTTCACTTCCTTTAAAGTGCTTAAAAAGATAATAACCAGCTAGTAAACATACGAAAAAATAGTAAATACAGTTAAGGAAATACCATCTAGACCTATAATTTAGTAAAGTAGTTTTTGCCTTTAAAAGCAATCTTAATAATGAAGGTATCCTATATAAATCTGTTTGTACATCAATTCCTATATTTCGAGATTATCAAATTAGCTTTTCGCTTTAAAAGCGTAACTCTTTTTTCAAGACGACTGGCATCACTTTGAGCATAGCTTATGCATTACATTTATATGGTAGAAAATGTGCCAGTCCATGAAATATTATTACGATGTTTCGGACGGAATCTGTACCAGAGATTCAATTGCTAACTATCTGAACACAGACAACGTATCAATATGCCAATTTTTGTATTTCTTAGATATCGATGACATTGCTTCTTATGTTGAAAGTAGCTATTATGCCGATAAGGACTGGCACTTCAAGTATAAGGTTTCGTCAATGATAAAGCTCATCGTTGTGAAATGTTATAGGAACCTCTCATTTGAGAAAACAATATCTACCTTAACAAAAGAAGAAGCGCAGCTTCTGTCTTTTGAATACAATAACGGCATTATGAATCTTCCATCCTCTGCAACACTTCATCATTTTGTAAAATACAGGCTTGGAGAAACTGGACTCGATGAAGTAATGTTCAAAATTGGAAAGAAAATCTCCAAAACTACAACGATAAGAGATGTAAAAACAGATTCTACTCCTCTTGAAGCATCAAGATATGACAAGTATGCGGATTACAATCCGCATTACAATTGTAAGATGGACAAAGCTCACATCACCATGATTGGAACGCTTCCAATCTACATGACTCATACAAAAGGTACTGCACATGATTCACCTGAATTGAAGAAACATATTGATGCATTGGTAAAAATGGAAGTTGATATTGATACTTATGCATTGGACGGTGGTTATGATTCGTTCAGGAATCATGCAGATATCTGGTACAAATTGAATGCAAAACCAGTGATTGCATACTCTTCTGATTCTAAAATTCACTGTGAAGGAACTGTAGAACGAGTTGACCACTGGGTCAATAAAATGTGGAAGCTTGGAGGATCTGTTCACATGAGATATGGGGAGAAACTCCGTTTTCTTTATGAAAATGGAAGAGAAAAACAGGTAGGAATGCACTTGAGGAATAGCAATATTGAAGATGAGGGATTCGATGATAATTATTCGCTAAGGAGAGAATGTGAAAGAGTGCATAATCACATAAAAAGAACTATGAAATTCGACATCAGGGGAATTAGAAATGATAGTAAAAAGTTGTATTCGCTAATGAAATTTGTAGCTTATCAATTGCTTGTAACAACAAATTTGCAAAATGAAGTTAAGGATACTAACTCATTTGCAAATTATGTGTGAGATGATGTTATCAAATTAGAATGGAGGAATTTATAAGCTAATTTGATAATCTCATTTCACACTAAAAATTAATAATCCCAATATTTTCACGACAATTAAAATTTTGAAACAATAATTGGTTTTGAGGAATTGTTTTCTTTTTCTTCTTAAACATATCTGGATCATCCCTTCCATCTATGTAGATCGTTTTTCCAACCTCTCTCTAACATGTGTCTTCAATGTAAACGGCTTATCACCCTTGGTATTCTGCTTCATGTAATGCAATGTACCCTTAGAGAATCCCATCTTCTTCCATTCAGTGTAAGGCATGTAAATGATCTTCTTCCTCAGCAGATCAGAATCATCCCTCTTTACAACAAAAACAGGCTTGATAAACTCAATGGTTTTTCTCTTCCCAACAAGATGATGGCTTAACTCCCTTGCTTTGAGCAACAGTACAGAATCTCAAGAAGTGTTCTTCTTCCTGTACTCAACTTTACCATTCATCAAGGAATTAAACTCTTCAGTAACCTTTCGACCACTCTTGTATTTATTAACCAATAAATGTAACATATTATATTAATGTTCAAAAAGCTTAGAAGATATTTAGCGATCATAAAGGTCTTTTTTAAATATAGAGATTTCCGATAAACCTCTCCAACAGAAGTAAAATTTATAACTCATTATGATAATTTTATATTATGTCTTTAACGAACTTTGCTCTTAAAGAAGAGTACAAACGTCTTGAAAATCTCGGTGACAAGCTCCCTGAAATCGAATCTCTCATAGATTGGAAACCATTTCGTTCGATTATAGCAGAAATGTACAACAACAAAACAGAGTTGGGTGGCAGACCGAACCTTGATGAAATCGTCATGCTCAAGATGTTAGTATTACAACAATGGCATGGCTTATCTGACCCTGAACTTGAAAGACAGGCAACTGATAGAATTTCCTTTCGGAAATTCTTAGGTCATGTTAAATCAGAGATTTAACAGGAGTTGCAGATTTTCAATCTGCAACAATTTCCTGCAAAGGTTCCTGATAGCACTACTGTATGGGGTTTTCGGGAACGGATTTCTCAAACAGGAAAAGAGGATGAAATATGGAATGAATTACAAAGGCAACTAGATAGTAAAGGGTTGAAGATCAAGAAAGGTATGATTCAGGATGCAACATTCATACATGCCGATCCAGGACATGCAAGTCTTGGCACACCTCGTGGAAGTGAAGCAAAGACCAGAAGATGTAAAGATGGTACATGGACAAAAAAAGCATCTAAATCACATTTTGGATATAAGCTACATACCATTGAAGATACTGATTATGATCTAATAAGGAGATTTAAGACAACTACTGCTTCAGTTCATGATAGTCAGATCGATCTTTCAGAAAAAGGTGAAGTTGTTTACAGGGATAGAGGTTATTTTGGCGCAACTTCAAAAGGGTATGATGCAACCATGCAAAGGGGGGTGCGAGGACATCCGATTGGTATTAAGGATAAGATGAGAAACAATAGGATTAGCAGAATAAGAGCAAAAGGGGAAAGGCCCTATGCTGTTATCAAAAATGTGTTTACATCAGGATTTGTAAGAGTGACAACGTTGGCAAGAGCAAATGTCAAAATGCTAATTACAGCACTCAGTTATAATCTCTATCAATTGAGGACAATCAGAAGAAAATCTTTGGGATGAATAGCGATAGCTATTCAAAAAAGTTGAAAAGTATATAAATAGATACTAGCAAACTGCTGGAAATAGAGAGAAAGGCTCAAAAATTTAGCCGAACAAATTTGCTTTGAAAAAAATCAGCAGTTAATCGCAATTCTCTCTAGTTTAAAATTTTGAACATTTTTAATAATTTATTTAATAAATTGTCATAAATGGGGTTTTGATTTACTTTATAGACTATAAATAAGACTTTAAAACATTTAGTATATATCATTTAAAATATTGATTAATGAATTTGTTTAAGCAGTCCATTTATTCTAATTTATATACTTTTGAATTAGGATCATCTCCAACAAAAACAAGTTTAAAATTATTTCCATTTTTCTCTACATCATTAATCCATTTTTCTGCAGTTATTGTTTTATCTAAGTGCCCTCCTCTAGAGTTAAAAGCAATATATATGGTATTATCTGTTTCGTTTATTATGTGGGAAAACTGTTCTTTATCATGTATTAGAATGGTTTTATCCATATATCTCATATATGAATCATTACCAATTTTTCTAGAAAAGTAATTACTGTTTCCAGGTCTCAAATAGTAATCTGGCTCTTTATTATAATAATATGTGAACTGGTATCCATTTGAGATAATTGTAGCATTATTATTGTCATTATCTCTTATGTATATATTGTTGCTTTTCCAATCAGGTACATAATCAGAAACAGTAGTTGGTGCATAATATGGGTTATCGTATGTATCTCCATGTGTTCTTGAAGGGATAGAGATTGAATAGTTTAATGGAGCAATTGAAATAACTGTTATAATTATTATTGTTGCCATTACTAAAATGGATGTTTTATTACTATCTAAATATTTACTGAATATATTTTGTAATAATTCTTTATATCCTATAATAGCAATAGTTATGAACAATGGCATTATAAAAAATAAATAGCGTGTAGTTTCATGAAGGTGGTAATAACTTAACAAACCAATTTGCAACGACGCAATTCCAAATAAAAATAGGTTATCTTTTATATTTATTCTTCTCTGAACTAAATAATAAAATAGGGTAATTATGCCTATAAATAATAATACATAGTTTGAAAATAAAAAGTTTATAAAATAGTCTGAAAACGAATGTTTGGTTGTAAACCCATAACTTTCTACACAGATTTTGAAAATTTTCCCAAAAGTAAAGTTATTTTCTCGAATGTTGATAAGTATGTGGGCTAAAGGTATTAATAAAATAGGAAGGAAAATTATCAATAGATATTTTATTTTTAAAATTTCTTTTTTGAATTCAAACGTATATAATACAGCAGCAATTAGGATAATAAGTGGAGTAATATAACCGAATTTGTGAGTCATTATGGCAAGGAGAGCACTTATAATTGCTAATATCACAAAATTTTTATTTTGATGTTTAAATCCTATTATTGATGAATAAAATGTGAATAAAATTAAAAATGTAACCATTGAATACATTCTTCCCCATCTGGAAAATTCAATTGCCCATGGGAATATACACAATATGAATGAAAGCATGAGACCCATTTTTTTATTTTGTATTTCTTTTCCCAAAAAGTATAATATTAGTATTGTTCCCAATCCTGAAATAGCGCTTGGAAGCCTTACTGAAAATTCGTTTGCTCCTAAAAATAAAGCAAAAAAACTTGATAGATAACTGTGTGTTAAACCTCGGTTATAGTATGCTCCATCCGGTAGGGAAGGAACTCCATTTTCCAAGATACTCTTCATTGCTATGCCTAGGTATATTTCATCAGTACCCAAACTTAAATTCCCTAAATTATATATCCTTAAGTATATTCCTAATAACATTATCAAGAGCAAAACTATGCTGTAGAACCATCCTTCCTTATAGGTCCATTTCACAAAACTATAAGGCAACCTAGCAATCCAAACAAAAGGAGCAATCAGTCCCCGAAATGCCAGAGCACCATAATCTCTTCTGTTCCAATTTTCCGAGACCGCGTAATCCAAATTAAATCTCGTTAAAATGGCAAATTTCCTATCAAACTCATCATCTCTCTTCCTTTCTGCTGCTGCGTCCCTTTCTTGCTCCAGTTCCGCTTCTGCCTCGATTCTTTCCCTATTAAAGTAAAAAGTAAAAAAACCAAAGCCAATTGTAGCCAAAACCAAATAGAACTGAATAGAGGAAATAAAAGATACAACTGAGCTTAATAATTGGCTGCTTTCAATAAACTCAAATGTTAAACTTCCGATTGAGATTACTAATAGCCCTGCTAAAAAGAGGTTTCTAAAGTAGGGTTCTGTTTTTGCTTTAAAATACTCTTCGTCCTTTTGTATGAATATGAAAAACCAGCTAAAGCCTGATGTAAAAGTAATGATAGCCAATAGGGAAATATCAATCCAGACACTGACAATTATGGATGTGAAATGATGCAAGATCAGTGATATAAGACCTAGAATAAACAAATTACCAGTTACATCTAACAATGTATTTCTATATTTTTCAACAAGTGATCTCATATTGGTTTCTCGCTTGATACATGCTTCCTATTTACCGTTTCATTATATGGCTTAGAGAGATTTGTATTTGTTATCAACATAAAACTATTTAAACAATTTGTTATATTACCTGTAAGAATAGGATTATCATAAAACACTTTTGAATATCTGTGTCAAACCTTTTATATCAAAGAATTGGAATTCTAGGAATAAATTAGCTTAACCGACAGTGTGCTTATAATATGCAAAAAACTTTATCCATGAAGTAACTCGGCAATGCTTAGTAGTCAGAGATATGCTAAAGATATGAACAGGTTATATCTCGAGGGAAGCAGTTGCAAACAGACAAAATAATATGAGGAGTGTTATATAAAGTGTCAGATCGTATTCAATCTTTATCATGTATATTCGTAGTATTGGCTACCATTACCCTTTTTTCAGTTCCAGGTGTTTCAGCAAGCCATCTGGGCGAGGATCTGACCTCAAATTCAGGTTTTGAGGAGTGGGATGCCGGAAAACCTGTTAACTGGACAACACCGCACAGCGACTGGGAAATCGTACAGATCAGCGGCACAAGTGGCAATTTTTCACTGATGCTTGAAACAAACAGATACACTTCTCCTTCTTCAGCTAATATGGTCAGTGAAAGCATTGATGTTAATGAGGATGATCTGTTCTTTGTTACAACAAAGGTAAGAAGCAACAATGCGATTAATACCAAAGTACGGTTAAAAGGATATGACGACGACAGAAAAAAATGGATCACTCTTAAAACGTTTAATCCTTCCTCGGATATACAGCATGTATTTTATACAGTTCCTGAAGACATAACCCAGCTCCGTATGCGTTTGGAAGCCGGATATGTAGACGATAAGGACTGTGGACCTGCAAGCTCATATTTTGATGATATAAATATTATAGATCCCTCTGTAGAAAATGCAGAATTCTATTTGGAAGAGGGAGTCATAAGCAACAACGAATCTCTAAAAATCGGATCATACGAACTGGACCTCGTGGAAGCAAAGGACAATAAGGCCTTGGTCAGTGTTATGGCTTCAGGGAAGGCAATAGGTTCCGAAGTATTGATCCCAGGTGAAACTGTCGATTTTAAAATAGATAGCGATAAATATCTGGTCTTTTTAGTCAATGATGTTTTTGTAAATGAAGAATACTCAGAGGTCAGGATAAGCCATTTGATGGCAGGAAGAATCGTTGCAGAAGCCCCAACTATTCAGCCGATCGAGGAAGACGGCCTTATATTGTATTTACCTCTGGATGAAAATGAAGGATCTGAGATTTACGATTACAGCGGAAGAAGCTACTACGGTTCGACATATGGAGCAGATTGGACCGAAGGTATGGACAACTCTTGCCTTGAATTCGATGGCCTAACGGATTATGTGAAAATACCTGACACTTCCAGTACATTCGAAGAGGGAGATCATACCTTTACACTATGGGTTAAATCGACAGGAGTACGAGACAGTAAAAAATATATTCTGTGTCACTACAATTGGCGTCTTGGATGGAGGTCCGATTCAACACTTCGTTTTACTGTAGGCAGGATGAATGACAAAGATGGTCCAAGTTACAGTATAGATGCAGAGGTACCTGAACTTAAAAACGACTGGATCCATTTGGCAGGAGTGTACAAACCTTCTGAAAATAAAATAATGTTCTATGTAAATGGGGAATATGCGGGGGAAAAGGATATTGGTGAAGACAGGATCTGGGCGGATTACGGCAACCGCGACCTTTTAGTAGGGACTTCTAAACATGGAGCTGCAACGTTTTTTGAAGGACAGGTGGACGAGGTTCGCATTTATGACAGAGCGTTAAGCCAGCAAGAGATCGGGGAAATAATGTCCAGATCTCTCGGATTGTCAGGCATCTCTTCATATCATAACTCTATTTCAATAGAAAAGGATGAAGCAGTGTCTGTGGGAAATGGTTTCTGCCTTCAATATTCCAATGCTCCTTATTCGAATCTGGTCCTTATTGAAGGAATCACACAAACAAATGTATATTCTCTTGCCAATGACTCTGCTGGACAATCTTTGCTGTTAAAAAATGCTCAGGGCACACCTGTGATAAGGTTGAATATAGAGAGCATCACCAGTGAAAAGCTAATTCTGTCCGATATCTGGGTTGCAGATGAAAAAGCAGATGCACCTATCCTTGAAATAAGATCTATAAACTTTTCGGAAATAAGGACCTATGAACCTGCAACTATTGATGTGACCATTGTCAACAGCGGGTCAAGAACATATCGACCAGGTGGTGAAGATTCCATTGAGCTATATCTGGAAGATGATAAAGTGGATAGCTATAAGATCTCAAACGATCTGGCTCCAGGTGATACATTGGAATACAGCTTTGAAGTATGTTCACAAGAAGCAGGTAAAAGCCAGATAATGGCAATTATTTCCACAGATAGTGCTACCAATACATTAAGCACTACAGCTAAGATCGAACCTCCTATAAATCCTCCAGTTACCAGAATGCCATTATATATCGAGGAGACCGAATCAGGAATAACCCTACATTTAACATTGCATGGTTCCGGAATAAAGGGAGAATCCTGGAATGATAATGCACTGATCACCATAGGGATAAACAATCCCCTTGGATCCAGAACCTTCTATGAGAACTCGCATAAAGTATCGGGAACAGGTGTCAGAATCAAAATACCCTATGAGGAATTCTATGAAGGTGATGAGCAGTATATTGTAACTGTTAAATTTAGAGATGCTGAAAATAGTGTAATGACAAAAATAGCTGGAGAAGAGGGTACCTATAAGCCTCCTAACAATAGTCTACTCTTGGTGGCATTATTTGTACCTTTGTTGGGATATGTGATCAGGAAAAAGATTTATTAATAAATATCCGGTGAATCAAAATGATTGCATTTTCAGACTGATGATCTCTACACCACAAGACCAAGATCATTTTGATGCATCCAGAAAATAAATCCAGCCTACAGCTGGCACACCACTGCAATGATCACTGATTGTGGTAAAGGGTATAGTCTCTGTAGGGAAGGATTATTCCTGTGCCACTAGAGAGATATTCATCTGTGCCGAAGTCAAACACAGATTATCAGATCCGGGAAATTCCGACTGAAGATCATTGAAGTGCATCTGGTAGAGTATGTAGCGCATGACGACATCTTCAGATTTGATGATGAGTAGGGGTGGAAATGAATTACATTGATTTGCGTGATCTGCTTGAGTGTGGAATGTTTGATCGATGATCACTGCAAACGATTTGCATCTGGATATTCAGGTTCCAATCCATTTCTAACAAATCGTTAGGTACAGTTGATTCATTACGTCTCTGTGTTTGTTCAGATTGTATGAGAACCTATATTATTCCATTCTCTTCAAGAAAGAGTGGGAACTGTCAATGTTGGGTATAAAATCATCCTAACCTATAAATAATTATAACTAGATTAAAGCAACTATAAATGTGACTTATGAGAGGATGTGAACTTATTGGAAGTAAAAAAAGCAATTATACCTGTAGCAGGCCTTGGAACCAGATTTCTTCCTGCAACGAAATCGATGCCAAAGGAAATGCTCCCTATCATCGATAAACCGGTGATCCATTTTGTTGTTGAAGAGGCTCTAGCTTCAGGAATAGACGACATAATCTTTGTCACAGGCAGAAGTAAGAGGTCGATCGAAGATTATTTTGATGGGTCGCCTGAGTTGGAAATGCATCTGAAACAGCATAAGAAACACGATCTTCTCGAAAAGATTCAGGATATAGCATCTTTGGCTGATATCCACTACATAAGGCAGAAAGAGCCGAAAGGACTTGGGGATGCTATATTGAGAGCAGAAAAACATGTGGGTGATGAGCCATTTGCGGTACTTCTGGGTGATGATATCGTAGTGAATGAACAGCCCTGCACCAGGCAGCTCATCGATATCTACCAGAAATATGGGCGTTCCACCATCGCAGTTAAAGAAGTCCCGAAGGAAAAGATCAGCAGTTATGGGATCATAAAAGGAAAACCTTTGGATGATTCCTTGTATGCTCTGGAAGACATCGTTGAAAAACCAGATGTAAACAAGGCTCCATCCAATATCGGTGCTATTGGGAGATATGTGTTCACTCCTGAGATCTTTAATTGTATAAAGGAAACATCATCCGGTGTCGGCAACGAGATCCAGCTTACTGATGGCATACGTAATCTCAACAGGTCCCAGAAGGTATATGGCTACAAGTTCAGTGGAACAAGGTATGATACCGGGGATAAGGCTGAATATGTGAAAGCGATCATAAATTTTGCGCTGAACAATGAAAACATGAAAGATAATATTCTCGAATATTTGCAAGATGTTCTTGTTAGTAAGAATAATGCCTAAATTAGGTGAACTTCTAATGTTCAATATTTTGGGTTTCATTACGTCAATCAAACTTTATAACTATTGACAAATAATTCAGCACTTTTATATAGTTTATTACTTATAGTGAATCGATAGAGGATAATAAACCTATTATTGTCATTATGATGATGGGTTGTATAAATCATAGAGGAAAAATATGCAGTCAAGATCAAGAACCAAAATGCATGGAAGATATGCTAGTATTGGAATAACGATTGCCATTGTAGTAATGATGATCTTGTCAGGTCCTGTAAGTGCTGTTACACTAGGAATTACTGGCCTGGATGGAACCACCCCTACACAGGGTGATTCTGTTACATTTAATGTTACTGCGACGATCGAGGACACTGACAGATACGTGCCAATTGATAATTTCTCATTGGAGATCACAGGTGCAACTTCCAAAGAAGTTGTTTTCTCAACAGATGGAAGTGTACTCTCAGGAGATTCAGGTATAACAGTTGTAGCCGTCACAGTCCCATTATCAGCGGAATATGGCCACGGTTATGGGTATGGCTATGACTCCAGACTGGGCTATGGGTATGACTTTGGATACGGGTATGGATATGGATACGGGTATGGATATGGATACGGGTATGGTGCAGGCGGTGAAGATGTTGAATATAAATATACCATCACCCTTGACACATCCATACTTAATACCGGTGCCCACGAAGCCGTGTTATCTCTGAACACAGGCAATTCAGCAAAACCTTCATTTGAATCATCCGCAGCATCCTTTGTTATAAGCTCCCCGGTGATAGGGATGGACCTCTCTGGAAATCCGGGCGACGAGATACTTATCAATGACACAACGAACGGGATATGCGTGATCATTGGCCTGAACCAGAGCCTAACGAATGGTATGCTCCATATCGAGAAAAGTACAACATTGCCAAATAACCTCAGCCAGCCACTGTTCAACACCCCTGCAGGCTTTGTCACATTCACACCGAATGACAACCTCAGCCAGGCAATGGAGTACGCCTACATCTCCATAAACTGCGAGCGCAGTGCCATGAACGGAACTGACATGGGGATCTACTGGTATGACGAGCCCAACAGCACCTGGGTACATATGGAACCGGGAAACCCGTCATGCTGCCTTGAGAGCGGCAAGAACATGACAGAGGACATCTGTTGCTGTTGGGCCAAAGTGACCCACTTCTCCACATACGCAATGGGTGGACTAGTTTACCACCCATATGATGCAAACGAAGACGGTATGATCTGCCTTGATGAGGTAAACACTGCAATCGATGACTACCGCACAGGACAAACCGACCTTGAAACAGTAAATGAAGTGATTGATCTATACCGTATAGGTGCATTTACAATTTACCACCCATATGATGCAAACGAAGACGGCATGATCGACATTGATGAGGCAAACACTGCAATCGATGACTACCGCACAGAACAAACCGACCTTGAAACAGTAAATGAAGTGGTTGATCTATACCGTACAGGTGGATCATATTGCGTATAAAACTGTAAATTGAGTGCAGAGAGATGAAATATCTCCCTCATTCAATTTATGGGGGTTCAATATGAAAATATCAAGAAGTATCAAATTGTTTGGAATCTTAAGTTTAGTGTGTCTAGTGACACTCTCGATGATCTCAGCAGCAGCAGCAGCAGATCCTAATGTCTGCAGAGACCTTCCAGTAAGTGCCAACCCAGGTGACACAATAACCGTGAAACTGGACATTACAATGGACGGTGCGGACAAGACTGTCATCGAGGACAAGGTACCTGCAGAATGGATCGTAAGCAATCCATCTGGTAGTGGATTGGTCATTGATGCAAATACAGTAAGCTGGATTGACGTCAACGCGGCACCAGGTGTCGCACAGTTGACCTATGATGTCACAATTCCTGAAAGTGCAGCACCGGGAACGTACACATTTGATGGAGGGTTCGATCTAGCAGTAGCAGCTCCTGGACTCCAGCCAATTGACTGTGAAACACAGATGGATGTCATTGCCGCACCAGGTGCTGACGAGCCAAATGTCTGCAGAGACCTTCCAGTAAGTGCCAACCCAGGTGACACAATAACCGTGAAACTGGGCATTACACTTGATGGCGCGAACAAGACCGTTATCGAAGACAATGTACCTGCAGGATGGATCGTAAGCAACCCATCTGATGGTGGATTTATCGTTAATCCAGAGAAAGTAAGCTGGATAAACTTGGCGGCAGCACCAGGTGTCGCACAGTTGACATATGATGTCACGATCCCTGGAGATGTAGCACCGGGAACGTACACATTCGATGGAAGGTTCGATCTAACAATAGCAGCTCCTGGACTCCAGACAATTGACTGTGAAACACAGATGGAAGTGGTGGAAGGTGACGACAGCAGTGGCGGCAGCAGTGGCGGCAGCAGTGGCGGCAGCAGTGGCGGCAGCAGTGGCGGCAGCAGCGGTGGCGGTGCAAGCGGCGAAGCTTATGAGAACATCGTAATGAAAGAGGTAAAGAGTGCATACGTGATCAAGGGTGCTAAAGTATCATACCAATTCAATGAAAAAGAAAACAATATCGATTTCATCAAATTCGATGCACTGAAGAACTCCGGTATGATCTCCGTTACGATCGAGACGCTCAAGGATACATCCGCACTGGTAAAGACCAATCCATCTGGAGAGGTTTATCGGAACATGAACATTTGGGTTGGAAAAGTAGGATATGCAACACCAAATAACCTCGTCAACCCGGTCATTGGATTTAGGGTGGAGAGATCATGGATAGATGCAAATGACTTCGATGAATCCGCAATAAAACTGAACAGATATCACGATGGGACATGGAACCCACTGACGACCACTAAGGTGCACGAATCCAAGGGTTACATATACTTCGAAGCAAAAACACCTGGATTTTCACCGTTTGCAATAACCGGTGACACAACCAGTGTTGGATCCGAGGAGGAAGAGGTAACTGGCACAGATGCAAACCCTTTGACAGAAGGGGCCGAGGATCGAACGACATCGTATAAGGGAGGAAATCGCACAAAGTCCACAGATGCAGGAAGTTCGAAAGAACGTATAATTACGTTACTATCATTTGCCACGATCATTGGATCTATGGGATACATTAAACGCGATGATATTAGCAAATATCTTAAGAAAAAATAAGAGAGGGGACCCCCCTCTTTCTTTTTTATTTATTTGAGTTTATACCTCATCTTTCTTCTCTACAGAGCCAATGTTTGAGCTTGTTATGTTTTGAATTTTCACTTTTTAGGTTCCGATATCCAGATCATACTTCGTAACAATGCACAAATATCCCGGTAAATATATATAGTTTAATATTAGGTACATAATATCTATATGGGAGCATAAGATTCATTTTGTGGATGTGTGGTGCTTAAGTCTTAGGGGTTTAAAATGCAATCAAAATCTAAAATCGGGAAAAATGGAAAATATGTTAGTATTGGACTAACGTTTGCTATAGTAATAATGATGGTCTTGTCAGGCCCTGTAAGCGCTGTTTCGCTGGGAATTACAGGCCTGGATGGAACCAGCCATACAAAGGGTGCTTCTGTAAAATTTGATGTTACTGCGACGATCGAAGACACTGATAGTTATGTGCCAATTGATAACTTATCATTGAAGATCACAGGTGCTACTTCCAAAGAGGTTGTCTTCTCAACAGACGGAACCATACTATCAGGAGATGCAGGTATAAATGTTGTAGCTGTTTCAGTTCCGTATCCGATCGATGGATCTGATCATGGCTACGGTTATGGCTACGGATATGATTCGTCTGGTTATGGTCATAGCTTTGGATACGGTTATGGCTATGGTTATGACAATGGTGCAGGTGGCCAGGACCTTGTGTATCAGTATACTGTTACCCTTCACACTTCCACATTTAATACTGGTGTCCACGAAGCTGTACTATCTCTGAATACAGGCAATGAGGCAAAGCCTTCATTTGGATCATCAGTTGCATCCTTCACAATTGAGAAAACCGGTGATGGTCCAAAAGGTGGATTTGTGACTGGTGGCGGCTGGATTACGTCTCCTGCAGGTGCTTACACAGAAGACCCAGAGCTTACTGGTAAGGTCAATTTCGGTTTTGTCTCGAAGTATGCGAAGGGTGCTTCAGTACCCACTGGTTCAACTCAGTTCCAGTTCAGGGAAGCTGATCTCAAGTTCCATTCTGATGAATATCAGTTGCTTGTCATTGCAGATTCAAAAGCCCAGTACAATGGTACTGGAACTATCAATGGTGAAGGTGACTATGGATTCATACTGACCGCAATAGATGGAGACATTAAAGGCGATGGAATTGACAAGATCGGGATCAAGATATGGGATAGATCGAGTGATGCTATAATCTACGACAACATGATTGATGCTGAAGATTGTGCAGATCCAACAACAGCAATTGGAGGAGGTTCGATCAAGATCCACAAAGGAAAGTGATCGTTTAAGTGTGGAGGATACAAATTCTCCACGATTCTTTTTTAAGGGATTGATTTTTCACGAATTCTATGGATTATTATTAATGAAGACGAACTATTTTCATTGCTTTTAACTAGTTATCAAAAATTGGCTATGTAGAAATCCTTTTTTCTAAATTCAGCTAATCCACTACAGTTTTAATAATAAGAAGTCCCCTGTGTACGTTTGCTCCACAAACACAAAGGGGATGATTGTGTTTGTTCCAGATTAAAAATCTGGAACTCCCATTAAGTCTATGATTTAATGGCTTGTCAAACAAGTACTAAAAATTTATCGATATGGCCATGCAAGTAACGGGAAACTCCCGATTCCCGCTTTACAGTTGTAAATACTCAAAACGAACATACACACAACATCAGCTCTTAATACTGGTTTTGTTTAAAGAATATTTAAACAAGGATTACAGAGATATTGTCGATATCGTAGAATTGATGAAGCCTATTCAATCTAAACTCGAAATTAACAAAGTTCCTCACTTTACTATACCATTAAATCATAGATTTAATGGGAGTTCCAGATTTTCAATCTGGAACACACTTCACAAATTCGTACCCCGTCTAAATTCCATACTATTAAACCAGATTTTTCAGAAACTTTTGAGATTGTTTTATTCATGGGGTGAAACAATTACTGTTACTGCCATTGATTCCAGTGGATTTACAAGTGGTCATTGTAGTTACTACTATTAATGGAGAACAGGAAATAGGAGACGGAGTTTTGTCAAAGCTAGTATTTCAGTTGATGTTGCTAAGTTCATCATAACTGGATACAAGATATCTGGTAAACCTGTTCATGATGCAAAACATGCGGAGACATTGCTATTGCAATGTCATCGCAACAGAAGGTCGAGTTATTATGTCATGGACAAAGGATATGATTCTGAAAAGATCCATGAATTAACCAGGGAAAAACTGGAATCAACAGCAATGATCCCACTTCGACAACGTGAAAGAAAAAGGATTAAGGGACGATATCGAAGGAAGATGAGGTATGAATTTGACGAAGAAATCTATCATCGACGTAATCTTGTTGAAACGATGTTTTCAGTATTGAAAAGAAAATATGGGGAAAGTCTCTGTGCAAGGAAGTATAGAAATCAAGTAAAGGAAGTGAAATTAAAAGTATTGATACACAACCTTGACACGTATGTCAAAAATGTGTGTTTAGTTTGGTTGAGGATTTCTACAGAGCCGGATTTTTAATCTTTTTATATTAAATTATATCAATAAGCTCAAAAATAACCCAATGTTTTTAAATAATTTTAGCTTATCTTACATCACCTGAAAAGATTACATATATGAGAGGATGTGAACTTATTGGAAGTAAAAAAAGCAATTATACCTGTAGCAGGTCTTGGAACCAGATTTCTTCCTGCAACAAAATCGATGCCAAAGGAAATGCTCCCGATCATCGATAAGCCAGTGATCCATTTTGTTGTTGAAGAGGCTCTAGCTTCAGGAATAGATGACATAATCTTTGTCACAGGCAGAAGTAAGAGGTCGATCGAAGATTATTTTGATGGCTCACCTGAGTTGGAAATGCATCTGAAACAACATAAGAAACACGATCTTCTCGAAAAGGTTCAGGATATAGCATCGTTGGCTGATATCCACTACATAAGGCAGAAAGAGCCGAAAGGACTTGGGGATGCTATATTGAGAGCCGAAAAACATGTGGGTGATGAACCTTTTGCGGTGCTTCTGGGTGATGATATCGTAGTGAATGAACAGCCCTGCACCAGGCAGCTCATAGATATCTACCAGAAGTATGGGCGTTCCACGATTGCGGTTAAAGAAGTTCCGAAGGAAAAGATCAGCAGTTATGGGATCATAAAAGGAAAGCCTTTGGATCATTCCTTGTATGTTCTGGAGGACATCGTTGAAAAACCAGATGTAGACAAGGCTCCATCCAATATCGGTGCCATTGGAAGGTATGTGTTCACTCCTGAGATCTTTAATTGTATAAAGGAAACATCATCAGGGGTTGGTAACGAAATTCAGCTTACTGACGGGATCCGGAATCTCAACAGGTCCCAGAAGGTATATGGTTACAAATTCAATGGAACAAGATATGATACCGGAGATAAAGTTGAATATGTGAAAGCGATCATAAATTTTGCGCTGAACAATGAAAACATGAAAGATAATATTCTCGAATATTTGCAAGATGTTCTTGCTAGTAAGAATAATGCCTAAATTTGTTAAACTTCTAATGTTCAATATTTTGGGTTTCATTACGCCAATCAAACGTTATAACTATGAACAAATAATTCAGCACTTTTATATAGTTTATTCTTGTAAAGAATTGATAGAAGATAATAAGCCTATTATTGTCATTATGATGATGGGCCGTGCAAATTATAGAGGAAAAATATGCAGTCAAGATCAAGAACCAAAATGCATGGAAGATATGCTAGTATTGGAATAACGATTGCCATTGTAGTAATGATGATCT
>NZ_JAGSOI010000052.1 GCF_023684405.1 Methanococcoides seepicolus | reverse complement strand
TCTCCACAAGAGTAAAGAAGGGAAGGTACTTCCTCTACAAAGAGCTCAAGAGCCGAAACATACACGGCATCAAAGCCGGCCTTACCAAGTTCTTCAAGCTCAGCACCTTCCAAGTCGGCAGAGAGAACCTCTCCTACATAGTAGATTCCTTCGACGAGATCATTAAGAAGTACGAGTGATGGTCTTTCATTTCTTTTCTTTTTTCGATCATTCCCAAGAGTGCAAACGCTGTTCAAATCGCTCACAGAAGACCAAAACAGCTATAATATAAAACGGCCAAATAGATAAAGAGAAGTTGTGCGACTGTGGTTTAGTGGTATGACCTGAGCTTCCCAAGCTTAGAACCCGGGTTCGAATCCCGGCAGCCGCATCTTATTTAATAATAGTGATCTTGTTGTTGATCTTGTAATAACTAACAAAATTGTCACTTTAAAACTCTCAAAAAATCATCCAGCGAAACATTCGCCTGTTTGAGAATACTCTTAAGAGTTCCTTTTTTGACAGGATCATGTAAAGGGACTGTTACCGTATCACTTTCACGTTGCAAAAAAACATGGCTGCCTTTTTGCCTGACGACTACAAATCCAAGTTTTACCAGAGTCTTTATAACTTTCTGCCCGGAAATTATCGGTAATTCAGGCACTTGCAACATCCACCTTTGCAACTTCCCCAAGAATTCTGGCTTGCTCCTGAGTAACCTCAAGCACCAGTTCAATAGCTTCTTTGATGTTCTCAAGTGCTTCTTCTCTAGTGTCACCCTCACTGATAGCTGCTGGAAGTTCCAGACAACGTGCAGTAAATCCACCTTCCTCTGCTGCCTCAAGAGCTATTGTGTATTTCATAATTATTCATCGTTGTTTCTGGTATATTAAAGTTAATCCAAACAGCATCTCTTTGTGAAACCTGTAAACAGGAGTCTTGATATTATCTATTTCAAACCGATAACTCTTTTGAGGGAGGCTTCAAATTAGCTTTTCGCTTTAAGCTAAAAAGGCTAAATAGTCTATTCTTTATAAATTTTGAGTTTTCCCGGAGTTCGAATTCAACCCCTCGCACAGAATGTCGGGGATATAGGTAAGGATGAAAAATGCAACCTTCTTAAAATTTTGATAAACATTGAGTTCGAATCTTATCCCTCGCACAATCTTTCGGGGATATAGGTAACGTTGAAAAACCGAACTCTCAAAAGTTTAAGATTGGGCTTTTGAAAAATCTAAAAATAATCAACCTGTTACTTAAGATGTATTTTTCGGTATTCTAAAATACTTTTGTTTAACTTATTAGCTACTTGATTTGAGTAACGAAATTCTGAAACCGTCCAAATAACTAAAAAAATAGGGAGGACAGCAATAATTCCTAGTATAGTATTATTAAACAATCTTGAATAAATTGTCATATTATAAGCAACTAATACAAGAATTGTAGATACACCAATATTAACATTCCATTTGTACAAAAAGACGATTTCATCCAGAACATCATTCTTCAACAATAATTCGTAAAAGTTATTATCGGTGTCATTCACAATATCTTTTGAAGAATTGTGTGATTGATGGCAATAAACAGCTAACAATGCGATAATAGAAAATGAGATTCCAAGTACCCATACTCTTAGCTCAAAAACTTTAATAGGATTAGTAAACGGATTAAAGATAAATAAGTAAGCTAAGCTTACTATTATTCCTAAGTAGATACCTACATCTCTATAAAAATGTCTTTTGTACATCAGTATTTCTTTAATCATCTACCAATTCATCCTCTGAAAAGATATATTTGCCAAATAGCTTATGCACAAAAATAGCAAATCTAGCTTTTTCTGTTGTAGCTTTTTCATCAACTCTTTTTCTTATTGCTCGATCTTTTAACTTTATTTTTTCAAAATTGCCATCTGTATTTTGACCTAAAATAACACTATCACCATATCCTGAATCAGCGATAGAAATACCACTCATAATGTGACTCTCTAAATCTCTTGCTAATCCCGCATCTTTTTCGGATTTAAATTTTGCATATAGTACGTCTGTTTTTTCTTTGTCCAACAAAGCTTCTATTTTTTCAAACGTAGGTTTAGGACAGGGATTAGACTTTCTGATATTAATTAATTCAACTTCTACCAATCTAGAAAAAGAGTTTATCTTTTCAAAAATATCAAAATCATCTTTTTGATAGTGAATTTCAATATTAGAGAATAATTCTGGAGCGTTACGATGATATAATATTTTAAAATACTTTATGAAAGCATCATCATTTAGCTTAAAATTACTAGTAAACACAATTGATAAGTCACTGTAAATAACAAATTTGCTTATGGTAAACAGTTCATCAATAATCTCAGGATCATACGTCAAAGTGTCTTTATCAACCAAAACATCATGTTTTGAAGATAATTTTGATTTGTATAATTCTCCATATATAGCATCTGTGTCAGGTATTTTTAGTAGTTCTACGTTGTTAAAGTGATAGAGAAATGATGGGGATGAAACAGCTACATTCCCCTTTAAACCAGAATATATTATATCAAGAGGTTTATCTTTTCCAAAAAATTTGTGTGTAATCTTTCCTAAGTTTACTTGAATTGTCTTGCCCATTAAAATCATTTCAAAAAAGCAAGCATCATATTTAATTTTTACTAAACGTTTGTGCTTATTAGTTTTTAGTTAAGTGATTCAATCAAACACCTTACAGCAATAGTATTCAAATTCACATTCCCATTTTCCCTTATTCTCTTCTTAATCTCCTGAAAAGTGCTCCTCCCAACTCCAAGCCCCTCAGCTTCCTTCTGTGACATCTCAAGAATCATCCTCTTTATCCCTTCAACATCAACAAAGTCCTGAGCCTTCTTCACATCCAATTCCTGTTCATCAATATTGTTAGCTTCCTTCCCAATGTAAATAACACCATCAGCATGAACATGCTTCCTTTCAAGAACTCCAATCTCACCATCAAACTTATGCTCAAGATGTTCCACATATTGCATTATTGTCCGGCTTAATGGCTTGAAATAATGAGATCCTTCCTTGATATCTCCTGTTGCATAATCAATAAATGGTTCATAAACAGCCTTTTGAGGATCATTTGAATAAGGAGCTAAAGGCTTTACCGCCTTCCCATCTTCTTCAGCGACCTGAAATCCAACAAGATAAAAATTGAAAGGTTTAATCATATCTTTCCAATCTTTACCTTTGTTAATCGTATCAAATCTATGCAAAACATTTGCATTTGAAACAGTGAGCCTTGAGATAGCGTACAAACCTGAATATTTCTCTTCAATATCCAACTCTGAAATCAAACCATAATGCAGCATGAGAATATCTTCCCATATCTCAGCTTGCCAATCATCAACAGCTTTTGGAAATGGATTTGTTAAATGTCCAAGTCCATGCAATTTGAAAGATCTCTCTCCTTCCATGAACTTTATTTCTTCATTCTCATAAGTGTAAAGAGCATATCTTTTTGAAGAGATTCCATAAAACCACACATCAACCTTCTCAGCTTTCAACAGATCAATATCAAGGCTGTAAGGATTAAGAGGTTGGAAATAATCTATGATCTCTTGAGCATGTTCAGGAGGAACAAAGATTGAATCAGTATCCATGTATGCATGAACTGAACCCAGCTCCTTTACTTTAGCTTCAGCAATTGCCAAGAATAATTTAGATCCTGCTGTAATCATAACAGCAAGCAAAGGATGAAAATAGTTACCTGCCTTCTCAAACCTGTTCTCAGAAGTATTGAAATCATCCAACCCATAGACCTGAATATCACTTATCTTATCCTCTGGATTAAGCTCAATGAAGATCCCATAGCTCATAGCATTAACAAGTATCTTGATAGCCTGTGCCCTGCTCTTTAATTGTTGATATTCAAGTTTTTCTTTATCAATGGTCTTGAGTTGAATTTTAAGATTCTGCCTTTCTTCAACAAGTACCTGTACAAGATTATCTTTAGAAGGATCAATCTCAATTCCAAGTATCTTACTTTTTCTCAAACCTTTCTGAATACCTTTTGGGATATACCTGATAGCTTCAATGATCTTTGGAACTTTACCCGTTAATAGAACCGATGAAATAACATCAGGCAAAGCATACCATAATTCATTATCTGAACTTAGGTAATTAACCCCAACGTTATAACCTGTATTAGTACCCTTATAATCCATCCTTACAGGTAAAACATCGTTATCTAGCTGTAACTTAACCATTACAACAAAATCTTTCCAGTTAGCCTTATTTTGAAGGCATGTAAGGGTAAGATTTGATAACATCCCCTTGATCTCATCAGTAACATCCTTTGTTTCAAGCGATTCAGCTATCATGAACTTCCAGAGATCCATCTCCATTGTAACAGTTGGATACATGCTTGTAAAATCAAGAGTTGTTACTTTTACAGGCTCTTTCCTGATCTTACATTCACATCTTCCCCCATAGTAAGAAGTCATGATGTTTCCAATTGTTTCTGAAGGAAACTCAGGATTAAGATCTAAAAATGATTGAATACCCAATTGCCTTAAAGTATATTTTCCAATTGAAGCAGAACTGAATATCTTAGTTGGTGGGATGTTTATCTGATAAAGATCAAGCTCATCAATGAGTTTCTCATAGACTTGATAAGTGGTTTCAACATCTGCAATCAAATAATCAATGTATTTCTCTGTTACCTTTCCATGCTCAATTCCTTTCATCTTCTTGGATTTAGTATTGAGTTTTTGTCCTGCTTTATCTAAAGAGATCCTTTTTGATTGCAGGAGAACTTCAGCTAACTTTTGAGCATCAAGGAAATAGCCTGAAAAACGATCCTTTCCTTTGTTGATTTTGGTTGAAGTGAACTGGAAATTATAAGCATCTCCCATCTTCTTAACGACAATAGGAGGATTGAAACGGTTTTCTGAAAGGGTAAAGGTGAACCCTCCTTTGTTTCTCCCTCTTGAATCTCCAACTCTTTTTGAGATCCTGCTTATATCAAAAGGAAGATTGAAGCCAACACAAAGAGTTTTCAAACCAAAGACTTCAGGATAAAACACCTCATCAATAAACTCATTTAGGGTATAAAGCGGTATATCATGCTTTGAGGTATATACCTCACATACCTTATTTTCATTATCGTTAAGCATAGCGGCATCATAAAACATACCTTCATGCTGAATATACCCATCCTGTTTTATCTTGAAATATCCGGTCTTGAAATTCTGGTATTGATCTATTGTTGTTTCAGTATCGAAAACAAATACCCTCTCGTGCCTTAATGGATCATCTCTTGGTTTGAAAAAAGGATTACCTGAAGATTTCTTCATCTTCTGAGTATATCCTCTTACAGCAATCTTAGACATTTACGGGCATCTCCATTCCGACATTGATTAATCGCTGTCCAAGTTCTCTTAGCAAAGCTCCAATTGAAATAATGTTGAAGGCTGTTAGATTTTCTGAAGATGCCTTTTTAGATCTTGCTTTAGGATTGAGTTTGTTCTGTTCTGCTGTAATTTTAGCATGACAGTTCTTACATAGTGGTTTTACCCAATCTGAAGTATTTCTCCCATCAACATGATGCATCTCAATAACGTTTGCATCATCTTCTCCACATACTGCACATGCAATAGGTGGTTTCTTCCCCTTCTTGTTTCTTTTAATGTAATTCGCATATTCTTCTTTATCCATAGTATCCACTCCTCAGTTTCCGTATATCTCCAAGAATTCAGGCTCTTCCTGAGCATCCTGAATCTCATAAAGCTCTTCAAGATCTGTTACAAATGAATGCTCTTCGCCGCTTGCATCGGTGATCTTAACGCCGTCAAATCTCTTTAAACGGCTTACATCGCGGTCTTCCAACGTCCTTTGAACGGTGGCGAAGTATTCACCGATTAGCCTTCTATCTCTTGAATTCACCGTTATGATTGATATTTGACCTGCATTTCTGTCATAAATCAACATCTCAGCTTCAATTCTGTCAGTCGCCGTTACTCTCCATCTACCGTTTGATTTGTAGAGGTATTTTCCAAGATTCCTGTTTGCGTCTTGCCGATTAACTCCAGTTTTCTCAAGAGCTTTTGAGTATGGTACTCCTTTCCTCATGAGCCTGAGAATTTGAAGGGATAGTTTCCTATCCCTCTTTTGTTGTGATTTCAGGACATTCCAAGAAGCTGTACTCAGAGTATGATCTTTAAGCCTGGTATTCCTCAGTTCATTCAGACTTAGTGTAGGGAATCTCTCATGGAATCTGATGATCCTTCTTGCATACTCAGAGGTTCTCGGTTGAGCTTTAAGCCAATCTCCATAGTTCTTGTAATCCTTTGAGAATCGCCTGAGAGTCATTTTTCAGCCTCCCAGAGTTTCATTAGTGCTATTCTTACAACTTCTGCCTGAGAGCATCCGAACTTATCTGACAACTGTACTAGTTTCTCCTTGTGGTAAGGAGAAAGAGTCGCTAGGACTCTTGGTGTTGTATAGGTATTTGATTGCATTTTCATCATACAACTATATACACCACTAGCTATTTGTATCAAGTTTGAGTATAACTTTAACTATGAATTTAAACATAAATACTAATGAAAATAACCATAATATTTACAAAAATACTAATGAGTTTGAGTATAATATTATTAAGTATCTTCAGCAGAATCCCTTTGTTAGAAAGCGGGAACTCGTTGAATACTTGAGAACCGAGTATAATAAAAAAAGAGGTTATAGCGTAGAGAACATTAATCGCAAGTTAGCTGATATGGAGAAAAAGGGTATAATTATTATTTTGCGGTATAATGAGTTAGAAAGATTCGGTATAAAGGAAGATGATAAACGTTCCAGGTATGTTACCTTGAAAAGGACGGAAAAGATAGCGGAACATCTAGATTCCGTCATCAATAAAGTAACATCCGCTAACCCAATTCAGCAAAAGATGGCTTTAAAAGAGATAGAAAAGTATAGACAAAGGTATGTGTTAACCCCAAAGCAGTTAGATATACTTGTATCTCAACTTAATACCGAGGATATACCTTTAGTGGAGCATATTCTAAGAATTGTCTATACTTATGTTGACAAAAAGGGTATAGAACCATTTAACGAGTCGGAAATTATCCAGATGCTTAGACGATTGTTGAGCAAATATCCTGAACCTTTAACAAAGTATAAAAATCTTAGAACTCACATCATCTATTTACTCGGCCATTACAATGATATTTCTGTTATTGAAAGGCTGAAACGTGATGCTGAAACGTTAGATAATCTTCATAATATTATTGGCGATTACGAATCAGATTATACCGCCAATATAATAGAAGAAAATCGAGAAGACCTATACAATTTTGAAGAGAAATTAAGGCTTGAGGAGAGAGGTGAGCCTGCTCAATTCATCGCTGAAATTCGTGTTCGGGCTCTTATTCATCTTGGTCTGCATGACGACCGTTTCAAAAGCAATGTTAGGGATTGGTGATTCTTATGAAAATGCTACTTCTAAACGGTCATGGCATCAACATGCGTGTTGATGGTGCTAAACTCCATATCAAAGATGGAAGATTTTCAACAACGGAAGTGCCTAAAGAGTATGTATTCTCTCCTAAAAGGATGGATATTGATAGTATTGTTGTGTATGGTAGAAGTGGATCTTTAAGCCTTGAAGCTATCAGATGGTTGATTAAGCATAATGTACAGATTACTCTACTGGATTGGAATGGTAAACTTTTGACAACAATCCTTCCTTCTGAAAGTACCAATGTTAAAACAAAGTTTGCTCAATACCATGCTTATGAAGATAAGGATACAAGAGTAAAGCTTGCTAAGAAGTTCATTGAAGCTAAGTTCTCCAAATCTGAAGCTATTCTTGATTATCTTAAACAAAGGTATCCTGAGATTGAGTCTGATTTTACTGTCGATAAGGCTAAACTTGAGAAAGCCAAATCAATAAGGGAGATACTTGGTGTTGAAGGTGGAGTTGCTTGGAAGTACTGGAATGAGTATGCTAAAGCTATTCCTGAAGAATATGATTTCAGAGCAAGGACTGATAATTACAGAAGGGCAAACGGAGCAGGTGATAAAGTTAATGTTATGCTCAATTACGGTTATGCTTTGCTTGAATCAGAATGCTTGAGAGCCATTAATTCAGTCGGTCTTGATGCTCATGTAGGTTTCCTTCATGAGATGAATCCAAGTAAGAACAGTTTAGCCTATGACTTCCAAGAACCGTTCAGATTTATTGTTGATATTGCTGTAATGAATTTGATTGAAAAAGGAGTTATGGATAGTAAGGATTTTATCAGGACTGAGAGTTTTTCTTTGAGATTAAGACCTACAGGAGCAAGGAAGCTTACTGAAGAGTTTAATTCTGTGATGAATGGTAAAGTTGAGTATAGGAAGAAGAATAGTTCTTGGGGATCTGTTCTTTTAGTTAAAGCAAGAGAGTTAAGTCATCAGCTTGTAGGAAAGAGGAAAACGGTTGATTTTGTAAAGCCTGTTTATATAGCTGAAAGGGATGATTCTGATCTATTGAGGAAGAAGATCATTGATATGCCTTATGTTGAATGGACGAAAATGGGGTTCTCTAAAGGAACATTGCATTATATGAAACAGAATGCTATGGGTGATAAACCGTTTACTCTGAATACTCATGTGAAGGAGAGGTTGGATAAGTGGGAGAAACTTGTTTCAAATGCTTAATATTATAAGGAATAGCTGTCACTTTGTCACTTTTCTATGAAAATTCAGCGACAATTCCAGGAGATAAGTGTGACAAGTGAAAACCAATAATGTCAGAGATATTAATGCGACAAAAAAAGAAAAGTAAAATTAAGAATCTCTAGTCAGTTCCTTGAGTTTCTACAAACTCTCATCGATTTACCCTACTGAGATGTTAGTATGCACTTTTAGAAAATATCTAGATGCTGAGGGAGGAAGACTTGCACAAACAGTTCAATGCTCACATCTTTGCTGGTTCAATTTGTTACTCTTATCTGTATATTATTTAGCTTTTGGTTAATTTATGAGCAAGAAATATTATTATTCCTTTAGAAATTCTGAAATTAATGACTATTTGTATAAAAATCAACATCGATATATATTAGTAAACTGTTTTACAGTATAAATTTGCTTAATGAATAGTAGAATTCATATTATAGTGTGATATCATGCCAGCTCCTCAAGAAATAATAAAACTTGTAGAACGCTTTGATCAATACAATGCAAAATACACCTCGCAATCTTACAATGAAACACAAGTAAGAAGAGAATTTATAGATCCTTTCTTTAAGGCACTTGGGTGGGACGTAGACAATAGAAAAGGACGCGATGAGCGGTACAAGGAAGTTATCCATGAGGATGCTGTAAAGGTGGGTGGAAAAACAAAAGCACCTGATTACTCATTTCGGATTGGAGGAATGAGAAAGTTCTTTGTTGAGGCAAAGAAACCAGCAGTTAATCTAAAAGAAAATCCTGAACCAGCATATCAGCTTCGACGTTATGCTTGGAGTGCTAAGTTACCTATAAGTATCCTTACAGATTTTGAGGAATTAATCGTATTTGACTGCACAAAAAAGCCTTCTAAAACTGATAAGGCCTCATTAGGCCGAATAAAGTATTTTACTTACAAGGAGTATATCGAAAAATGGGATGAGATTGAGTCATTATTTTCAAAAGAATCAATTTTTACTGGAAAATTTGATGACCTTGCAGACAGTCTTGTGAAGAAAAAAGGTGGAAAGGGGACAGCGGGAATTGATAATGCCTTTCTGACAGAGATTGAGGAATGGCGTGAAATTCTTGCCAAAAACATTGCACTTCGAAATAAAGATTTGTCTGTTCGCGAATTGAATCTTGCAGTACAGAAAATAATTGATAGAATCGTGTTTTTGAGGATTTGCGAAGACAGAGGCATTGAGGAATACGAACAACTCAAAAAGAAAGCAGAAGGGAAAGACGTTTACAAGAACCTGATTGATCTCTTTGTTTATGCAGATGAGAAATATAATTCAGGACTCTTTCACTTCAAAAAAGAAGATGGGTCAGAAGAACTCGATATACTAACAACATCTCTTAATATTGATGATAAAATACTCAAACAGATAATAGGCCAGTTATATTATCCCGAATCTCCTTATGAGTTTTCTGTATTCTCATCTGATATCCTTGGTCAGGTTTATGAACAATTCTTAGGAAAAGTTATCAGACTCACAGCTTCACATCAGGCAAGGATAGAAGAAAAACCTGAAGTTAAAAAAGCAGGTGGTGTCTTTTATACACCAACATATATCGTTGATTACATTGCAAAGAACACAGTTGGAAAACTTGTAGAGAACAAAAATCCTAAAGAAGTAGCGAAGCTAAAAATCCTTGATCCAGCCTGTGGTTCAGGTTCATTTTTGATTGGTGCTTACCAGTATCTTCTTGATTGGCACTTAAACTGGTATATGGATAATCTTGTGCCGCTTATGAAGGACGGTATAGAAGCAACTGATAAGGAAGTCCAAAAACTCTTGCCTGTAAAACCAGTTTCAAGGAAAAAGGGAAGGGGAAGGGGGAAAAAGAGGGCAGCAGGAAGCGATTATCATTTCCCAATTTATCAAATGAGTAAGGATGACTGGAGACTTACATCTGATGAAAAAAAGAGAATTCTGATAAACAACATATATGGCGTAGATATAGATGAACAGGCAGTTGAAGTTACTAAACTATCTCTCCTCTTGAAAGTCCTTGAAGGTGAAAAAGGTGAAAGAATCTCAAAGCAACTTACAATCACTCAAGAAAGAGTACTTCCCTCACTGCATCATAATATCAAATGTGGAAACTCTTTAATTGGGCCTGAAATCTATTCTAGTGTTCAAGTAACGCTTAACGGTGATGAGGATTTTTATAGGATTAATGCTTTTGACTGGAAAAGCGAATTTTCAGTTATTTTTGAGAGTGGAGGTTTTGATGCAGTTATAGGAAATCCACCATACATCAGAATTCAAGCAATGAAAGAATGGGCTCCTCTTGAAGTTGAATTTTACAAAAAATTATATGAATCTGCAAGTAAAGGCAACTATGACATCTATGTCGTCTTTGTAGAAAAAGGACTTTCACTTCTAAATAAAGATGGGGTTTTGGGGTACATCCTCCCTCATAAATTTTTTAATGCTAAATATGGAGAAACAATAAGGGAAATTATTTCAGAAGGGGAGAATCTAACTCAAGTTGTTCACTTTGGACATGAGCAAGTTTTTAAAAATGCGACCACTTATACATGTCTTCTTTTTCTTGATAAAGAAAAACAAAGAACTTTTATTTTTAAAAAGGTAAACTCTTTGGATTTATGGAAGAAATCTAAAAATTGTACTTCAGGTGAAATTTCACATAAAGAAGTTACAAGTAAAGAATGGAATTTTGTTGTTGGAAAAGGCTCGGATTTATATCGAAAATTAACTAAATTGCCTATAAAATTACAAGATATTACAGAAAAAATATATCAAGGATTAGTCACGGGTGCAGATCCTGTTTTTATATTAGAAAAAACAGCCGATAACCAATTTTGTTCTGCTGCCACAGGTAAAAATCATAGAATTGAGCCGACCCTTATGCATCAATTATGCAAAGGATCAGTTGATATAAAGCGATATTATACGAAGGTCATCTCTAAATATATACTATTCCCATATAAAATGGAAGATGGAAAAGCAACATTAATTGGAAAAGATGAATTCAAAAATAATTATCCATTGGCTTGGAAATACTTAAAGAATAATCAACCAGTTTTGGAATCCAGAGAAAAAGGTAAGTGGAAACATGAAAAGTGGTATGCTTTTGGGAGATCACAGAATTTGAATGAGATGGAAAAAATCAAAATAATCACCCCAAGCATAGCCCAATTCACATCGTTTGTTCTAGATGCAAAGGACTATAAGTATTTTGTAGGAAGTGGTGGAGGGGGAGGCGGCGGGTATGGTCTTCTTCTAAAAGATTCAACCTTTGAATCGTATCATTTCATACTTGGTATTTTGAATTCAAAATTAGTAGATTGGTATGTTAAATTAGTGAGCACTCCCTTTAGAGGAGGATACTACGCTTATAATCGCCAATATATTGAAAACATTCCCATTGTAAAAATAGACACCTCAAACTCTGAAGTCATGAATTGCTATAATCGAACAGTATATCTAGTTGGGCAAATGCTTGAACTCCACAAAAAACTCAACAGTTCGAAACTCAGTTCAGACAAAGAGATGATTAAACGACGTATTGATGCAACAGATGCAGAAATTAATGGTCTCGTGTATGAACTCTATGGACTAACAGAAGATGAGATTAAAATTGTTGAAGAGAGCTTTGCTTAAAGGCATAGTCTCTTTTTCAACCTTCGCATCACTGCCCTGCACTATGCATAGCGAGTGATTCTGGAGGCATGGGCTTTTTCCCTAATTTTAGGTTGGTTATGATGTAATTAAATCAAAAAGTAAGATTCGGACTTAAAAAATAACCAAAAATTTGAAAAAAGATATTTTTTTAGAATAAATTTGGGGAGTTCGGTTTTTTTGACTTACCTATATCCCCGCACAATCTTTCGGGGATATAGGTAAGTCTATTTTTTTGTACGCAATTTTGTAGAAAAGTCGCACAACCAAAATCTAAACATTTAAAGGAATAAAATCTGCATTTTTTGAATGGAATGACTTTTTTGCTAGCACATTATTTAATTATGGTTTCTTGTTAGAATATATGATAAGCGATACTTTTAAGTGTTTTATTTGTAATTGTGATGCAAATGATTCAAAATATATTAGAAGTTGCTTTAAATAATAATTATAATTTATCCGATATTGCAAACTTAATTTCTAATTTAACTAGCAATTTATCAGATATTCTTCTAAATACTAGCAATAAAACTTTAATTGTGTCTCAAGTTGACCCTAATTGGTTTTATAGTGCTTCAGCACAAAGCGCTGCAACAATAGTTGGTTTAATGGGAGCTTTTACTACAACTAAACTTATTAATTACAAGTCTTTTGTCAATCAATTACAAAAAGAAATAGCTGAATACAAAATTAAAATAGATCATCTTAAAAAAGAAATCGAGACTAAAAATACGTATATTCGTGAATATAATTATAAAATGGAAATAAAGTTAGTAAATAAATTTCTGGGCTTTATTGCCTTTGAAATAAATCCTGATAAACCATATAGTTTGGATGAACTATATGCTATGACTCAAAACAACCTTGACTATCTACAATTTGAAAACATTGACAAAACGATACTTGCTGAAAAATATAATGAGGAATATTTATCTGATGTTCGGAATCTGCACGAATTTCCTGATACCGCTGAACCTCTCGTTAAAAAAAATGAAGGTAACAAGTATGAGTTGAAAAAACATCAAACTAATTTAGAAGTTGTTGTAGAGAAGAAAGCTGAACGTTCATATTATAAATCCCTTTTGATAAATAAACAGCATATGTTAGCATCAAAAAAGGAAGTAATGGGCTTAAGGGATAATCTTGGTAGTCTATTTATATTCTCTTTAACAGGAATATTTTTGCCGTTGTTCATGATGTTATGTAGTAATGAAACTATGACACAATACAGAAATATAACATACATCTTCATTTTTGGTGGATGGATACTAATTATAGGGCAGTTATACTCTAGTGTTATAGGCTTATTTAAAGACAATAATTAATAAAAATATGCCACCATCAGATGATTAATTTAATCTTTTTTACATTACTTGACTTAAAATTCAATTTCCCATTTTTGCTTTTTTCTTCAAATAAGCCAATGCACTTCTATGCTCAATACCAATCTCTCTAGCTCTCTCAGGAGAAAGCTTCAAAATAAAATCATAAACTAATTTCTCATTAATAAACTCCTGAGCCTTCTTCACATCCAATTCCTGCTCATCAATATTGTTAGCTCCCTTCCCAATGTAAACAACACCATCAGCATGAACATATCACTAAACCATTTTGCCCACCCTTATATATTAGGCAACATCCGTTCGATTAGTATGAGAGGTTCTTTCTAAAGTTCTGATGATGGCATTAGACATAAATAGATAATTTTTAGATATTAGGAAAATGTAAATACGAAGTAATATTTATAAATGTAAATCAATCAGATTTCCACCCACTATTGTTGCAATTAATATTTGGTGTATAGATATGAGTGACGAAAAAGTGAATTTTAAACTCTCAACTAATATCGAGAAGTATTTGACTATACTCTCTAAAGTATATGCACATAAAAATCAAGACCTACTACATACAATAATAATAAACTCACAAATAGAAGTCGATGAAGGGTCGAGTTATGATAACTTGGATGGTGGCATTTACGGTCACAGACTTCATATGTTTTTGCCAGAATCTCTGTATCTTGATTCTATTGAAAATAAAGAAGGACTACAAAATCAAATCGTAAAAGACATAAATCAGCATCATAGTGTTAAAAATGAATTTATAGAAGAAGTTCATTTTGAAATGGAAGTTTTATCTGATCACGATTGGAGAACAGATTCAGGTGTATTATTAAGCAGACCTCAAAGTGTTTCACAAAAAGATGAAAGTCGCATATGGGGTGAAGAAAAAAGATATAAAGTATTTCTTAGCCACAAAAGTGAAGACAAAATAAAAGCTGCAAAACTAAAAGATGAATTAGAGATTTTTGGAATCTCGGCTTTTGTAGCACATGAAGATATTCACCCCATACATATATGGCAAGATGAAATAGAAAATGCACTTTTTTCAATGGACACACTTGTAGCTTTAATGACAAAAGGATTTCATGATAGTGACTGGACAGATCAAGAAATTGGCGTTGCTTTTGGTCTCAAAATCCCAATTATTCCATTGAGATTTGGAAAAGATCCCTATGGATTTATCGGTAAATTTCAAGGTCTCACTTGTGACTGGAGCTGTGCTGCTAAAGAAATTGTGCAGATATTGTTCAAAAACAATCAAATGTTAGATGCATATATCAATGCAGTGAAAAATTGTCCCAACTATGACAACGCTAGTAAGCTTTCAACAATGCTACCAATCATTGATCATCTTTCAGACCAGCAAGTTATTAATTTAATATCTGCTTTTAATGAAAATACTCAAATAAATGATAGTTATCGATTCAAAAATTTGGTTTCCCACTTAAATCGAATTATGGATAAAAGATATGAATATACAGATTCGAAACAGATTCGAGAAATTTAATTGATTATATTCATCTATATATACGATTACCCCTTCATTCGATTGATATGGTTGTAGAAAGGTTCAAATTTTATCAAATACAATTGTCATTTTTAAGGTCAAAGAACAAATGAATACCATTTTTCTTCAATGATCGGCGATTATTAAGATATCTTAATATATCCTTGGAGCTGCTTGCAATTGGGATGCTTCCACCCACTACACCAAATAGCGAAGATAATGGCATTCCCCCTGTAACAACTGCAGTTGTTGTACCTGCAACAACACTAGCCACGGATTTTATAGCAATTGAGTCTCTAAGCTCTTTTCGGATGTCATCCCATTCATGTTCATGCATAGTGATTTCATCCATTATATCAATAGATATATCATTTATTTTATGTTTAAAATCAGAATCATTTGGACTCGCTTCTATATCTTTAAACTTTTTTTTCAAATATTGTCTTAACTCAGCTAGATATCCTTTGTCACGAAGTTCTTTTGCAAAATCAAATGGCACATCATTCAAAAAATTAAGGCTTAATGAATTCATAGCAGCTATATTGATAATGTCACTACCTAACTTTGCTTCATCTTCTTCAATAATATTTATGAGATTTTCCCATATTATTGAGTTATTCGTAGAAGGAATAGCTTTGTAAGATCCACTGGAAACCAACATGTCATGTGCATGGGCCTTTTTTGCATCATCAATGGATAATGTATTTGTAGTAATATACTTTGAAAAAACGTTTAATTTCTCTTTGATCCATACTGTAATTTAGTGCACCATTTAGACGATTTGGCACAACTACAACAATTCCTTCATTTATCCAATCAGTTAACTCAGAAATTACGGATAAAAAACCAAGAACAGTTTCTTGAGTGTATTGATAATGTTCAGCTGTAAGTCCTATCCCCATTAGGACAGTCATGTCTGGGATTATTATTCTATCTGCAAATAAAGATGACCTTTCAATGATATTTTGCAAGTCGTTTGAGGTTTGACAAATGTGATATGTTCTAAGTTCATTGTTTTCTGTTCCTAGTTTATCAACCAAATTTTGATATTCAGAAAGCCAAAAGCTTTTAAGTTCTTCAAATACCCCTGTATCACAGAACCACTTTCCACTTTGAGTGTAGATATTATCATTTACAATTTCAGTGTATTCTTCCATTATTTTTTTCATAGAATGAAAAAGTTAATTAACTAATTTATACTCTTGCATCAAATCAGGTAACTTTGTATTTTATCATTTCTAAGCTTTCTCTCACATGAGCATTCAAACTAAACGGAGAATTACCCATAGCATTTTTCTTCATATAGTGTAAAGAACCCTTAGAGAAGCCCATATTCTTCCATTAAACATAAAGCATATCAACAAAATCTTCCCTCGATCATTAATTTGAGTGATTTTTATTACAATATTAAAAATGATTTAGGATGAAAGACCCTCTACCAATCTTTCCACAGCATCCGTATTCAAATTTATATAATTCTTCTCTCGAATCCTATCCTTTATCCTCTTGAAAGTGCCTCTGTCTACTCCCCATTCTTCAACTTGTGATTGAGACAATTCTAGTATATTTCTCATTATGCTCTGCTTGTCAATGAACACCTGTGAACACTTAACATCCAATGCCTGTTCATCAATATTATTGGCCTCCTTGCCGATATAAACCACAGAATCAGCATGAACATCCCCCGAAATCGCAATCATACACACGGTTCCCAGCACCAGTATAAGTGCTGCAAGAACAAAGATAAATCCAAAATATAAAAATCTCTACTGCCTAAACAACAAATATTATATAATTATTAAATCAATTTTACTGTATGGGGGAAATCACAACTAAGGAATTAGCTGAGAGCTTGCATAAGTATAAGGTTATTGATATAAGGCCTATTGATGCTTATAATGGTTGGAAAGAAGGTGGGGAGGCAAAAGGTGGGCACATAAAGGGTGCAAAGACACTGCCGTATAAATGGTTACACTATATTGACTGGATAGAGATAGTCAGGAATAAAGGGATCCTGCCGGAAGATCCTCTGGTCATTTATGGGTATGACGTGAATAGAACAGAAGAAGTGGCAAGGCAATTTGGAAAGGCCGGCTACCCTGATGTAACTGTTTACAACTCTTTTCTTGAATGGGCGGAAAAGGATCTGCCCATGGAACATCTTGAAAGGTATAGTCAACTGGTCTCGGCGGATTGGCTTGATCAATTGATCACTACAAATAGCGCTCCGGAATATGAAAATGATAAGTTCGTGTTATGTCATTCTCACTACAGAAACCCTGCAGATTATGAGAAAGGGCATATCCCGGGAGCAATATCCATTGACACGACCTCCCTTGAATATGAGGATAACTGGAATCGCCGCTCGCCTGAAGAACTAAAGGAAGTCTTCGAAGATGCAGGCATAACACATGACACAACGGTCATTCTTTATGGAAGGTTCTCCTCACCAAATAATGATGATCCGTTCCCAGGAAGCAGCGCAGGCCATCTGGGTGCAATGAGGTGCGCATTCATCATGCTCTATGCCGGCGTAAAGGATGTTCGCATACTCAATGGTGGTATTCAGTCCTGGCTTGATTCAGGCTATGACATCACCAAGGACCCTGCTGAAAATAATAGAGTATCTTTTGGAATCGACATTCCTCAAAGACCGGAAATTGTTGTTGATCTTGAAGAAGCAAAAGAGATCCTTGCATCTCCTGACAAGAACCTGGTGTGCATCAGAAGCTGGAGAGAATACATTGGGGAAATAAGTGGTTATCATTATATCGAGGAGAAGGGAAGGATACCGGGAGCAGTATTCGGAGATTGCGGAACAGATGCCTACCACATGGAGAACTACAGGAACCTGGACCACACCATGAGCGAAGCTCAGGAAGTTGCAGAGATCTGGGAGAAGATCGGAATAGTTCCCGAAAAGCGCAACGCCTTCTACTGCGGAACAGGCTGGAGGGGCAGTGAGGCCTTCTTCAACGCCTGGCTCATGGGCTGGGATGAAGCAGCAGTCTATGATGGGGGATGGCTTGAATGGAGCAATAACAAGCTTCCTTCTGAAAGGGGCGTGCCCGAACAATGATCATAGAAGATTTCATGCCAGAAATTGGAGAAAGCTCAATTCGGGAAGAACTGCTGGCATGCCTGAGATCGGATCCTAAGACCCTCCCTTGCATGTACTTCTACGACAGTCATGGCTCAGAATTGTTCGAGGAGATAACTAGGTTAGAAGAGTATTATCCCCCAAAGATCGAGATCCCATTGCTTAGGTCAACTGCCCTAAAGTTGAAACAGGATATCGAGGACAACGATCTTGTAGAGCTTGGAAGCGGGGACTGTTCAAAGATCTCAATATTCCTCGATGAAGTGCCAAAAGAGGTCCGCCAGACAATAGTCTATTATCCGGTTGACGTCTGCAGAGATTCCATAGAGAGATCTGCTTGTAATCTTCAGAATAGATATCCCGAAATGAAGGTCCATGGGATCACCGCTGACTTCCTTGAGCATATTGAAAAGATGCCGGGAAAAAGGAAAAGGCTCTTCTGTTTCTTCGGAAGCACAATAGGTAATCTCACTGAAGCAAGATCAATTGAATTCATGACCGATCTTGGAAAGGTCATGAACAAGAACGACAGGCTTCTCCTTGGAATGGATATGGTAAAAGATATTGATATCATCGAGAAAGCCTACAATGACAGCCAGGGGATCACTGCAGAATTCAATAAGAACATATTGAAGGTCGCAAATGATCATCTTAAGACAAATTTCGATCCGGAGGAATTTGAGCACGTTGCATTCTTCAATAGGAAAGATTCCCGGATCGAGATGCACCTGAAAGCAAAAAAGGATCTGGAAGTAACAAGCACCATATTGAATGAGAAAATAATCTTCAAAAAGGGCGAGACGATACACACAGAGAACTCCCATAAATATACTGTTGATGGCATCAAAAAAATGGCAGGAGCCGCAGGACTTTCTGTAGAGAATATCTTTAACGATGATAAAAAATGGTTCTCTCTTGTTGAGATGGTGAAAAGATGA
>NZ_JAGSOI010000051.1 GCF_023684405.1 Methanococcoides seepicolus | reverse complement strand
ACTTGCCGTCCTTTGTGAGCTCGAGCCATACCTTGTCACCCTCAACATCGATCTGCTTTGGAGTCAGAGCAAAGCCCTCACCGAGATCGAGTGTCTCACCGACACGCATGGTGTACTTCTCATCATCGTCAAGGATCAATTTGGACAGAAGCTGTGCATCTCCATCTACAGGAATAAATTCCTGTGCAAGGAATCCCATCTTATCGAATGTTTCGCCTGCCCAGCCCTCATATTCATATGATACTGGCTGCATATTTGCAGTGTAAACGAGGTTGCCATCTGTTATTGTGTTACCGGTCTCTTTTACGAAACTGATCTTTTCGGAACCGATTCCATCATCAATATCGTAGTAGAATGCTGCGAATGTTGTATAATCGGTGTAGTTAACATCGATAGCACTAAGATCGTCGCTAGCTCCTGCATCGAATACAGGACTGCGAATCTCAATAGTGTCAGCTGCGCTTGCTACTGAAACAAAGCTCAGTACCATTAAAGCAGCCATTAAGATTGCTATAAAGCTTTTCATTATTTTCCTCCATTATTGAATGTATATAAGTTAGTGAGTCAGAATCAAGATAAACGAATTACCGAGTATCATTCTTTCAAACAATGCACAAATACGTTCATTGCCGAAAGAGTCATCATCACCCTCTGAATCCCGTCATATTGGATTACATCTGTCTAATAAGAGAATTGCCTATTAAATCTTTTGTGGTCTCATTTAACAGATTTATAGCGAGGCATTAGTAAATATCGAAGCAAATTACGGTAAATGTCGAAGAAAAACATGCCAAATTGATATAAAGGGGTTAAATATGGTCAATTTGAGTTCGTAAATTGTCGATTTATCACACATGGACCATTTAAGTCCATTTTTAGCCAATCGTTATTAAGCCACCTTCAATAAATTTATATGTACTTCATGTATATTATAAATAAAGCAAAAAACCCTATTTAGCATCATATACGTGTTATTTACCTATAATTGTTTAAAATATGCGTTTGGAATACCAACTTCAAAACAACGTGTACATTATATAAGGCGAGGAGTGAAAAGATAATGTTCGAAGGTTCAGGTTCTGAAGAGATCTCAATGGAAGACGAAATGAATAGGGTCAAGACCGGGATTCCCGGATTTGATGAACTATGCGGAGGCGGGCTCATTCGTGACCGCTCATACCTTGTATCAGGCACCTCAGGAGCCGGAAAAACTAACTTTTCGGTGCAGTACATATATAATGGTATAACAAAATACGGCGAGAACGGTATAATCGTTGCAACCGAAGAAAGACCAGAGCAGATACGTGAGAACGTAATGAAATTCGGCTGGGACCTTCAAGCCCTCGAAGACGAAGGAAAGCTCGTTATCATCGATGCATGTTCTACCAAGATCGGAATCCCATCACAGGAAAAATATGTCGATGTCAGACCATTCGACACACGTTCAATGATGGACCAGATCATCTCAACACAGGAAGAGATCAACGCCAAAAGAGCCCTCATCGATTCCACTACCTCGATCAGCTTCTATCTCCATGACCCTGCAAAGATACGTGTGGAACTGCTAAAACTTAGCACCACACTGGAAGTAATAGGACTTACCTCACTAATGACATGTGAGATCGTAGATGAAAATAGCCCTGCAAGGTTCGGTGTAGAAACTTTTGTAACAGACGGTACCGTTGTGCTGCATAACGCCATGCACGATAACGTCCGCACACGAACCATGGAAATATTCAAGATGCGTGGTTCAAATCACAGCAAGAAACTCCACCCATATGACATCACTCCCGAAGGTTTTGTAATACACCCACACGAAGAAGTGTATACATCATTCTGAAAATTCAGAAAAGAAAAATAACAACAACAGACATCCCAATTAAGGGATGTCGTTGCTTTTCTTAAAGACAATCATAGGTCAGGATATATATCTTCGTTACCACATTCAATACATTTATAGATCACAAGGTCACGCCCATAATTATCACGCTTTTTAATAGCCGATACCTCCAACGGTTCATTTGACCCTCATATATCGTACACATATAATTCATCCTGATCACCTGAATACAACAAATTCAATTATATTATTATTCAAATATCTCTTTTAAAATTATTCCATTGGACTTCCCGATCTACCGGTAAAACCTTCTTGACCAACTCTGCCATTACCATGGTCAAAAAAGCAGCAGATATTGGAATGAACCAATCCATCAAACTCAAAGGCACAAGGTCGAACAACTGCCCAAGAGGTCTTACATACATTACAACCATGGTCAACAAAAACGTACTTGCCACCCCTATAAGCATAAGTTTGTTAGTGAAGACACCCACACTCAAAAAGGAAGATGTCAATGACCTGAACACGAACGGAATGAAAAGGATCATACTAACTATCGTTGCAAACGTCAGCGTACGAGCTTTCTCAAGATCACCGGCAGGATTGGAAAGTACGAACACGAGGAAACAAACAACCCCCATAAGAGCAGCTATACTGACCACTAACATCAGATTCCTTCTATTGAGTATCTTCTCCCCAGGTCTTCTCGGACCTTCATACATTACCTCATCTCGCACAGGGTCACGCCCCAGCGCTATTGCCGGCATGACCTCACCGAACATATTAATGAACAGTATCTGTAATGCAAGAAGGGGGACAAGATCGAACCCTAAAAGGATAATACCCAACATAATGAGGATTATCTCAGTAAAATTTCTCGAAACAAGATATGTCGTAAATTTCTCAATATTCTCATAAATAGTACGACCACGTTTCACAGCCTCCACGATGGTCCCAAAATTATCATCCTGCAAGACCATAAGACTGGACTCTTTAGCAACATCCGTACCTTTTATCCCCATGGAGATACCAACATCTGCCCTCTTAAGTGCCGGAGCATCATTAACACCATCTCCTGTCATGGCAACAATATGACCCCTGTTCTGCAATGCCTTCACTATCCTCAACTTCTGCTCAGGCATGACCCTTGCATAAACACTGATACCCTCTACCAACTTATCAAAATCCCCATCATCAAGGGACAGAAGCTCACTTCCGGTAATGGAACCATCTTTGATAATAGCATGAAGCCTTTCATCCATACCATCCAGAGAACCGTCATAATCAGCGATCAGCCCGATCTTTTTCCCTATGGCTTTAGCCGTCTCCTCATTATCGCCTGTGATCATCACGACCCTTATACCTGCCCGCTTGCACAGGGCTATCGATTCCTTAGCCTCTTTCCTCACAGGATCGATCATTGCCACAAGTCCCACGAAAATAAGGCCCTTCTCCGAATCCTCAACTGCCATACCTTCAGATAATTTGCGATAAGAAACACCAAGCACACGATACGCAGAACCTGCAAGCCCATTATTCTCATCAAGTATCCCTTTGACGTCCGCATCGCTCAGATCGTGGACACCATCATCCATCTCTATCGAAACACATCTGTCAAGAACAAATTCAGGAGCCCCTTTGCAAAATGCCAACCTGCCCCCAGGGGTTTCATGGATCGTTGTCATGAGCTTTCTTTCAGAAGTGAACATGATCTCATGTACCTTCTCATATTCCACCTCAAGATCATCTTTCCATAACCCTGCTTTCGCTGCAGCGACAATAAGTGATACTTCGGTAGGATCACCTGAAACTTCCCATTCCCCGTGCCTTTGGACCAGCGAAGCATTATTACATAAGGATATGCCATTAAGCAAAGTCCAAAGCGCCTTGTTCTCACTTACATCTGCTTCCACATCATCTTTTAAAAAAGCACCTTCGGGCTCATACCCGATACCAGTCACATCAAAGAACTGGCCATTGACAAATAATTTCTCCACCGTCATCTCGTTCTTCGTCAATGTTCCTGTCTTATCAGTACATATCACAGTAGTGGAACCCAGGGTCTCAACCCCCAGCATCCTCCTGACAATGGCATTATGTTTTGCCATACGATGCATACCATAGGCAAGCGTTATAGTCATAGTAAGGGGCAACCCTTCAGGAACAGCAGCCACTGCCAGTGCAAGAGCAATGATAAGCATCTCTTCGAACGGTGCACCTGTGGCATAACCCAGAACAAAAGTGAGACCAGAAGCAACAAGAGCAATGATAGCTAAATGCTTTGACAGCTCGTTGATCTTTTGCTGGAGAGGGGTCATAACCTCATCTTCCTGTATCATAGAAGCGATACCACCTAACCGGGTCTGCATACCAGTGGCTGTTACAACTGCTTTGCACTTACCGTGTACTATCTGAGTACCCGAAAAAATAAGATCCCCGATACCTTTTTCAATCGAAAAACTCTCACCGGTTATTGCGGATTCGTCCACTTTCAACCCCATTATCTCAAAAACAAAAGCATCCGCTGCGACCTTATCACCGGTCTCCATAACAAGGACATCCCCCACAACGACATCCCGGGTGGGAACCTCTGCCACAGTACCATCCCTGACAACATGAGTTGTGGGCTGCACCATCTTTTTAAGCGCTTCCATGGCCTTTTCAGCCTTATATTCCTGAACGAAACCAAGAACAATAACAAAAGCAACTAAAAAGATGATGACACCAAAGTTCACAACCTCATCTATCATAAGAGAGATCACAGCCGCTGCCAAAAGGACCCAGACGATAAAATTAGTGAACTGCCTTAACAGTACTTTTAAAGGTGTGATCCTCACTTTTTCCTGAAGCTCATTAAAACCTGATACCTGTAGCCTTTTTTTCACATCGGTCTCAGAAAGACCTGATCTGGAACTACCGACTTCAGCAAAAACAGACTCGATATCAGTATTTTCATATCTCAATGAAACACACACTCCAAATTAAATATGTTACAATAGTATTTCTTGATTTGCCATCAGTTTCAAAAGAGAACTTGCGCCATCCCCACCAATGTCCATTTAGGTAAAGCTAAATAACTGTACAGACAATTTTCTTTTACCACTAATGAATCATCTTACTATTGTGGAGGTACTACCATGGCATGTGACTTAGAGATAAAAGAAAGGATCAATGAATACCTGAAAAAACACCCATACTTAAACCTTGCAACCGTTAGCCCGGAAGGAAGACCAATGGTCCACAGCATGGCTTTTGCATCAGCTGGCCCGGTCGTTTATTTCGGAACAGGGAATACCACAAGGAAATTCCGTAATATCGAACAGAACCCAAACGTCGCATTCACAGTCGATGAAGACGGATCTGATGTAATGAACATCACAGGCATTCAAATGGAAGGCAAAGCATCATTTGTGACAGATGAAGCAGAATTGGGGCAGATATTCCAGTTAATGCTAGAAAAATTCCCGTTCATGAAGGAACTACCAAAGAACCCGGACAATGTCATTATAAAAGTAGAGCCAACAAAGGCTTTCTTCCTTGACTACGCCGTTGAATTTGGATTCAGGTACGAAGTCGCTTACTGACTTCGCACTCTACCTTTTTTCAATTTAGCTTATCCTACCGACAAAACTGAGATGTCCGATCAGCAACCACTTCCCTTGCGTTCTGTTATATCCAGGATAACTCCCTGATAATTGGTCACTTTACCCTCATCATCCCGCTGTATGAAAGTTTGTTCTTCCACCCATCTGATATCGCCTGAACGGGTCAATATACGATATTCCTTTACGAACATCTTCCCACCTTCCTGGCATATATCCGAAAGTTCGAGCTGCACCTCAGGCAGATCATCAGCATGGATAATATTCCCATAAAGAAGATCACCCGAGAGGAAATCATCCACATCATAGCCAAACTGAGTGATATTATCCGACACAAACTCCACCGGCCACAGCTCCTTTTCATCATCCTCACCGGCCTTCCAAAGAAAAGCGACCACAGGACTATGATTTACGATAGTCTCAAGTGCCTGTTTCCTTGAAAGGAGGTCGTTCTGCTTTACCAGAGCCTCATCCAATGCGATCTCACTCACCTTTTGTTTTGTGATATCCTGAACAATTCCCTGGAAATGTGTTACATTGCCGTTCAAATCTCTTTTGATAAAGGTCTTCTCATTGACCCACAACAGTTCCCCTGCTTTTGTCAATAAGCGATACTCCTAGGTATAATCATCATATCCTTCCCTGGACCTCTGGTCAAGCTCGTCTTTAACAGCATTATAATCGTCCGGATGGATCAGATCCCCATAAACAATTCTTCCAAGTACGAAATCCTCTGCACTATACCCAAGTCTTGAGACATTATCCGAAGCATAATCAGCCGGCCAGAACTCCTCCGCCCTCCAAAGGAAGACCATCGTAGAACTATTGTTGATGATATCCTCAAGGTCCTTTTGTTCCTTCAACGCTTTCTCACACAACAGTTCATTGTTCTTCTGGTCAGTAATATCAAAAATAGTACCCTGATAATGGGTCACAGTACCATTCTCATCCCGCTGGAGATATGTCCTTTCATCGACCCAGCGAATATCACCTGATGCCAGAACGACACGGTATTCCTGATCAAAGAAGCTCTTACCTTCCACACGACTTTTTTCGAGAGACCTTTCAACTCGATCCAAATCTTCCCCATAAACAATATCAGCATAAAGAAGTCTTCCAGAAATGAAATCCTCCCCAGTATAACCTAACTGGGTCACGTTTGCAGAAACATATTCCACTGGCCACTTTTCCTCAGGAGTGTTATCTGCGGTCCATAAAAAAGCAATAACAGGACTATGATCGATTATATTTTCAAGTATTTCCTTCCTGTCAAGAACTTTTTCCAACGGACTTTTCCCCGATTTATTGCCAGTTTCTTTCGATATGTTTGATCCCATACATAGCCCCCAATTTTAATGATCAACTTCTTTAATAACTTATTAGACGGATGAGTTTAAGTATTGTTCGAATTTGCCCTGTTTTTGAACTGTATGGCCTTCTTAAGGAGGACGGGTGAAACTAAAATTGATACCGCCACCATCAAGACAATTGCTGAGAACACTTCATCCCCTATTATCCCCATCTCTTTTCCAATAGAGATCAATACAAGTTCCACCCCTGCCCTTGGCATAACCCCAACTCCGAATATAAGACTGTCATAATTATCAAAACCTATCAGGCGACCTCCCAGAAAACCCCCGATCAGTTTTCCTGAAAGAGCAAGGACAACAACAAGTATGGAGAAGAGGCCTATTGTTTGTAAGCTGGCGATATTAAGGGAAATTCCAATAAATGCAAAGAAAATAGGAACAAAAATACCATAAGCAATCCCAGTAACCTTACTTTGCACATGCTCGATCTTCGCATGGGGAACATCTGAGAGCATTACCCCTCCAATGAACGCACCTATCACAGCATGAAGGCCAAAGACCTCTGCAAGGTACGCAGAGAAAAGTGCGATCACTATCACAAACGCAAAGATCGATTCCTTGACATGCATCTTATGGATCTGATCAAAGAGCCTAGAAAAGACCCATTTTCTTAAGAAGAACATGATCGCCACGAAGGCAACCATCTTCAACAATATTATTAGAACTTGCACCCCTGAGGGGAAGTGTTCATAGGTTGCCATGGTCACTACAATGGAAAGAAGAAATATCCCTATGATATCATCAAATATAGATGATGTTAGCATCATGGAACCTGGTTTGCTCGAAAGATAATCCATGTCAATGAGAGTCCTGACAACAACACCGATACTTGTCGGGCTGAATGCAACTCCTATAAAAACGCTTTCAAGAACACTTAAATGAAAATACGCACCAAGTGCCGCTCCAAAAGAGAAAGCAACGAATATCTGAACTACTGTAGCAACAGAAGCTTTCGCAGATGACTCCTTCAGATCACGAAGATGGACTTCCTTGTAACCTGCTGTGAACAGAAGGAAGATAGCTCCCATTTCAGCCAGGAACTTCAGTATTTCTGATCCCTGATGTATCAAAAGTGTGCCTAACACCATACCGGAAAGCAGTTCCCCAAGAATTGAAGGAAAACCTGCCCTTTCAAATATTTCACCAAAAAGCTTAGCCAGTAGAAGTATGAGCAAAATATGAAGAAGGACCTCCATTCAATCCGAACCCCTTAATTTATACACTTCCTTTATAATGTCGGGTTTACAAATAATACCAACCAGTTTTCCATCGTCAACAATACAAAAACGATCGATCTTATGCTTGAGCATCATATCCACTGCATCACAAAGATGTTCATCCGGAGATATTGAGACCGGGTGTGAGAGCATAATAGCTTTTGCAGTATCACCCTGAAAAACAACTGCATTCAAGTGAGTGTGCTCTATTCGGGGAGCCCTGTGTACAAGAAGGATCTTCAATATAATATCCCGATCAATTGTTCCCACAAGGACATTATCTTCATTTACGACCGGATATGTGTGAAAATGATATTTATCAAATGTTTCAAGGATCTGGTCAATGCTATCATTTTCAGAAATGGTTACAAGGTCCTTTGTCATAAAATCTCTTATGACCATCTCGCTGCACATTTCTGCAAATGACCGCTGACACCGAATACAATCTTCATCCCCATGATCAACCACAGCTTTAAGCCCCCTTCAAAGCTATTTTTGTAAAACGAATATTACAATAAAAAGAAGGGAGGTCATCTTACAAATATTGACCCCATTAAAAAGAACGAATACACAAATTCTTGAAAAAAAGAAACATAGAAAAGTAAAAATAAAAAAAGAAAAGAAGCTTAGATGCCCAGCTCTTCCCTTTCAGAATTTACAAGAGACAACTGTATAGCAATTCCACTGTTTTCTGCATATTCATCAATACGTTTGACAGCATGCTCGATCATTCCACCTGAGGTCAGTATCATAGATCTCTTGCCACAAAGTGCCATAAGGATGGACTTATCGATAACACCTGATGTGATCTGAAGATCAAGAAGATGCTTTTCCGCAAGGCTCTTGCTCTTCTTGCCCATAGCTCCGATGGAATCGATATCCTCTTCAGCCAGTATCCTCTTGAAAGGACCAGCATCATATTTGTCCATATCATAGATGAATATGCCACCGGACTTGATACCATGCCGTGTCATTTCTGCAATTGCATGTCCTTCCGGATGAATATGAAGCACTTTTGCATTGACTGCTTCATAAGGGCTGTTGATAGCATATTCACCATGTAATATGCCAAGGTTCACAACATCACCTTCCTTGACATCAGGAGAAACTTCTATCCACATCAGTTCAGGTGGTTTAAGGGAATGGACAAGTTCAGGAACACTTGTAGGAAACCTGTTACGAGTTGCAAGGTTCCTTCTCTCAAGCTCATTGTATATTTCAAGTGTACGGGGTTGCCTTAAGTTAGATTTCTTTAAAAGCTCCATGTCTTTGAAAACATCTTCAGGAGCACCTTCACCAATAATATTACCCTCGTTCATGAAATAAACATAATCTGCCCAACTGTATGCAAGTTCCACATCATGGGTGGAAATTATCATAGTGGTGTTGTTTTGATTTAACTCATTCAACAGATCAAGGATCTCATCCGCACCCACAGGATCAAGGTTCGCAAGAGGCTCATCAAGGATCATCACATCTGGTTCCATTGAACAAACACCTGCAATTGCCACTCTCTTTTTCTGCCCGCCGCTTAAATGATGAGGAGGTTTGTTCCTGAATTCGGTTATTCCGATATATTCAAGGGTTTTTTCCACAAGTTTCTCAACTTCTTCTTTTGAATGACCCAGATTGGTAGGTCCAAACCCTACATCCTGATATACCGTAGGGGCAAATATCTGGTCATCTGAGTTCTGGAAAACAATGCCAACACTTTTGCGTATTTCACGCAGGGACTTAGAATCATATTCCATGGGTTTCCCATGGAAGTAGACCGTTCCCTCTTTTGGCTTAAGGGTTCCATTGAGCAACATGAAAAGAGTTGATTTACCGGAACCGTTCTTTCCGACAAAAGCTATTTTTTTACCTTTCTCGATCTTTACATCAATGCCTTTTAAGGCCTGGGTCCCGTCATGGTAGGAATACTTCAAGCCTTTAGTTTCCAATATCATATTATTAACCTCAACAGACCTTAAAATATAGAATGAATTCTTGTTAAATACCACAGTGCCAATACCGCAGCAAAATAAGTGCAGGTCAAGACTAGCTCATTCGCTCTGATCGGTCTTTTTTCCTCAAAGAAAATAAGTTTGCCATCATAACATCGGGCACTCATGGAGATGAATATCTTTTCTCCCTGTTCCCAGGACCTTATGAAAAGTGTGGTAGAAAGCATTGCAAGTGAATTAAGGGATGTTCGCCAGTCCTTGTACCCAAGCCTGACCGTCTGTGCATATTTGATACCCCATGCAACTTCAAGGAAGACAAAGATGTATCGATACATCATCATGGATATCTCAATAAAAGAATCCGGCAATTTTGTAGCTTTAAGAACTGAGAATAGTTCCACCATAGGGGTGGTCAGTGCAAGGAAGAACAAACAAGACATACCGCTAAGTGTTCTCGAAAACACTAACAATGCCATTTCAAGACCGCCTGTGTTCACTCCCAGATGGTAACTAAAAATATCAAAGCCAAAGAGTTCAGTACCTGAACCGAAGAAGAAGGCTATGATAACAACACTTAACAACACGAAAACAGCAGGTGCAGATAATATTTTCAGATAAAATTTAAACGAAGTCTTCCCAAAATGAACCGTTGCGAAGCTCATACACAATGCTATAGCAAAAGGTGGAATGAAAGACTGTGAGGAAACTCCTACAAGAATACCAAACATAACAATGGCTATCTTAAGCCAGTTGTTACGATACCTTAAGGGGCTCACAAGTGCATAATCATCAAGAATATTTATCATATTATGTTCACACCGTTACATTCGTTTTGTGTTTTTTCTTTAGAGAAGAAAGAACTAAAATAAAAAAGAATCCCTAAGAAAAAACGAAGGAGGGGAAAGAACAGTCTTAATTAGACTGTCCTTTACCTTTGTAGTAACCGAAGAAATATCCAAGGACCAGCGCACCGAACGCTGCCTGAAGTCCAAAGAGCAAGCTTTCAGTTTCTCCGCCTGGTGGCTCGAATTTAATAGAGTTTATCCATGAGTCTTCTGTCCATGGCTCGTACTCGCTGTTAATTTCTACAATTACATCTCCTGCCTGACCATCGGCACCGCCAAACTCGGAATCCGGATTTGCTGCCATGCCATACATGAATGATGCTACGAACAGTACTGTTATCACTCCAAATATGATCTCGCCTTTCACTGGCTTGCCCCCTTGATCTTATTGAGAACTGATTCTGTGATGACATTGAGCTCTACAAGAGCATCGCTCTTGACCTGTATAACATACTTGAAGATAAGAGCTGTCAATGCACCTTCCATGATAGCCAGAGGCACCTGGGTTGTAGCGAACACAAGCAAGAACGCTTTAAGTGAAGCAGCCACTCCGCCGACCTCTGCCGGAAATGCCAGCGCAAGCTGTGTGGCTGTCACAACATATGTCGCCCAATCCGCAAATGCTGTAGCAAGGAAGACAACAACATAGAAATTGATGTTAGCTTTCATGCCTGCTTTATAGATCACATATGCAAAAACAGGACCAATGATGCCCATTGATGCAACATTTGCACCAAGTGTTGTAAGACCGCCGTGAGCAAGGAAAATTGACTGGTAAAGCAAGACGATCGTACTCAGGACCGCTGCGATAGCAGGACCAAAGAGGATAGCTGCCATTCCGGTACCTGTCGGATGTGATGAACTGCCCGTGACAGATGGCATCTTCAAAGATGAAAGTACGAATATGAATGCTCCCGCTACTGCCAATAATGGTAATAGCTCGCGCTTTTCAGATACAAGCTTGTTTAGCCTGTGCATACCGAAGAATAGGACCGGTATAGAGAATACAAACCACAGTTGCCACCATGGTGATGGCAAGAAACCCTCGAATATATGCATGATGTTTACTCCTTTTCTAACTTAAATAACTTAAATCAAGGTAACTTGAATTAAGACATAGGTAAGAAGAAACTGTTATATAAATAGTTATAGATGCTCTATGTTAGTTAATTGGGTTATACGCTGGTTGTGTTTAACAAAATGAGAACATCACCTTACAACAACTACACAATGCAGCACTGACATCGCTTTTGGCGGCTCATATATAGTGCCTCCTGCAATGCGTTCTTCGGGATAACCAAAGTTCTCGCACACGTAAAGCCTGGCATCAACGCCCATCTCTTTAAGCACTTCGGCTACTTCCGCAACACCAAAAGTGTCTGCTGGAAGCATGAAGATATTCTTGCCCAGTTCAATTTCCTGAATAAATGCTTTCCTTGCAGGAGCAGGATCTCTGCCATGTGCAGTTATTGCAGTGATGTTGGAAAGGCTGACACCTAAACGTGAACATGCGACCTGTATCGAAGAGATGCCCGGAATGATCCTGTCGCTTTCTCTTGCAAATTTACCAAGCCCTGAGAACATGGGGTCGCCGGTCGATAGAACAACAGCATCTTCTGGCAGCTCATGCAAAGCCTTGTAGTCCTTAATAAGATGGGCTTCACCTTCAATATATGGTTCTGCAAGCTCGAGCGAGCGCTTTGAACCATACACTACCGAAGCATTACGTATGGCTTCGATGGCCTCCAATGTCAGCATGTTCGGTCCGACACCGACACCCGCGATTATCATTCTTGTTCCCCGCTGTCCATGAGAACTGTGCCGTCCCTGTCCACGACCACAATTCGTGCACCTTTGCCCTTTTCGACTGTCTTTTCAAAGGCGCGCCTGATGTGTTCCCCTTCAGGCTCCACTTCGATCATCTCTGAGACAGTAGCAAACCCGCTGTCCTTGAGCATGTCAGGGTCTCCCCATTTAAGGACAAGACCGGGAAGGCCGCAGATAGCCACTTTGCCAGTAGCTGATTCCATAAATTCGGATATGCGACTGCCGGCAAGAACTACCGTGTAATCCGGGAAAAGCATTGTAGAATAGCGAATACCGATACGACCTGTTGTGAGAACCACTTTTGCAGCATCACGTATGAGGTCACTCTTCATCTCACCCAGATGGTCATTCCAGGGTTCAACGAAACCGGTGGTTCCAAGGATAGAGATACCGCCTTCAACCCCTATGCGACTGTTCAGAGTCTGCTTTGCGATCTCAGCACCTCTGGGCAGGGAGATCTCCACACTGGCACCCTTGATACCTATCTCTTCCACAGCTTCCGCAACAGCCTCCATTATCTGCTGCATTGGTTTTGGATTGATGGCAGGATAGCCTTTTTTTGACTGAAGACCGCCTCTTGTAACGATACCGATACCTTCGCCTGCGGTTATAGTGATCTTGTCCGACTCCACTGCCCTTGCCACGAACTCAAGCCCGCGGGTAATATCAGACTCATGGTCGTTCTTCAATTTAACTGCCACAGCATGCCCATCCTTTGCTTTCACATCCGTGTGGGCACGAAGTCCAACAGGTGTCGAGACAGATACATGATCTATCTCTTTCTTGAGTGACAACACCGCCGCCTTGGCAGCAACAGTTGCAGTTGTACCTGTGGTATACCCTCGTTTCAGAATAGAACCATCACTAAGAACCACCAGCATACCGCTCATTATGCCTTCTTCAAGCTCATCACTGGGTATATTTGATCTATTGATCCACTCTTGCGGGACCTTTGATTTGTTAACTGGATCGATAATTGACATTGTCAGTAATTCGATATTAGTTGGTTATAAAAGTTACCGCTAAAAGCCCAAAGACTCATCCTGTCCTCTTGAACAATTTGTCAAGTTCCCCTTTTGTAAATGAGATCACAGTCGGACGCCCATGAGGGCATGTATATGGGTTCTCAGCCATATCCAACTGCCTGAGCAGGTTCTCCATCTGTTCCATACTGCAGCCTGCTCCTGCCTTTATAGCTGCACGGCATGCCATTGTTTTGCAGAGAGTATCGAACATACCTGTATCCCTCTTCACCTTGCCACTGGAAAGCACATCCATGATTATGTCATGGATCAGTTCGGTATTCTCCAGCTTTCCAAGAAGGGAAGGAATGGATGTCACAACATAACTGTTAGGACCGAATTCGGATATCGCAAATCCCATCTCTTCAAGGAGGGGGATATACTCATCCAACAGCACCTTTTCTTTAGATGTCAGGTCGAGCATCACAGGAGTGATAAGTTCCTGCCACCCAGAACTGTTGCCATCCCGTATCTGTTCATACATCACCCTTTCATGTGCAGCATGCTGATCGACTATCATAAACCCATCCTCAAGTTCCACGATAATGTAAAGCTCATTTACCTGCCCCACTATCCTCGCCTTATCAAGACCTGTGGGTGCTCTGTCGGGCTTCTTTTCCGTCTTTGAAAGTACCCTTTCCGAGCGTTTCAAACGTTTTTCAGTATCCCTTGCACTGGCATGATAGGGCTCATCAGCTTCCTTTGCTACCGGAACACTCATACTCACTCCCTCAGTGGATATTACTTCAGTACCGGTCTTGCTCTCTTCACTGAAAACAGCCTGTACCGGTTTGTTTTCCGGTAAAGAGACCTTTGGGACAAGATCATCCGCCTTCAAAGCGTTCTCAACAGCAAGAGTGACCGCATCAGAAACCTCACGTTCATGACTAAGTCTCACATACCTTTTTGCGGGATGCACATTGACATCGACCTCACGCAGATCAAGTCCCAGATCAAGAACTGCAACCGGATAACGCCCTTTCGGAATGAGGTTGTAATATCCAAGCCTCACAGCATTACTTATGCTCTTTGAGGATACGCCTCTGCCATTTATGAAAAAGAACTGCTGGTCAGTTCCGCTGCGGGTAACTTCCGGTTTGGAAATATAACCTGAGAGGTTCACAATATCCGACCTGAAATCCACAGGGATTATCTTCTTTGCAATATCGACTCCAAGAAGGTGGATAATACTATCAAGAACATTGCCGGATGTCGGGGAACGTACAAGGACCTTCCCGTCACTGATCAGAGTAAAAGAAATATCAGGATGCCCGAATGCATGCCTTGTAACGATATCGGTTATGTGTGCAAGCTCTGTTCGCAGACTTTTGAGATACTTCTTCCTTGCCGGGGTGTTGTAAAAAAGCGATTCCACAGAGATACTTGTACCCGGAGCAGCACCCACTTCCACCACATTCTCTACCGACCCTCCGCTTATAACGACCTTTGTGCCAGCGATCTCCTCCTTTTGCCGAGTCGTCAGATAAACCTTGGCCACCGCTGCAATGGAAGAAAGGGCTTCACCCCTGAACCCGAGGGTCAGAACCTCCTCAAGATCCTCGATTTGAATTATCTTACTGGTAGCATGTTTCGTAAAAGCAAGAACAGCATCCTCACGAGGCATTCCGCTTCCATTGTCGGTGACAGTTATCAGCTCGGTCCCGGCAGCCACAACCTCGACCCGAATTTCAGTAGCCCCTGCATCTATTGCATTGTCCACAAGTTCCTTGACCACCGAAGCAGGACGCTCGACGACCTCACCTGCTGCTATCTTATTGATAGTCGCCTCGTCAAGAACACGTATCTTACCGCCCTTATCTTCGGTCATTTCATTCCCCGCCATTACCTGCCTTTTTCTGCAATTCACTTAACTTGTTCAATGCCTCGATGGGGGTCATACTATTGACATCAAGGTTTTTCAGCTCCTCAACAACCGGGTCAGGCTCAGCTACAGGTGCAGACGAGCCCTCCGGATCGAACAGCATTAACTGGGTATACTGTGCCGACTTCTTCTTCCTGCCCCTCTTCGAATCGCTTTCCTTGCTGATGGCACTTTCATCTTCAATATCCTGCAGGACCTCCTTCGCCCTCTGTGTCACCTTGTGCGGCACACCTGCAAGCCTTGCAACATGGATACCATAGCTCTTATCAGTGGCACCTGGCACGATCTTTCGGAGGAAAACAAGGTCATCGCCATCTTCCTTCACCGCAATATGATAGTTCTTCACCCTTTTCAAACTGGAAGAGATGTTGGTAAGCTGATGGTAATGGGTCGCAAAAAGTGAGCGTACACCTACCCTGCCCTTATTGTGTATATATTCGACCACCGCCTTTGCGATACTATAACCGTCATAAGTACTCGTACCCCTGCCGATCTCATCAAGAAGCACAAGGCTCTTCGGGGTTGCATTGTTCAATATATTGGCAAGCTCCACCATCTCTACCATAAAGGTACTCTGCCCGCTTGCAAGGTCATCAAAGGCACCAACCCTTGTAAAGACCCTGTCCACAATACCGATAGAAGCATGGGAAGCCGGAACAAAGGAACCTGCCTGTGCCATAATAATGATAAGGGATACCTGACGCATGTAAGTGGATTTACCCGCCATATTAGGCCCTGTTATCAAAATGAACTGCTCATCCACACAATCCATTTCCGTATCATTGGGCACGAATCCGCCACGCACGGTTTTCTCTACCACCGGATGTCTGCCTTCACGGATCAATATCTTGCAATCGGAGGTTATGTTAGGTCTTACAAAATTATTGTTCACTGCAACTTCCGCAAGGCTTGCAGTACAATCCAACTGCCCTATCAGAACAGCTATCCTTTGCAGATCGGACGCATGGGAAGCAATATTGGAAGTTATCTCAGTGAACAGTTCATTCTCAAGCGCCGTGATCTTCTCGTCTGCGGAAAGGATGACACCTTCCCATTCCTTAAGCTCTGGAGTGTAGAACCTTTCAGCATTCCGCATTGTCTGCTTTCTAATATAATCATCAGGTATCTGTGCGATATTGGCCTTTGTGATCTCTATATAATATCCGAACACTCTATTATAGCCGACCTTAAGCGATTTTATACCGGTCCTGTCACGTTCCTTTTGCTGGAACGAAGCTATCCAGGTCTTTCCGCCAGTGGACATACCCTTAAGCTCATCCAGTTTCTCATTGTAGCCGGACCTGATCATCCCGCCTTCCCGTATGCTTACAGGAGGCTCTTCCACGATGGCATCATCGATCAATTTTACAATATTTTCAAGCTGGTCAAACTCAAGAAGACCATCCCGGATATTCCTGAGCATCTCACATCCGGGGTCATCGCCCATACTTTCGACTATCTGTGGCACTGAACCAAGAGAACGTTTCAAAGCGATAAGATCGCGTGCATTTGAATTACCGTAAACAACTCTGCCTATAAGGCGTTCTATGTCCTTCACAAAGGACAGATGAGAGCGAACATCGAACCTCAGCATGGTATCATTTGCCAGACATTCCAGCGCATCCAGCCTGTGGTCGATGGAATCGACATTGATGAGAGGCTTCAAAAGCCATTTCTGAAGCAACCTGCCACCCATGGGTGTATTGGTATCATCGAGCACCTTCAATATGGAAGTATCGTTCCCTTCCCCACGCACGTTCTTGACTATCTCCAGATTTCTCAGGGTGATCGAGTCAAGCATCATGAACTCAGAATCCGAATAGGTGCTCAACTCACTTACATGCCCGAGTTCCCTCATCTGGGTGGTCAACGCATAATCAAGTGCCGCTCCCGCAGAAGATGTGGCATATGGTAAGCCGGCACAGCCCATTCCTTCTAGTGTGGAGACATTGAAATGCCTTTCAAGAAGCTTCCTCGAAGAATCAATGTCAAAAGCCTCATCCTTGAACTCATGTACCAGCACATTGAGCTCCTTCACTCTTTCAACAAGCCTTTCATCAGAGAACATCGACCGTGAGATTATACACTCTGAAGGTCGCATCCTTGCAGCTTCACTGGCTATCCTGTCATAAGGAGGCGTATCAGCAAACTGTGTCGTCAGGAACTCGCCTGTGGAAACATCCAAAAATGAGACTCCGTAATCTCCATCTCCACCTGAAACGGACATGAGATAATTATTAGACGGGTCCGTGAACATCGAAGTATCAATGGCAGTGCCGGGCGTTACGACCCTGACAACCCCACGCTTGATAATGCCCTTTGCTTTTTTAGGGTCTTCAAGCTGCTCACAGATAGCTACTTTGTAGCCTTTCTTTACCAACCGCGGCAGGTAATTATCGAGAGCATGGTAGGGAATACCTGCAAGGGGCATTTTCTCACCCTCAATGTCCTTGCCCCGCGTTGTAAGTGTTATCTCAAGTTCTTTTGCAATGGTCTTTGCATCCTCTCCGAAGGATTCATAGAAATCCCCCATCCTGAAAAAAATAAGTGCATCACTATGTTGCTTCTTTGCATCATAGTACTGTTTCATTGCAGGTGTTAGTTTGATCATTCTTGCTCTGCGTTGAATTGGGCAGGGGAATTTATGAGCTTGTTGGTATTCTCACCATCCGAACATATGAACTAAAAATGATAAACTAAAATGAATATCCAAATGTTTTTATAATGTAGCACGCAATATAACGATTTTAGGAGCAAATATGACAACTTTAGGAATGGAAGAAGTATTCAAGATATCTGGTGTTCCAACATATACTTTTGTTGAACCTGTTGAATATAATAGAATTTGTTTATCTTTAAGGACACCGGGTAGAGGAATTGTGATAGAAGGACCTTCAGGAATAGGTAAAACCTGTGCAATTGTAAAAGCATTAAATTACCTAGGTATGAACGAAATTACTGAAAAATTGTCTGCTCGAAAAAAAAATGACTTAGAACGAATAGAAGAAATTATTGGACAGACAAATTTAGGAACTGTTTTGATAGATGATTTTCACAGATTGTCACCCGAATTAAAGGAAAAGATTGCTGATTATTTAAAAACATTAGCTGATGAAGAGGTAGTAGATACTAAAATTGTTATTGTTGGTATCAATCGTGCAGGAGAAACTTTAATCAGATTTGCAGAAGATTTGGTAAATAGAATAGATATAATTAAATTTGAAATAAATCCAGAATCAAAAGTTCAAGAAATCTTAGAAAAAGGTGAGAAAGAACTAAATATTGAAATTACTTCTAAAAATGAAATTGTTAAAGAATCTCATGGAAGTTTTTACTTAGCTCAAATGTTAGCGTACGAAACATGTTTATATGATGATTTATTGGAAAAAACTGATGAATTTAGAAATATTTTTGTAAGCTTAGAAGTCGTAAAACAAACAGTCTATGAAAGAATGACACCAAGATACATGGTTACGACAAAGTCATTTGCATCAGGTCCTAAATTAAACAAAACTGGGAGAGCTCCATATCTTCATATTCTTCATTGGGTTACAAATTCAGAATCATGGTCAATTTCAATTGAAGATGAACTTAGAAAATATACTGATCAAAAATCAAGTGTTGGCCAAATTGTTGAAAAAGGATACCTTAAAAAGTTCATGGATGCCCACCCAGAATTTGAGAATTTATTCAATTTTGACCCTTTATCTAATATTTTCACAATCGAAGATCCACAATTCATTTTCTTCTTAAGAAACATAATTTGGAGTAAATTTGCTCAAACCTTGGGATTTAAAACAATTTTTTTCGAATCAAGATATGACTTTGCACTATCTTTTGCTGGATCAGATAGAGAAATGGCTGAGATGATATTTCAAAAATTGACAGAAAATGAACTTAGTATATTCGTAACTATTCAGCCTAACTATCGTCAATCCTGTATTATCAACTCTAATACAAAAAATTAATTTGCAATCCTAAAATCAAACAATCGTTGGAACAAATGGCTTTCCATCGATTGCATCTTGAATAGC
>NZ_JAGSOI010000050.1 GCF_023684405.1 Methanococcoides seepicolus | reverse complement strand
CCAGCGCTACCGTGACTATAACCAATGCTACGGACCCACTCGAAAATACAATATCTATTGATAGTGTGGATATCATAACAAGAAATGCAGGCAAAAATCTATTTGTTTCTGCTAAGGCAGTTGTGACCATACAAAATGATGTAGCAGGTAATACAGTATCTGGATCTTGGACCGGTGCTACTACAGATGTTGATTCCGGGCTGACCGATGGATCGGGAACATTGACATTCTATTCCAATGAAGTTAAGTACAAAACTAAAGAACTAACGTTCACATTTAATATAGATGGGTCAAGTTTGTCAGCAACCTACCCTCAGTAAAGCAGAATTTCGGGTCTCAATTTGAGACCACCCATTTTTCATTTGATCATTTATTTCAAAGGGCTTGGTCCGGTACATTATGCTTTCGAAAATGAGCAACAAAGTATCTTTCATTTCCAAAAAAAGATTATTTTATTCAGTAAAGGATAATGGCATTATAGAGAAAATGCAAAATGGAAGCTTGAAATGCTAAAGTAAATGGTGAGATCATCAAATTAGCTTTTCGCTTTAAAAGCATAACTCTTTTTTCAAGACTACTGGTACCATTCTGAGCATAGCTCATACATTATATATATATATATATATAATCTAGAAAATGTACCTGCCCGTAACATATACTTGAACATTTTCGGGCGGAATTGGTATCAGTTACTTGTAACCACAAATTTGTAAAATGGGGAATAATGAAAAGCTGATAAAATAAAGGAGTTTCCGGTTCTTGCGGAAGGCTCCCTTACTTTAAAAGAGGTTAGCATAAGATGAAAGTCTGAGGAAGGCCATCAGAGCAATGGATACTGTAAGGGTGGCAATGAATGCTCCGTTGCCATCAATTTTAAGTCCTCTGTTTGTCCATTCAAGGATACCGTCTTCTTCGTCCATCGTGGAACCTGCATAGTATGTGTCCATTTCTTCTTTCCTCCTAGTTGTATGGGCAATGAATATCTATCACGATTAATCATTGCACATATATATAATGATTAATCGTTTATTGATGTTTCGGAGTACAGAATTATGTGTAAGGAAAAATGAGATAAATGAAGCATATTGGAACAATCAACTACTCTGATTGACCCACAGCCATCGACCAAATAGTTGAAAAATGGGCTCTGTAGAAATCCTCGATATTCGGACACTAATCCAATTTGAAAAGATTATGGAATGTGTTACATGATGTTGGAATATAATCCCAATTCCAGTCTATATATGTTGATTTTGATAGGTTTTCTATTTAATTTTCACATAAAATTTTAAAAAGGATTAATCCCCTGAGTATTACGTATCACAGAAAACACAAAAGGGATGAATGTGTTTTGTCTAACAAATATTTAAAGTTTGTTGATGCAGCGCTAGCTGTATCAGGTAACTCACACCTTCAGATCTATAGTTGCAAGTATTCCAAAAGAAAATATACACAACACCAGCTATTGACATTGGTTTTATTGAAAGAGTATCTGAATGAAGATTATAGAGATATTGTTGAACTTGTCGAAGTAATGGATAAGGTCAAATCAAGAATCGGAATTAAAGAAGTTCCACACTTTACTACGCTTCATAAATTCATTACAAGACTCAACTCTATTTATTTCAGCGGATTGCTACAGCAAACACTAAAACTCTTTTATTCTCATGGTGAAAAGATTGAGATAACTGCCATTGATTCGAGTGGATTTACGAGTGGTCATTGTAGTTACTATTATTCGTGGAGAACAGAAAAGAAACGAAGATCTTTCCTGAAAACCAGTATTTCTGTTGATACTAATAAGTTTCTTGTCACTGGTTTTAAGATCTCAGGAAAACCTGTACACGATTCAAAGCATGCGATGACATTGCTAAAGCAATGTCATAAAACTCGCAGATCAAATTATTATGTGATGGATAAGGGTTACGATTCTGAATATATACATTCTCTTGCAAGGGAAAAACTAGGATCAATCGCTATGATTCCTTTGAGACAGATGAAAAGAAAGAAGATCAAAGGAAAGTACCGTAGGAAAATGAAATGGGAATTTGATGAGGAAATGTATCATAATAGAAATCTGGTAGAAACGATGTTCTCTGTCTTGAAAAGAAAATATGGTGAAGAAATTAAGGCAAAAAAGTACTGGAATCAACTAAAAGAAATTGGTTCTCATTAACATCGAGTGGGTAATTTTAACGTCCTGCAAGTAAATATTCGCAATTATAGATAATTTCCCTGTATAATCTTTTAATTGTGATGTGGCATTCCAATCCATTCGATTGCGATTTGCATTAGTTATTTGAATTACATGACGCTTGAAAGGCAGGTGTAAATAAATTTAGTTACCCACACGATGTTGAAGAGATCCAAGAAATTAAATTCAAGTTATTAGTGCATAACCTTGACAGGTATGTCAGGGTTATTTTTATTATTCAAATGAGGATTTCTACAGAGCCGAAAAATGAATACATATGTTTATGTAAAACATCAGTATAAATTTCTGCTATGAATAAACTGACAACATCTGACCAGACATTCTTAGGATTGGTCATGTTGATGCTACTTGGGAAGGCCACCTGGGAATATTTTGATGTCACTCATCCCCATAGTACAACAATGGACAGGTACATGGTCAGCAATAATCGTAGTGGCTGTTCTCGGTTCGATCTGTATAAAATTTGCCACCAAAGCGGGTTTCCCGGAGATTTGGGATAAGGATATCCCGAACAGACAGAGGTTCGCCATCCCAATTGCTTTGGGGATCGGCTTTTCCATAATAGAGATACTTGTCGGATTAGTCCTTCGATTGCCTAATATTCATGTGGTATTCCCTTTCTCAATTCCTGTTAATTTGAGCGGCGGGATATTTCTTGAGATATTATACCACCTCATCCCAGTGGTAACTCTTACATGGCTTATCTCAACGGTGATCTTAAAAGGAGCAAGGAAAACACAGGTCTTTGTAGCAGTTGCCATCCTTGCAAGCTTATGGGAACCAACTATGCAAATAATGGGCATGTAACAGATGGGAATGCTTACAAGTGTTGTCTTCGCATGCGGACTTTTTATATTTATATTTGCAGGTAACCTGATCCCCATTACCCTTTTCCGAAAGTATGGATTTCTGGCCCCCTGTCGTCTGGCGTCTCGCAGACTACAGCATCTGGCACGTAATCTGGCCCATGATCTACTACTGATAACATTCCCTGATAAGATCAATGGTAATATCGGTGATTCCAAGCTCCTGCTGGACTTTAGGACAGGATCCTGTTGGCAAGCCAGGGGGATGTCGCTATTACAATAAGCACAAGTAACCAGATGCGTCCTTCGAAGATATTATAATCATAGAGCAGGCGATCCCAAGAGTGACCTATGACAAAATGTCCGAAGAGGAATTCAAAGGATACTGTCAGGAACAGCCACATAAGGCCAACATAAATGAACTGCACAGATGTCCCCGAAACACCTGAATATTTCAGGAAAACATAGGTGACTGCAAATATGATCGTGCTGAAGATCACTGAACTTATCTGGTGGGCAAGAAGTTCACCTGTATAAGGTGCATAAAGACCTCTTGATATGCCATTTAGTATGGCAGGTATGATGAACAGCACCCAGACACCAAAGGAATACAAGTAAAGTTTTGGGATCATATTAGTAATTTTGAGCTTTATTGATAAAAACTTATTCTTACATTCTACATTAATATTGCAAGTTTTCAGCTATAATTCAGCACGTGTAGCCAAGATCGTGTGTTTATTTTGGTTGATGATCTCCACAGAGCCGATAACTTTACGAAAACTAATATAGTATATTGCCAATGTCTATAAACAATTAATAAGTCCGGGGGGTACTTGGTGATCGAACGTAAGTGTATTATTATTGCCGGTGAAGAAGCTGGTCCAAAGTCCAATAAGATGGGCGGTATATGGAATGTTATTGATGCGGAAGTAAATAACCTTGCTCAAATGCTTGAAGACGGGACCATCGAAGAGGAATCGACTCCAAGAATTTTCGTTGTGGGTTCTTATTATGGGCATAGTGGCTCGGATTGGAACAAAGGTCTGAACCGTATTACAGATATGAGTGAATTTGAAGATTTTGTCCCCGATGAAGAACTTTCAACGATCATTGACGAACTCCGGGTAAAAGGCATTGAACTTCTTGCTGGAGTCATAAAGATCAAAGAGATAGAAATTGTTTACTTGATGTTCAAGACCAATGATTTTTGCAGAGTGGTCGTTGAATATAAAGGCGAACATATTTGTCTGGAAAATAAGATCAAGGCTGAAGCTTATGACCTCATTGGCATTGATTCCTTATTATATGAGGATATGGGGAACAGGACCGAATATGCACATTATCTTAATCTTTCATATGCAATATCTGAATTTGTTCATACTCTCGTATCTCTCAGAGAGGAGACTGCCAGTGTCTATGAAGATAAACTGATATCCGAATTTGCCAGTTCTTTGATGCCTACATTGTATGTTTCATTGCACTGCCACGAGTTCGGGGTATTTTATGCAATTGCCAGACTCAAGAAGCTCGGTGTTACGATCAATACAGTTGCAACCTATCATGCAACTATTCCAGGAAGAGTTGCAGGACACCTTTCTATAAAGAAAATACGTGACAATGATGGTTCCTGGGGAGACGGGGTTCCAAAGAATATGGCAACTCTTGAGTCGTTGTCCTCATATGCAGATGTTGTAACTGCAGTAGGGGATTCTACAAAAAAAGAGATCAAATTGTTCTATGGTATTGATTCCATTGTTGTTAGGAATGGGATCGATCTTGAGATAGAGGACATCGATGAATTATTGGATAAAAAGTCAAAATGCCGTACTAAGATCCAGGAATTAACTGCCAGTAAACTTTATAATGCCCATGACAGTGTAGAGCTTCTTCCGGAAAAGATCATTCCTATATTTTCTATCTCACGGATCGAAATTGAAAATAAAGGCTATCCTGACCTACTGGATTCACTTCTCCTTCTTGACAGGATGGTAAGGATCGAGGTCGAAGCCGGTAGGCTTGATGGGGACTACAGGGTTGTGTGTTTCATCATAACTGCTCATGGTCCAAAAACAAATCTGCCGGAAAATTTCCCGATCATGCTCAATGAAGATATACTTATCGGTGAAGAATTACGGATCCAAAATATGATAGAGAGCAGGGGACTTGAATGTTCCAAACTTCCAAATGGTGACAGGTATGTCTCTGCTGTTCTTTATCCCCAGTGGTTGTCAGATCATGATGGCGGGTTCAACATGAATGTCGATGAATTCATGGCTGGTTGTATTGCCGGCATATTCCCCTCACGGTACGAACCTTTCCTGTTAACTGGCCTTGAAGCTGGAAAGGAAGCAACTCCCAGCATTGTCAGCAAGGTTTGTGGATTCAGTGATGCGTTAAGCACTGCCAAGCGTCTGGTGATGGGTATGGGTGGGGTGTTGGTAGTTGATAATATCGATCTTGCCTATCTTGAAACGATAGCAGATTATGCACTTACCCTGGATTACTTCATAGACACTTACACTGATGATAAGACAAAATACAACTTCCTCTGCCAGGAAGCAAATCTCCTTGCTAAGGATATGAACTGGCAGGAACCTACTAAGCAATACTATGAGATGCTTACAGGTACAAAACCAAAATGAGCTAAGGACCTGTAAAAGAAAAGTATTGCTCTTATGAAAAGAAATTGAATATATCTATATTGGGGATGATGGGGAATATGTCAGAGATACGCAAGCACTATTTTCTGGATGAATATTGCATAATAGCACCAGGAAGAAGTAAAAGACCTTCAGTGTTCAAAACAGAAAAGAAAGAACAGGCCTCCAATAAATGTGTTTTTTGTGCAGGCGAAGAAGATAAAACACCTCTTGCAACTGCTGTTTATAAAAATGGCAGTATTCTGAAAGATTCCGAAAGTTCAAGAGTAACAGGATGGGATGTGCGTTGCATGCCAAATCTTTATCCTGCACTTGCTCCGGATGCAGGTGAAGTTAATTCAGATCATGAGGTATTTCCAGGTTATGGTTTTCATGAAGTTATTGTTGAAACACCTTCGCATGAGAATATGATCCCTGATCTTTCAGATGAAGAGATGTCATTGCTTATGAAGGTCTATCAGGATCGTGTAATACACTACGAAGCCATTGATAATATAGAATACGTTTCACTGTTCAAGAATTGGGGGGAAAAGGCAGGTGCGTCTCTGGAACATACACATTCCCAGCTAATGGCAATGCCCATTAAACCTCCGTTATTAATGGAAGAAATGAAGGTCATCGGATCATTTTCAAGATGTCCTTATTGTGATATCGTAGAAAAAGAAAGCAAAAGTGAGAGGCTCTTATATGAAAATGAGCATTTTACGGTTATAACGCCTTATTGCTCAAAGGTCCCGTATGAGATGTGGATCCTGCCTAAGATACATACAAATCATATCTCAGGCTTTGATCAGAACCAGTTGAACTCTCTGGGAAAAGCAATACGTTCTGCTCTTTCATGTCTCCGGGACAATATGGGTGAGATACCTTATAATTACATGTTCTATCAACTAAGAGATGAACCTGGATATCACTTTAACTTAAAGCTTCAACCGGTTACAACGAAGGCAGCGGGTTTTGAGAAAAATACCGAAGTATACATTAATACAATGCCTCCGGAAACGGCTGTGAAATATCTTCAGGGTAATTTTAAGGATGGTTCTGAATGATACGCTTAAGTACTAATAAAAATATTTAATGAATACTATAAACTAATTGGATCTGATCAAAAATGGGGAAAAATTTAAAGATCGGGATGTTCTCTTGGGAGAGTTTACACTCGATAAAAGTGGGTGGTATAGCTCCGCATGTTTCCGAACTTGCTGAAGCTCTTGCTGAGAAGGGACATTCAGTCCACATATTTACCAGAAATAATGGACTGGAACCATATGAGAAAGTGAATGGAGTTCACTATCATCGGGTAGACCATTCTCTCTCAGGAGGCATTGTTCAGCAAATGGATAGCATGTGTGATTCAATGTACTCGAGATTCCTTGATGTTACGAAGGAATATGGCAAGTTCGATATATTGCATGCACATGATTGGCATCCTTTCAATGTGGTCTCAAGGATCAAATATGAATTTGGGATACCCTTTATGTTCACATATCACAGTACCGAATGGGGACGTAATGGTAACATACATGGAAACTGGTGGGAAGCCGAGGAAATATCTCACAGGGAATGGAAAGCTGGCTATGAAGCCATAAAGGTCATATCTACATCACAACAACTTACAAATGAGATCAAGTTCCTGTACCAGATACCCGATGAGAAGATCTCGATCATTCCAAATGGTATCTTTCATGGCAAAATGAAAAAGGACGTTGACGCCGGTGAAGTAAAAGAAAGATTAGGTATTCATCCTCTCGCACCGGTTGTTCTGTTCATAGGACGTATGAGCTACCAAAAAGGTCCGGATATGCTTGTTGAAGCTATCCCTGAAGTGATGGATCATCGCTGGGACACGAAATTTGTTTTTATTGGTGAAGGTGAAATGCGCCCTCACTGCGAACATCTCGTAAATACAGAAAATGTTTCAGATAGTTGTCATTTCCTGGGATATGTGGATGATGAAACCGCTAAGGACTGGATCAATGCATGTGATATTCTCTGTATTCCAAGCAGGAACGAACCTTTTGGGATCGTTGTTCTTGAAGGCTGGGATGCTGAAAGGACCATCGTTGCAACAGATGCTGTCCAAATAATCGACAATTTCGTTGATGGTATCCTTGTACACAAATATCCGAAGTCTATTGCATGGGGCATAAATTACGTGCTTGATGACCTCTCCAATGGTGGCATGAGAAAAGCCGGTAAAGAACTTATCGAGACCAGGTACAACTGGCTCAAGATCGCAGAACAAACAAGTGAAGCATACCTTGATGCTCTCAAAAACTAAATTATGGCGATCAATAATACTGATGCCATCGAGAATATAATAAAATAGGAGGCTTGGGAATGCAGTCGGTTTGCATCTGTTCAGAAGTACATCTTCCTTGTGTGCTAAAATGGTACTGGCCATCGGAGGGGTACCGCCCTCCGGAATTCGAAACATATTTTGATCAGCCCAAAATGTACTCTGCTTTAGAAAAAAATGTCCCGGAGATAATTCGTACGAATGAAGCTTTGCTGGATTCTATAGATAACGGCGCAAAGTATATTTTTGATATATCCGGGATCTTTTTAGATCAATGTAAGTGGAATCCTGCTGTAATTGAATCATTTCAGGAGCTAAAAGACAGAGGTGCCGGCTTTTCAGCATCACCCTATTACCATTCCATATCATCCCTTTTCCCTGATAATAAGGAATTTAAAGAACAGGTCTCCATGCATCGGGATAAGATCAAGGAGATCTTCAATGTTAATCCCCGGACTTTTATAAATACTGAGCTAATACTTACAAAGGAGCTCAGTACGATCCTTAAGGAGATGAAGTTCAAGTGCCTTATTTCAGAAGGTTCGGAGAATCTATTGTATGGAAATGATCCAAACCAGGTTTATGATAATCATATACCGACGTTGTTGCGTCACATACCCTTAAGTGAAGATATAGAGATCCGCTTTTCAGATCAGAAATGGATAAGCTATCCTTTGATAGCTGATAAATTTGCTTCATGGATAGCCAACATGGAAGGCGATGTGACCACATTACATTTCAAATACAGTTCCATCCTTTCCCATCAGCAGAACAGAAGCGATATACTTCAATTCCTCATCGATCTTCCGGCAAGTTTTGAGAAATATGGAATTTCCATGATAACACCTGAAGAAGCTTTGAAGAATTTTAAGACAAAGGAACTTCCATCTATCATGAACAAGTCCACTTCTCGCTATGGGATGCATAATTTGCTGGGCAATCACCCTCAGCACCTGTACCTGCATGAACTGATAAATATCGGTGAGATCATCCAGTCCATAAAAGGTGCTCCTGAATATGAAAAACTGAACTGTATCTACCGATACTTTCAGCAAAGCGAAATATTGCTGGAGATGGGGTCTGATAACCAGAATATTGGTTATGAAAAGGCAGTCAATATTTTCTCCGCAATTTCGGACTTTAAACGTGCTATACTGGAAGTGAAGGTATGAAGTCCGTATGTATGTATTTCCAGCTCCATCAACCGTACCGTTTGAAGTGGTTCTGGCCGGATGACTCTAAAGGTTTTGAAAGGTATTTCGATGTTGCAATAAACAGGAGTATCTTCGAGAAGGTTGCCCGCAAGTGCTACCTTCCAGCCACGACCCTCTTGGCAGAGCTCGTTGACCAGCATGAAGGCAATTTCAAGTTCAGTGTTTCAATAACCGGAACTCTTCTAAGCCAGTGCGAAAAATGGAATCCTGATGTCCTTGACGTTTTCACCCAACTTGCAGACTCAAAACGGGTGGAATTTCTCGATGAGACCAATTATCATTCTCTTGCAAGTCTTTTCGATGACAAGGATGAGTTTCGGGAAGAGGTCCAGGAACATCATGAGCTTACTTCAGACCTGCTTGGTGTAAAACCACAGGTTTTCAGGAACACAGAACTCCTTTACAATAACAGTATTGCTGAAACAGTTTCATCCATGGGTTACAAAGCCATACTTACAGAAGGCGTTGATCAGCTGTTGGACACCCGATCCCCCAATCATGTCTACAAAGCAAAGGATTGTGCCCTACCCGTTCTTCTCAGGAACTATAAGATGAGTGATGATATCGGTTATCGTTTCTCAGCGAGATGGTGGGAAGAGTATCCATTAACTGCTGACAAGTGGGCACACTGGGCATCCACAGAAAAAGGAGATTGTATGAACATCTTCATGGATTACGAGACCTTTGGTGAGCATCAATGGTCCGATTCCGGTATCTTTGATTTCCTCAGGGCTTTACCTGGTGAGGTTCTTAACAAAGGTCTTGAGTTCAATACTCCTTCTGAGATCGTCGAGAAGTACGAACCGGTAGGAGAGGTAGATGTCGGGGACTTTAACACGATCTCATGGGCGGATATGGAGAGGGATACAAGTGCATGGCTTGGTAACGACATGCAGCGTAGGTGCTTCGAAGAGGCAAAAAGGCTTGGACCTTACGTGAAAAGAACGAATGATCCGAAGCTCATCAACATATGGAGGCATCTTCTTACATCTGATCACTATTACTACATGAGTACAAAATGGTTAGGAGATGGAGATGTACATTCGTATTTCAGTATCCATACATCACCCTATGATGCAGCCATAAATTTCATTGCAGCATTATTGGATTTCAAATCCTGTGTTTTCAGGAAACTGGCTGAAATGAACAAAGAATGATCCTTGAAAAGGAGAGATATATTTGATCAGGCATCCAAATGCTATACTCGGCAATGATAAATTGCTTGTATCAATGGGTGAGAAAGGCAATCTACTGGGATTTTTTTACCCACGGCGAGATTGGGCTCAACATATTGGAGAGTCCAAAGCCTGCATTTACACAAATGGGGGTCTGCTATGGACGGATTCTCCTGAATGGACCTCAAAACAGGAATATGTGGATGATACGAATGTAATCACAACCCATCTGCCCCATTTTTCCGGCATCGAAGTATCAATTCATGACTTTATGCATCAGGATATGCCGGTCCTTGTACGGAAGTATGGGATCACATCAAAAGAGCATATCAGTGGCAAATTTTATTATTATTCTAATTTCCAGGCCGGAGAAAACCATCGGAGAAACTCTGCTTTCTGTGATCTGGATGCCGGTCTGCTTGTTCAATACATGCAGAACTTCTACATTGGTCTGTCAAGTGCTCCGGGATTTGAGGAGTGGCAGGTTGGTAAGATACAGGAGAATGGATGGGTGGCAAGTGCCATAAGTGATATGGAAGATGGACAACTCCAGCAAAATGTTGAAGATATCGGTGATCTGGACAATTCGATTGGATGGGAGCTCAACCTCCTGCCTGGTGAAAGTACCACGATCACACTGTTTATCGGTATCGCTTCAGAAAGGCAGTCGATATACGACCTGCTGGCTGATGTTCTGGAACAGTCCCCTGCTGACATAATGCATGGATCTGAAGATCGCTCAGTTCGATGGTTATCAAAAAAGCGAGCTTTAGACTTATCTGTACTGGAAGATGATCCCCTTTTCAAAAAAGAGGTCCATAGCTTATACGTTCGTTCATTACTTTCTCTGAACTTACTGAATGACCCTGAGGAGGGATCATTTGTAGCTTCTCCGGAGTTCGATCCTGCTTTTGAGATGTGTGGCGGATATGGGTTCTGCTGGAACCGGGATACGGTGGAAATCGTTCTTGCTCTGTTGAATGCCGGCTATCCTGAATTTGCGGCAAAGTTCTTTGAATGGTGCAAAAGAACACAACTTCCTAATGGTTCGTGGTTCCAGAGGTACTGGTTGGATGGAAAGGAAGCTCCCTCCTGGGGTAATTTTGATGATTCCACGCAGATCGATGAGACCGGTTCAACGCTTTATGCAATCGATCACCATTACCAGAAACTGGAAGTGGCTGAAAGACCTGAATTTCTGGAAACCATGTGGGAAACGGTGCGTGAGGGTGCAGAATATCTGATGGGAAGGACCGTCCAAGGTCTTCATGATCCATGCAGGTGCCTGTGGGAATCCGAAATAGGTATATTCAGTTATACGAATGCTGCTATCTATGCCGGTCTAAAAGGTGCTGCTCATCTGGCTAAGGAAAATGGTGTACAGATATTTGCAGAAAAATGGTTCGACAGGGCTGAACTGGTCAGGAAGGAAACCATTGAGAAACTGTGGCTTAAGGAAGGTTATTTTTCCCGGGGTATTATTGACAACAATATCCACAGAACCGTAGATTCGAGCATGATCGGCACGTTCATTCCTTTTGCTCTTCTTTCATCGAACGATCCTGATGAAAAGGCCATGATACTCTCAATGATAGAGCATATTGAAAGTGCTCTCAGGGTTCCGGTCAATGGATATTTTGGGATCAAACGTTATGAAAATGACAATTATATCGATGGTAATCCGTGGGTAGTGACAACATTATGGCTTTCCCGTGCCCTGCTCACTCTTGCCATATCACTGGGGAATAAGGATGATGAATATGACCTGCTGGTGAATAAGGCACTTGAATACATAAAATGGACAATTAGAAGCACGACCAGCACCGGTCTCTTATCCGAGCAGGTGGATAAAACCACTGGGCGAGCTGCATGGGCCAGACCTTTAGGCTGGAGCTGTGCACTATTTATCGAGAATGCTCTGCTTCTGAACGAATTAAAAGAAGCGTGAAAGAGATCAAGTTCGAACTGAATATATCTTAAGGTGTAATTCGTATGTCCCCATATGTAACATATAATGGTGAATTTGATCCTGCTTCTGGTATTTCCCGGGAATGGCTGATCACGAACGGCATCGGGGGATATGCATCATCTACTCTTATTGGTGAGAATTCAAGAAAATACCATGGTCTCCTGATCGCTTCTGCAAATCCTCCGGTTGACCGTAGGGTGCTGCTTTCTTCCCTTGATGAAGAGATCATTGTTGGGAATGTGGTCCATCGTCTTGCAGTCCATAGGTATCCCGATACAGTGTATCCTTCAGGTTTCAAATATCTCGAGCATTTTTCTGCTTCTCCGTTACCAACCTTTGAGTACAGGATCGGGAACATTAAGCTGATAAAGAATATCTTCATGATATATGGACAGAACACCACAATTGTCAGGTATAAACTATTAAATCCTGATAATGAGGACATCGTTTTCCGTATATTGCCTCTTGTGACCAACAGGGATTTCCACCAGCTTAGAAGGGCAGATGATATCAGTTTTAGTGAAGTGTATGGTACCACAGGAGTTCAGCTGGGGACGGATGATGGTCTTCTGCATCTGCGATCCAATATGCAATATGATCAGGAACCACACTGGTACTATAATTTAGAATATAGCCTCGAACGTGAACGAGGGGAAGCTTATCAGGAAGATCTCTATAACCCTGGTCATTTTGAAAGACAGATATCGGATCATGTAAGTGAAATGTATGTTGTAGCCTCGGATTCTATCCTGAAAAACCTGGAATTCGATCCTGAACTTGTTAATTCTGAACACGAAAGGGAACTTTCAAGACAAAGATCTCTGCAGGATCGCTGTAATTTGACTGGTGATCTCGCAAAGCAGCTCGTCAATGCTGCAGACTCTTTCATCGTGCAACGCAACTCCACCAGTTCAAAAACGATCCTCGCAGGTTATCACTGGTTTGCGGATTGGGGAAGGGACGCGATGATCTCGCTTCCGGGACTTACTCTTGTAACAGGAAGGTTCAATGATGCAAAAGATATTCTGACCACTTTTTCTGAACAATGTTCAGAAGGCCTTATACCAAACCGTTTTTCAGATGACGGTCTTTCTCCTCCTGACTATAATACAGTTGATGCTTCCCTCTGGTTCATCCATTCCCTTGGGAGATATTATTCCTATACCAAGGATGTCGAATTTGTTATGACAATGTGGGATACGGTTGGGTCAGTGATCCATAAATACATTGAAGGTACCCTATACGGAATCCGTATGGATGAGGATGGACTTATTGAGCATGAAGGTCAGCTTACCTGGATGGATGTGAAGATCGGTGATAGGGAGATCACACCGAGGGCTGGGAAAGCATGCGAGATAAACGCTTTGTGGTACAATTCCCTCTGTATTGCCAACTGGCTGGGGGAAGTGGTAGGTGCGGATACAAAGCAGTATATTGAAATATCTCAATTGGCAAAGAACAATTTCGTTAAAACTTTCTGGAACCCGACGGAGAAGTGCCTTTATGATTGCGCTTCCGTAAATGAGGATCTGTCTGTCAGTAAAGATGCATCCATCAGGCCGAACCAGATATTTGCAGTATCACTACCCTACACGATGCTTAATCCTGAAAAGGAGAAAATGATCGTTGAAAAGATAGGTGAAGAACTCTTAACCCCTTATGGCCTGAGGACCTTGTCACCGGCTGACAGCCAGTATATTGGAAGATACAGGGGTGACAGGGATTCCCGGGACCGTGCATATCATAACGGCACGGTCTGGCCCTGGCTACTCGGACCATTCGTTACTGCATATGCAAAGGTGCACGACAGATCTCCCTCAAGCCTGGAATATTGCAGGCAATTGTTACTCCATTTTGGATCTCATCTTGATGAGGGTGGAATAGGAAGTATCTCCGAGATATTTGATGGTGATCTCCCACACAGGCCAGGTGGATGTATTTCCCAGGCATGGAGCGTTGCTGAAATATTACGGGCTTATGTCGAGGATGCGAATGTTCAAAGTCATCGTCGGATGGAAAAAAAGTAACTCGAAAAATGAGCTTGAAGATAAAAAGGGTAGAATTGCTATCAGTTGCTTGTGATCATAAATTTCTAAAATGGAGAATAATAAAAAGCTAATTAAATAAAGGAGTTTCCGGTCTTACGGAGGGCTCCTTTACTTAGAAGAGGTTAGCATAAGATGAAAGTCTGAGGAAGGCCATCAGAGCAATGGATACTGTAAGGGTGGCAATGAATGCTCCGTTTCCATCAATTTTAAGTCCTCTATTTGTCCATTCAAGGATACTGTCTTCTTCATCCATTGTAGATCCTGCGTAGTATGTGTCCATTTCTTCTTTCCTCCTGGTTTTATGGGCAATGACCATCTATCACGATTAATCATTGCACATATCTATAATGATTAATCATTTATTAAGGTTTCGGAATAAAGAATTATTTGTATAATTCATATTTTTCATGATACCATGGTCTCACACAATAAGTCGGGGATATAGGTATCTAAGAAAATGCCACTGTTTTTAAATTTTAATTTTTCAGGGTTCGAGTTCATCCTTCGCACAGCAAGTCGCAGAAGCCCCTTATCCTGAAACTGATGCCATGATATGTCATCCACCTTCTTTTTTATACCATTCAAAAGGCTTTGTACAATTTTAAAGCCGTTGTCCCTTTTGAGACCTCAGTCCATTTTACGCATCAGACGCCGATTATAACGGGATTGGGCTATATCTGAACGACAACAACCTATCTATTAGATCAAGAGTTCCTGTTTCTTCTACTCTTGATCGACTCGTTTATGACTTTTTGAAGATTGGGATCTTCAACGCACAGCAAGTCGGGGATATAGTTAAGAGCAATTGTGGGGGGACGATGATGAGTGATTTATCTATCGAGAAAGGGCTACTGGAGAGTGAAGATATATACAAAGCGTTGTTTGAAGGTACTGCCGAGGGGATACTTGTTGCAGATATTGAAACAAAAGAATTCCTGTTTGCCAATCCAGCTATGTGCAAAATGTTAGGTTATACGGAAGAAGAATTGCTGCAAAAGAGTGTACTTGACATTCATCAGAAAAATGATCTGAAATGTGCGATTTCTGAATTTGAGAGCCAGGCACGAGGAGAGAAAACCTTATCGTCATCCAGACCCTGTTTGCGAAAAAACGGAACAACGCTATATGCAGATATTAACACAACTAATGTCTTGATAAATGGAAGAGGATGTAATGTAGGTTTCTTCACAGATATCACCGAGCGCAAGAAAATTGAAGAAGAGCTGCTGTTGAAAAACAAGGTATTCGAGTCATCGCTTTCCGCTAATAGCACTTCCAAGGTTGACGGTATAATTAATCATGCAAATGCTGCATTCGTGGAAATATGGGGATATGACAGTCTGGAGGAAGTTGTCGGCCACCCGATTCCGTACTTCTTTGTTAATCCTGATGATGCATTGCCGATACTCGAATCGCTCAACAAGACCGGCAAGTGGGAAGGAAACTACCTTGCAAAAAGGAAAGACGGCTCTACATTTATCGCGCAGAGCCTTGCATCCGTAATCAAGGACGAAAAAGGCAAACTGATCGGCTACCATTCCTCGGTGATAGACATCACCGAGCGGAAGCAGATGGAAGAAGCTCTACGTAAGAGTGAAGCCAGTTTAGCCAATGCACAGCGTATTTCTCATCTTGGCAATTGGGATTGGGACATCGTTAACAATAAGTTAAAATTCTCAGAAGAGATATATCACATCCTTGGGATGGAAACCCAGGAATTCGGGGATACCAATGAGGATTTTTTAAAGTTCGTCCATCCTGATGACGAGTTGTTTGTTCAAGATAATATAAATAAGGCAATATATGAACATAAACCGTATAGTATTGACTACCGCCTTCTTTTGCTCGATGGCTCAGAATGTACTGTTCATGAGGAAGCCGAAGTTACGTTTAATGAAACCGGTCAGGCCATTCGAATGTTTGGGACTATGCAGGACATAACCATTCGCAAGCAAGTAGAAGATGCAATGTTCAATGCAAAACTTGCTGCGGAAGCTGCCAACAAATCCAAGGCCGAATTTATTGCAAATATGACCCATGAGCTAAGCACACCCCTTAACGCTGTCATCGGATTCTCTGAAATGTTACTGTTGGGAACTTTCGGAACGCTCAATGATAAACAAACAAAATATGCGAACAATATTAATTCAAGCGGAAAACACTTGCTGGATGTGATCAACGATATTCTTGACCTTTCAAAAATTGAAGCTGGAAAGATGGAACTTCATATTAATGAATTTTTTGTATCCGATGCTATTGATGAAGTAGAAGCATTGATGATACCTATTGCATCACAGAAGAATATTGATCTGACATGTAACATCGACATTGAAACACCTATCATAAAAGCAGACACAATAAAATTCAAGCAGATTCTTTACAACCTCGTGAGCAATGCCATTAAGTTCACGGAGCAAGGAGGTTTTGTGACTATTGGAGGAAAAATATCAGAGGACTTTGTGCATATTTATGTAAAGGACAGTGGCATTGGCATTTCACCAGAGGATCAGGATAAACTGTTCACCTCTTTCTTTCAGGCGGATTCTTCAAGTACCAGAGAGTATGGGGGTACCGGTCTTAGCCTTGCACTTATCAAGAAATTTGTTGAAATGCATGGCGGTGAGGTTTGGGTTGAAAGTGAAGTTGGAAAAGGTAGCACATTTGGATTTAGCATACCAACTAATCTTGAAAGCACATCCTTTTGATTTATTTTATCTCGAATACAACTGCTTTGGTAGACAGCATTTGTACTTTGTCATTCCCTGATTACAGTAACTCACTCTTTTTTATTTTCTCTGTCAATGCTACTCCAACTGCTTGGGCGATACCGTCATCAATCAAAATATTGCTACGACTTGATTGATTTTGATGTTTGAATTTTGAAAAGAGGATCTCTACAAAGCTAATAATCCAAACCGTCATTGATCACTGCTTATTTCCCGTTCTTCTCTTGTATTTTCTGCTATTTCTTTATACAATTTTAATTTCAGAATTTTAAAAAAATCGAAATATATGTAATTTATTCTGTATATTTATGAAATTATCTGATCCACTCGAACTCACTTCCTCTCATACTCAAAATAACTGCACACATCCCCATCACACCTTATCACCCTCCCCCTTACCCTACCCTCAAATATGTCAAGTTCTATGGCGCTGGGTTCAGCAATTCCAGGCACGATCGCACTGCCCGGGGAGAGCAGAAGTACCTCAAAATCCTCGATGATCGGATGGTGGAAATGCCCGAAGATCAGAACATCCACACCCATCTCTTTTGCCAGATAGCGCAGCCCGTCCGGGTTATCAGATGTCAGTTGGCCTTTGTGAATGACCCCTACCTTGACACCCTCAACCTCAATGACCTGCCTTTCAGGCAAAAGTTCCATCAATTCAGGTACATCAGTATCTCCGTGGACTGCCACAAGGTCTCCTAAACCTGACAATTCATTGTAACATTCCAGTGTCTCAAAATCCCCTGCATGGATCAATATATCACTGTTCTTGATAATTGTGACCAGATCATCCGGCAACAACTCTAGCAGCGACTGCCCCGATCTAATATGGGTATCTGATAAAATAATTAGTTTCATGTGTCCCCCATTAACTTATTAAAATCTTGCATTACTGGCATATAATGATTCCCCACACAAAGACGAAGCACATTGTTGCAACGTGGGTAATCGTTCAGTGTAACATGACGATGATCGTCTTTCCTCAAAGATATTGTAATCATATAGCCTCCCATGAGTGACCTATGACAAAATGCCCGAAGAGGAATTCAAAGGATACTGTCAGGCGTAGCCAAATCAGCCCAACATAAGTGAACTGCCTAAATGTTCCCGAAACATTTTTTACAGAATGAGAATATATTCTATGTCAATGGCAACTGCGAATAAATATCCACCTGCTGATCGCACCTCATTTAAATGTGATTTAATGGGTTTTAGAGAAGCACACAGCCTTGCTAAAATACTTGTTAAAAAAATAAAAGATTCTGGATATTTGCCTGACATCATAATTGCGATAGGCAGAGGTGGGTATGTACCTGCCAGGGTCGTATGCGATTTCCTGCTTTTTGATGACCTGACAACAATAAAGATTGAGCACTACAAAGGGGCAGCAGACATTCAAGAAACGGCAAAGCTCAAGTTTCCACTCTCTGTTGATATTCATGGTAAAAAGATCCTTGTTGTGGATGATGTTACAGATACGGGTAAAACGCTAAGCCTTGCCGTAGAATACCTGAAATCCCTTAAACCGGCAGAGATCAAAACGGCAGTCCTTCAGCATAAAATATGTTCGGATTTCGTGCCGGATTATTATGCCAAAAAGATAGTTAAATGGCGCTGGATCATTTACCCATGGGCTGCTTACGAAGATCTCGCAGGATTTACCGAAAAGATAATTGGTGAGAGGACTTTAACCCCCCAGCTAATTTGTAACGAGTTTGATGCCTGCTACAGTATAACTATAAAACAATCGGATCTGATAGAAATACTTGAAGACCTGAATGAGAGGGGAAGTATAGAGTGCATTGATGATAAAGAGAATATGCTATGGAGAAAAGCAAACGTTTTGAAGTAAACCGTGGACAAGTACAGCAGTTCACTAATATTTTACCCATCCCATAATAATCCCCATTCACCTCCAGCGCACAGCAAGTCGGGGATGCAGCAAACAAATTCCAGAACAGGGATATTAAAAAAAGAAGAATGATCGATCACTCGATCATGATCTTTGGTTTTTCTTCGGCCTTTGTCTTTGGAAGTGTAATCGTCAAAACACCATTCTCAAGTTTTGCCTTTGCCCCTTCATCAGTAACGTTCGATGGAAGAACAGCAGATCTTGAGAAGTGTCTATAGGTACGCTCCCTCTGGGTGTAACCCTCATCCTCAGACTCACTTTCCTTTTTGCACTCTGCGCTGATCTCAATGATGTTGTCTTTCACACTTACATCGATATCTTTCTTGTCGACACCTGGTAGGTCAATAGTGACCATGACATTGTCACCCTTTTCCTTTATATCCATCAGGGGGGCAATTGATTTGCCCTCGAGCCAGCCCCCGAACGGGGGAATCTCTCTGAATAACTGGTTGAGGTGTTCCTGTGTCTGCTTTATTTCTTCAAATGGATCCCAGCGGGATAATCCAGAGGGACCCCTACGCGTTAAACCGAATTTCATACATTCCACTCCCTAATATTTAAACAGTTAGAGGTATGACAATTAGACCTAAAAAGATAACGGGTATGAAAATATGTACTGTCCAGATAGGCAGCACTTGTATTTTGTTAAGGCTTGAGGATCGAATTTTATGCCCCACACAATAAATCGGGGATATAGTTAATACCAAAAAACACTACGTTTTTGTCAATCTGCTACGCAACTATATTACTCTCCCCCTATTTTTTTCAAAGGGATGATCGCAATAAACAGTGGAGTGTAATTTTTAATAGCCTATGAATATTTTACATCAAAAAGGATATATGTGATAAAGTTAAATTTCTTAGTGGGTTTGGGAGTGCTGACATGAAATTATCTTACCTAGATCAGCTGTAAGCGGGGGTTTTCGGCTGTAATTAATTGAATAGACGAAATGTAAGTAAATTGAAGGGGAGTGTTAAAGAAATGTTGTTTATGGGTATATCAACCTTATAGTTAAGTTATATACTCTTTTTAGAACAATTTTTTAGAAAAGATTACGGTACAAGTGGAACGCGATTTATCATAAAGCATGGTTCTCTTTAAGATCGTGTGGGTAATTTCAATTTCCCCGCCATCAAGAATATCATTGTATTCCTATACATTTCAGTCTTCAATCCATATGATCTCTTGAAAGCTGTCTTAATCTTGTTGTTCAAT
>NZ_JAGSOI010000005.1 GCF_023684405.1 Methanococcoides seepicolus | reverse complement strand
TCTTTTCTTTTTTATGGCTTGTCAGGTCTTTTGGTGTTAGGACAGAACTCCGCCATTCGTGAAATCTCGAATTGATTTCATCATAGCGTAAACTCAGCAGTAACCTTCACCACATTTCCAACCTTTCCCTCACATGAGCATTGAGAGTAAATGGCTTATCGCTCATAGCATCAACTCCTTATCTTTAACATTTCATTCAAGAATGTCAAAATATGTACGCTTGTGGAGTGTAACTGCTTATACCTGACATTTAATGTACATTTGTAATTCTTCAATATCTGACATCTAAACAAGGAATGTTAATATTAAGACTTGGATTGATTGGGGGGTTCAAATCGCATCCCTCGCACAACAAGTCGGGGATATAGGTAAGGAAGTTGGGGAAGTGGGGGCTTTGGTCTTGTGAGGAAAGGGGTATAAGTGTAGGGAGCATAGACTGGAGTATAGATAATTCTTTAGGTGATGAAAAATGGTAGCAGTTGAAGATAGTAAACTTATTAGAAGAGAAAGGGTCAAGGCTATGCTATTGATGGGCTGTAGCAAGGCTGAGATAGCTGAAGAGCTGGGTGTCCATACCAGTACTATCTCTTGTGATGTTCATGCTATCAGCCAGGTTGCTATTTTGGAGCAGGCCAAGGATGCCACAAGTGTTGTTTTTGCTCAGTACCAGCAGGACATTGAATGGGCTGTGGACCAGGCAAGGAAGATGCAGGAGGCTCTGGTGGGTCCAGACGATATGAGTCCTGAAGAGGGTAGGATTGATGCCCTGGGGTTCATTGTGAAGACACGGAAGGAAAGTTTGGAGCTGGCTCAGAAGTTGGGATTGTTAGAGCAGGTGGCTGAGAAGAAGGATGTCAATTTGAATGTGGCAGGTGGATTGTTGGACCCTGCCACGATAAAGCAGTTCGGGGATTACATGGCTTGCCATGCTAATGAGGTCAATGATGAAAAGTGAGGTCCTGGAACAGCTAAAGCGGCTGAGACCAGACAAATAGCTGAGCACTCCAAACCCTTTTTTGCTAAATATTACATGGGCTTGGATGTGCCTGAGCACCAAAGGAAATGGTACGATTACTGCGCACAATCATTCGGGGATATAGGTAACTTGATTTTTTTGCACGGGATTGTGTGCATATTTTGCAAAATCCAAATTATGAATAGGATTTCATGTCAATAATCGGAGAATTCCGATAAACCTCTCCAACAGAAGTAAAATTTATAACCCATTATGATAATTTTATATTATGTCCTTAACGAACTTTGCTCTTAAAGAAGAGTACAAACGTCTTGAAAATCTCGGTGACAAGCTCTCTGAAATCGAATCTCTCATAGATTGGAAACCATTTCGTCCGATTATAGCAGAGATGTATAACAACAAATCAGAGTTAGGTGGCAGACCAAACCTTGATGAAATCGTCATGCTCAAGATGTTAGTATTGCAACAATGGCATGGGCTATCTGATCCTGAACTTGAAATACAGGCAACTGATAGAATTTCCTTTAGGAAATTTTTAGGCTTTCCTGCAAAGATTCCTGACAGCACTACTGTTTGGTCTTTTAGAGAACGGATTTCTCAAGCAGGAAAAGAGGATGAAATATGGAATGAATTGCAAAGACAACTAGACAATAAAGGATTGAAAATCAAGAAAGGTATGATTCAGGATGCAACATTTATACATGCTGATCCAGGACATGCAAATCTTGACACTCCTCGTGGAAATGATGCAAAGACCAGAAGATGTAAGGATGGTACATGGACAAAAAAAGCATCTAAATCACATTTTGGATATAAACTACATACCATTGAAGATACTGACTATGATCTGATAAGGAGATTTAAGACAACTACTGCATCAGTTCATGATAGTCAGGTGGATCTTTCTGAAGAAGGAGAGGTTGTTTACAGAGATAGAGGTTACTTTGGTGCAATTTCAAAAGGATATGATGCAACTATGCAAAGGGGAGTACGAGGACATCCTATTGGTATTCGGGATAAGATGAGAAACAATAGGATTAGCAGAATAAGAGCAAAAGGGGAAAGACCCTATGCTGTTATCAAAAATGTGTTTACATCAGGATTTGTAAGAGTGACAACGTTGGCAAGAGCAAATGTCAAAATGTTAATTACAGCACTCAGTTATAATCTCTATCAATTGAGGACAATCAGAAGAAAATCTTTAGGATGAATAGCGGTAGCTATTCAAAAAAGTTGAAAAGTATATAAATGGATACTAGCAAACTGCTGGAAATAGAGAGAAATACTCAAAAAATTAGCCGAACAAATTTGCTTTAAAAAAATAAGCAGTTAATCGCAATTCTCTTATGTTTCTCTGTGGGGGCTATGACTGAAATGACAGATCCTGACATCCAATCTCTAATAAAAAACAAAGATTATCAAGGAATACTTGATGCATTACGCCATAATGATGCTAAAATTAGACATGAGGCCGAAGAGACATTTATGGAGGTCGCAGAATTTGATATCGTTGATGTCCTAATCCAGTCTCTCAGTAGTGAAGATAACAAGATAAGAAGATTTGTTGCAAGAGTTCTTGGAGAATGCAACGATTCACGTATTGTAGATCCTCTTCTTAGTGTTCTAGACGACGAAGATGAATGTGTTGTTGACTATGCTGCTTCATCTCTTGGTGGCCCTAAGGACAAAAAAGCAGTTGATCCTCTCATAAATACACTATCTCATAAATACTGGGCAGCTCGCAGTTCCGCAGCTTCCTCTTTGGGTCTTATTGCTGACCCAAAAGCAATTGATCCTCTTATAATATCTTTATCTGATCGAGTAGACGAGGTAAGATACTATTCCGAAGAGGCGCTCCAACATTTTAATGATAAAAAAGCGATTGAAGCTTTGGAGAAATACTATGATGACCAAGTCCCCGTTCATCTTAAACAAGTTGCCAAATCGTTCAGAAACTTTAAAAAATCTGATCCAATCACTCTCCTTACAAAATACTTGAGCGATGAAAACGATGAAGTTCGGAAATATGCTGCAATCCACTTAATAGATTTAAAAGATGAAAGAGCTACAGATGCTTTGATAACATCTCTTTCTGATAGTTTCTTGGCTGTCCAAATATCTGCTTCTAATGCCCTTGGAAACATAGGGACACAAGAAGCGATTGAACCTTTAATAAATAATTTACATAACAAAAATGTAAATATTCGAAAATGGGCAGTACGTGGATTAGGATATGCGAGAGAGGGTTTACCAACAAAAGATATGTTTGACCTATTAAACGATGATGATGCCCATGTTCGATATGTAGCGATAACTGCATTGAGTAGGACAGGAACTATATACCAAAAACAAAACATAGATCTGCTTCTAAAAAATACAAACAATAGTTCAGAATATGTAAAATATGGAGTCATAGCTGGTTTAAGAGAGATAGGCGATAAAAGAGCAATAAAACCACTTATAGAACTTTTAAATGATGAAAATATTGGTGTAAGAGGATCTGCATCTGCAGCACTTGGAGAATTTGGAGAAGTTGCTATAGAACCTCTAGCTCAGATTTTTGAAAACAAAGACAATTTCAAAAAGAAGCGGTTATTGAGAGCAGCAGCTGAAGCCCTTGGTTACATTGAAAGTCCGAATATAGTCGATTTACTACTAAAAGCGATTTCTGTAAGAGATGCATATGTAAGGAAGCGAATAGCTCTTGCTCTTGGAAAGTTCAAGGATAAAGAAGTAATTAGGGTTTTAAAAGTTTGCTTAAATGATGAAAATCTGCAAGTTCAAAAAGCTGCCAAAAAATCATTAAATAAGTTGAGATAACTTTCCTTTGCTTCACTTCGTTTTTGCTAAACGATAATCGCATAGCATAGAATGGAACCAGTATTTATTCATCATCAAACAAATAATCAAGATACAGCTTTCTAACACAAGTGGACCCATATGGCCCAATCAGCCATACCTCACGCCACTATCATCATCGTCTATTCTCAAGCAAGATGCTTTATCAAGTCCCTTCCACGATCACTCTTCAAGACTAACTGAAGCAGTTCAGGTATCTTCTCCTCGTATGCCTGGATCTTGTCAAGCGATTCACGGTCCAGTACAAGCGAACATTGGCTGCAGAACTTATCTGAAGGTCTCAGTACATTGTTACAGCGTGGACAGGCCTTAAGTGTCACATGTCTCTTATCTTCGGTCTTGAGGCCATATTTCTCAAAGATCCTATCGTTTATCTCATTGTCAGTAAAGTTCGCGTAGATCTTGAACATCTGTGTGGATCCACGGGACCAGCCAGCTCTATGTTTGATCTCCTGTTCATTGAGGCCGTCAAGTATCCAGTTAGTGATAGCAAGATGCCTGAAGATATGGGGGTTTACTGGTTTCTTTATTCCAGCCCGTTCTCCAATGTTCTTGAGTGTCACACGGATTGTTTTGTAGCTTAAGGGTTCTCGGTTCTTATCAAGGGTCACCCATAGAGGAGCATCAGGATTATCCTGGAAAGGATGGACAGAGATCCACTGATTGAGATACCCTGTTGACCAGGTAAGGGGAATGCCTTTTGCGGCTGTTGTCTTCTTGCTCTTAGAGGTCTGTGAGATGTACAGAATAGCCCCATACTGATTGAACTCAGCGTGTTTGATACGGCAAGATGCCAGAGCTCCTACACGCATGCCGGAGTCAGCAAGGACAGCAATTAGGGCTTTATCACGTGGATGTTTGCAGGCTGATAGGAGCTTATCAAACTCTTCCCGGGTCAATAGATCATGTGGTTGTACAGGACTTGCTACATCCTTTAGTTTGATGTTCTTGACCCATGCAGGGGGATCTCCTGCAGTAGACCACCGGAAGAATTTCTTAACAAGCTTCTTGTGGTTCCTTAAGGTGCTTTTTGAGAGTCCCTTCTCATCTTCCATGTACAATAAAAGTTTGTCAAGATCGTTCTGGTCGATCTGATCGAAGTCTTTGTGGATTCCGATGTCCTGGAATCGTTGGATCATCCTTGTAGCATAGTTGATGTAACCGGTAATGGTACTCTTAACAAGGCCTTCATGGCGGCAGGCTATTGCGAATTGCTCTAATAGTTCCCGGTTTCTCTCCCCTATATCAGCACTCCTCAGCCTCTTCATTGCCTGGATATATCCTGTATCATAGCTATGTATATCGTCTACGTCGCGAGTCATATTTTATAATTAGATGCTTAGGACTATATACTTTTGTTAGATGAGCCGGTTAGGCCCATTCAATTTATCCATCATCTAATTCTCTTAGGTTTTGTTATGACCCAGCCTATTCTAATTGCTGTTCTAATATCTATAATCTAAAATTCTACTTATTGATCCAAAAATACGGGATACCATGTAAAAAAGGAAATCGGGTCTATGGCTTGACCTCATAGTTCCATTTTATATTTCAACTTCATATTTCCTTATACTTCGACCCTATACTTTTCCGCTTTTTCGGTCGGGTGGTAGATTATCCAGTTCCCTTTCTTTTCTCTTCTAATGAGTCCGCTGGCAACAAGGGTCGAAAGGTGGTATGATAATTTAGAATCTGACATCTTCATTATTTCTTTAATGAGGCAGACACAAAGAGGCTGCACAAGAATGAGGCTAAGTATTTTCAATCGTATGGTGGAAGATAGTGCATGATGGATGGTGCTTTGCTCTGCAAGTTTATCCTCGTTCGCTATTCTAAGGGCTATACCTTCTGTGCCTCCAAGCAACTTTACTTCGTTCTCGATCGGTTCTGGGATTATCATTAAATACACCACTGGAAGTATGGTCTGTAAAAGCTTGGTCTAATATGTTGTAATACTTATAATCTCTTTTGTGAAAGCTTGGTTCATATTTTTTGATATTAAACAAATTACTTTATTTTATTGTATTTCAGGCTATACATTGATCTCGTCATAATGAAGAGTATGCTATTAAAACAAGCTGGCCAATAAGACCTGAAAATAGTGGTATAATTAAATTATCATCCAACTTGTATATCAAAGTTTCAATTATCGTAGCTGCTAAAGCCATTGTTAAAGCTACAATCCAATTTGAAAGGAATAAATAACCAATGACCAGGTTCACAAAGAATTCAGAAATAACACCTTCCCATGCCCTATCCGGAAGATTTTTTATCCACCTTTTGCCGTAACTTATTCCTACCAAAGCTGCTGCGCTATCTCCAAAAGTTGTCATTAATATTGCTGCAGATGCAACTTCCTTTGAGAAAATACTTATGGCGATTATACTCCCTATCAAAAAATATGAAGTTCCACTCAGTTTGTCTTTTTCCTTTGATCTATAAAGCTTCCATACAATCGGGACCTTTACTCCTTTTTCTACTCGGAAAAAATCGATTAGTAAGACGAAGCAGAGGACCAGTGTCAAAAAATCAAGTGTGAAATCTTTTCCCAAATAATAATAGATAAAAACGATAGATAGGGATACAACATGTATACTTTTTCTGAAAAATTCTTTTAAAATAACAGATTTTTGGTTATTTGATTGCATTTGTTGTCCCTCAAAGTCCTATTTTAGTTTTATCCCAATTTATCCACTCAAAAATATCAAAATAGGTTTATGATTTCTTTTGTGAGCCTTGGTTCAGATATTTTGATTCTATCATTTCTGTAATGGCTTCAGGTCCATTAAGAGCATGGGAAAGACTGCGTAAATACTGTGCCTTTTCTTTGTAAGCATCATTCTCTATTAACTGATGGATATGGTCAAGAAGCTTTTTGGGAGAGATGGAATAATCAAGGCGTTTTCCGCACCCTTCCTCTTCAAGGGATGTTGCATTGTTCTCCTGTTCACTGTGTCCCATATCCGGAAATGATAAAATGGGTACACCAAAAGATAATGCTTCCATCATCATACTATGCCCTCCAGGTGCGATGACAAGATCGGAACTTTTCAGATATGGGAACTGATCCTCGATGAATTTCATTATGGTGACGTTTTCCGGCAGACTTGTAAACTTATCGGAATCGATACTTGGTCCGGACAGGAGGGTATAATTGATATTTCGGTCAAGTCTGGCGGTTTCGATGACCTTGTGGAATAATGGCTCCCTGTATCCGAATCCTCCTATTGTTGATAGCACGTGTGGTCTCTTAAGTTCTGCTTCACGTACTTCCCTGTACTTCTTCCCAACAAGAGGTCCACTATAGAATACAGAGTCGAGAACTCTTTTTTCAAGATCAAGATTATACTTGCAGATGGTATCTGGCATTGGGAAGTCCGGTACGATAATTCCATCTACTTTCCTGAACACCATGGTGTAAAACCTCTTTGTTATTTTTCCAAGGGATCTCATGAAAAAGCTTTTTCCCATGAAGAACTCTTCCATGTTGGATTGGTTGACCATCAGATATACCGGTTTTTTTCTCATCCATGCCGAAAAGATGCCAGTGTAGTAACTGTCAGAAACCACAATGTCCGGATCGAAATCCTTTAGCATTCGGTGTACTTTTCCTATTCTCAGAAATTGTCCGCTTTTAATGGTCGCTATCACCGAGCTTTTAATATCGAGACTCCCCGAGTCTCCGACCAGTTGTATCTCAGGGACCATCTCTGCTGTTCGGAGTCCTTTTGTTTCAATAAGGTCCTTTGAATATCCATATGCTCCCATGAGCACTTCATGACCGGAAGCTTTCATTTGTTGTGCAAGGGATATGCATCGGCTGGTGTGTCCCAGTCCTTCTCCGCAGACAAAAAGCATTATCTTCATGATCGTTTCCCCTCTTCATTTTGGTATCTTCCAGCAATCAATTTTCCGGATCTTGTGACAATAAGTTCCCGATACCTTGTTGCAACATAATAACTTGTGAATGCCAGCATTATGCCCCCTATCAGATCTGTTATCCAGTGGATGCCAAGATAAAGTATGGTGAATTGGACGCTTATGGTCGTAAAGACCGCTAATGCCTTCAATCCTAAATTCTCTGTCCTCGTCAGAATAATGAGCATTGCCATAAGAGAGAGTGCAGCGTGCAGGCTGGGGAAGCAGTTGTCAAGTGTCGGGTCACATATGTGCACTATCTTAACTATTGAAGGGTCTAGTCCGTAAAGCAAAGGGGCCATGTTCGGAAGGGTGTTGCTCGTGACAGATACCGGGAACAATATGTAGAACGGATATGCTACAAGGTAGATAAGTGTGAACGCTATGGAGAATTCCTGAAGGCTTTTTGCATCCTTTTTGTATACGAATATGAGGAATGTTCCCATCAATAGAACTGAAAACCCTATCAGGTAGATAAAAGCTGAAAAATACGTGAGCCAGGGGGTTGCAAAAGCCTGTATGTATGTGACGGCATTGCCTTCTATCATCACCATAACGTCTGCATAGTTCAGGGATGGATTAATTCCTATATATTGTTCTATGTCGATCTGTAAGGTCATAAGCCCGAATACTATGGTCGCAGCAAGTGCGTATGGTTGATAGTTTGATATCAATGGGTGGTCATAAGCCCGATGATACAACATTTCCTGGCATCTCTGTCTAACAGTTCTTCCCTCTATGTCGATAGCAGCTCTCTCAAGGATGTTGTTCTCTTCATTTTTGGAATTCATTCACATTCCTCAGAAATTAACGCGCAAAAGATATTTTATTTGTTAAACATCCTTTTTAGTTGGTCAGTATTTGTACGTATTGTATTTATACATTGTGAATATCGTAACACTCGTCGATATATCGGAACAAATTCCTTATATGGGACTACTAATATATGGAATAATAGTTTTGTGTTAAGCTGATCCACAATTGTAGGGATGATCGAACTTGAATAATATGAAAAAATGGTTAATAATTTCTCTTTTTATTAGCATTATCTCTATTATTGGTGTGATGTTCTACACTTTGGATCCTCAAACACTGGAAAGTATTCGCAATATAAGACTGGAGTTCCTTTTACTTGCATTATGCCTACATCTGTTGTCCTATCTCCTGTGGGGCTTGCGTACAAGGTCAATGTGCAAATTCCTTGGGTTCGATGTTTCTATTCCAAGGGCTGTTGAGATCGTGACCTCAAGTACTTTCCTTGCATCGGTCACGCCTTCATCTATTGGCGGTGAGCCACTGAGGGTACATCTGCTCGGTCAGGAAAATGTGCCTGTGGGGTCTGCAACAGCTGTTGTCCTTGGGGAAAGATTACTTGATGGTGTACTTATACTGGTCTCTGCTCCGATAGCACTGCATTTATTTCGTGGTGTGATATCGATCTCCGGGCTGAACACTCTGGTAGTGATGGGTGAATTGTTACTGTCTCTTACTTTCCTGATCGTGATATATGCGGTCTGGCATCCCCATCATACAAAGAAAGCATTTAATTATGTGATCCATCGTGTTGCTGTAATTACGGGGAAGGCGGACAGTTCACGTCTTGAAAGGCTCACAGATAAGTTGGATATGGTCATTGATGATTTTCATAGCAGCATGGCCTTTTTTGTTACAAAAGGACGTAAAGGTTTGTTCTTTGGAAGTGTTTATACTATCCTTTTCTGGATAGTTGAATTTGCAATGGTCCCTGTTATACTCATGGGATTGAACCAGCCACCTGCTATTGTTATTTCTTTTGCTGCACAGGTGCTTCTCATGATCTTACTTGTGCTACCTATAACTCCAGGTTCAAGCGGGATAGCCGAACTTGGTGCAACCTCGCTATTCTCTTTATTCGTCCCTGTTTATCTAATAGGTATTGTTGTAGTGGCATGGCGTGCTTTCACTCTTTATCTGAACCTGATAGTGGGTGGTTTTGTTAGTTTTAAGATACTCAAGGATACGGAATACCTGAAGGATCTAATGAAATGATGTCCTGGCAACAACATATTTGTTCTCAAAGGTAATATATCCTTAAAACAATAGTTATGGGTAGGTTGGTATCGATCAAATTAAAATTAAATCGAATTGAATGGAATTGATTGGATCAAAACGTATTATATTGAATAAATTGTGAGTGTCAGAATGTTTCCTATTATAGCAGTCGATATCTCTGGAAGGCATAAGATAAAAGATGGATATTATATGGTCTGTGCTGCGGTTGCTATGGAGGTTTCTGCCAGTCATATCGAATCAATTTCGCAGATAGCCATTAAGCCGTTTTTAAGCCCTGATCCTCCTGATGTACTCGATATCGTAAGTATTATCGAGTTAACTGTTTCAGAGATCGATTTCCCTGGATCTATTATTGTTGAGAAGGGTGATCTATACAATAGGCCTGAATGGATGTCTAAGAAAATGTTCTCGCGGGATATCAAATATCAGGAATCTTTGAGTGAAAGGCTGGCGATAGAGTTTGCACATCATATTTCCTTAAGTTCCAGAAAACTTCTTATGAAAGAGCTCGACATCGAGTGATTTTGAATGTCAGTCTGAAAATAGTAAAAGGTCGATCATGAAAAAAGTAATCCTTGTACAGAGAAATGAGCCTGGTGCTGATCATGGTGTAAATGAGAGAAAGCTTGCCGAACTTAAGGAACTGGCAAGAGCTGCACATTATAGTGTAGTGGGTGTGCTGACACAGACGCGGTATCCTGACCGCAAGTATCAGGTAGGCAGGGGGAAGGTCGATGAACTGGCGGTGTTTGTGGAGGTATCAGGTGCTGAAAAAGTCATTTTTAATCACCAATTGTCAACTACGCAGATATATAATATCTCTGAGACCTGCAAATGTGAGGTAATTGACAGGTTCAATCTGATCCTTGAGATATTTGCCTCAAGGGCTACCACAAGGCGTGCAAAATTACAGGTGGAACTTGCAAGGTTGCAGTATGAGTTGCCAAAAGCAAGGTCTATAGTTTCTTTGCTTAAAAAAGATGAACGTCCTGGGTTTATGGGTCTGGGCGGTTATGAGGATTCCTACGAGCAGGACGTTAAGAAAAGGATAGTCAGGATAAGGAACGAAATTCATAGTTCTTGTAAGGGCAGTGAGTCCCTTCGCTCTTTCAGACATGAAAGGGGTTTTTCCCTCGTTGCCCTGGCAGGTTATACGAATGCAGGCAAAAGCACTCTTTTCCAGTCGCTTGTGAAGGAAGGGACTGAAGTTGAAGACATGCTTTTCACGACATTGTCCCCTACTACACGTTCCCTTTCAATAAATCAGAGGCGTGTGCTTCTTACTGATACAGTTGGTTTTATTGAGGACCTTCCTCATTGGATGGTCGATGCATTTCGGTCCACCCTTGATGAGATCTTTCTTGCGGACGTTATCCTCCTTGTGGTGGATATGAGTGATCCTGTGGAGGTGATAAGGCAAAAGCTTGTGGTAAGTCATGACATTTTCTGGAAGCGTATCGAAGGTGTGGAAATAGTTACTGTTCTGAATAAGGTCGATATGGTAGATTCGGATGTTCTCAAAAGGAAAGTTGATGCGATAAGTTATCTTGCACCTCACCCTGTACTCATCTCTGCAAGTTCGGGTGACGGTTTTGAAGCGCTTATGGATAAGATCTATGAGAATCTGCCTCATTGGGATCGTTCCCGGATCGCTTTGGATATGTCCAAAGAGAGTCTTTCGATAGTATCATGGCTATATGATGAAGGTATAGTCCATAGTATTGATTACGGTGAACAGATCGTCCTGGATATTGAGGCCCGGGAAGAGATATTACAAAAGGTCAGTAAATTTAATATTGATGATCATAGGGTTCTGAGCTAATTGGTATTTCGTTCGCGTCCATACGAAACATTTATATCAGAAAAGATAGTTCTATCAAATGCGAACGGGTTTCCTCCAAACCCCCCAAAGTACCACCACAAACTATGATTTAATTGAATCCTTCGTCCCGTTCGCTTTCTTTTCTTCAAAACGTTTATAACTTTAGAGAACAGCCTACTATACATGCGTTTTGATCTTCACGTGCATTCCTGTTTTTCAAAGGACAGTAATTCAGATCCTGCTTCTATTCTTGAATATGCGAAAATTAACGGTCTTGATGGTGTGGCAATTTGTGACCATGATACCCGTGAGGGAGGTCTTGTTTGTTCTCGTCTGGCAAAGGAGACTAATTCGGATATAATTGTTATTCCTGGCATAGAGGTAACTTCTTCTAAGGGTCATATCCTTGTCCTTGACCCGAAAGGGGACATTGAATCAGGCATGACTCCTGAGGAAACTATTGAGCGTGCAAGGGAACTTGGTGCTGTTGTGATAATCCCGCATCCCTTTAAGATAACCTCACATGGAATTGGTTATGTGGATGGGTTGGATGCTGATGCAGTGGAAGTACTGAATTCCAGATGTGTGACCGGATTTGCCAACAACAAGGCCAGGAATGTCACAGGAGTTTTAGGGTTTCCACAGGTAGGGGGAAGTGATTCACATGAGGCGAAGATGGTTGGTTGTTCATATACTGAGATCGATGCTACGGATCGGACGCTTGAGTCGGCGCTTGAGGCCATACGTAACGGTAAGGTCAGACCGGGTGGGAAAAGAACACCTGTATCACATGTTTTGAAACAGGTAGTTGTTGGAAGGATCAAAAAAGCTAAAAAGGCTTTAGGTAAAGCCTAACATTTAAATTTTCTGTTTCAATCCTGAACATATTCTTCATTGAACATTTTCAGTATCAATAGGAATGCTGATATTAGCAGTGGTCCCACCACGATACCTACTAGTCCGAAGAGGTAGATACCGACAAAGATGCCAAGCAATGATACAAATGGATGCATTGCGCCTACTTTTTTCTGTATGTAAGGTCTTAACACATTGTCAATGTTGCTGAGGGCAATTCCTGCTATAAGGATCACTAAGGCTGCAACATAATCCTGTGTCACGAGCTTGAACAGGACTGCTGGCACCCAGACAAGAGGGGCTCCTACGACTGGTAGGAATGACAGTACTGTGGTGACAGCTGCCCAGAGGGCTACTCCGCTTATACCAACAGCATAGAATGTGATCCCTATGATCGTCCCTTGAAGAACGGCTATCAAAAGTGTGGCAATGAGTGTGGACTGGATGATATTTTTCATCTCGGTCAGAAGTTTATTTGTATTTCTTTTGCTAAATGGTATGAGATCCTGTAGTTGTTTGCTAACATCAGTATTGGTGGATGTGAACAGATAATATAGCAAAAAGAACATGATGGTGCCTGATATTAGAAGCCCGCTAATATTCTGTACTGCTCCTATGAGATACTTGCTAAGGTATGAACCTATGGTGGATACGAGGCTGACTATCTTGCCCTGAACATCAATGTCAGGTGCAATTTCATTTATGTAACCAATATTCTTCATGATATCAAAATTATTCGTGATATCCACATAACTGATATTTGTGGTAATGCTGTTTATTACTACTTCTATTTCCCCTATTATCAGGGTGAACACGTAGTATAGGGGTAATACTACCAGTATCATTGAAAGTATCATTACCAAGATGGCGGATACATTTTTTTTCAGTTTAATACGTTCTGTCAGTAAACAGTAGACTGGTTTGAATATGACATATAGAATAAATGCTGCCAGAAATGCATTGATATAAGGTAATAATGCATAACTCAATACAGCTGCAAGAATAATGATGCTGAGAAGGGCCAGGGCCAACTTTACTGTTCTTTCCTTTTTCATCAGAATCAGTCCGACCCGATTATATTTATAATGTTTGCAGGCAATGCATTGCTATTCTATTATTGATTCAAAGGATGAACTGTCTCTTCAGATTGGCAGTTTCACTCTTAAAATAGTGCCTTCCTCGATCTTGCTTGATACGGATATTAAACCATTGTGGGCTTCAATTATCTTTTTACATATGTGCAGGCCCACTCCGGTTCCTCCATACTTTCTTCTTGTGGAGCCGTCTACCTGATAAAATCGGCTGAAGATGTTCGATAGAAGTTCTTTAGGGATGCCAATTCCTGTATCTTCAATAGTTACAATTATCGATTCACTGTCACTGAGTGCAGAAACTGTTATCTTTCCACCTTCGGGGGTGAATTTGATCGCATTGTCCAGAAGGTGGTTTATCATCCTTTTGAGACGGTCTGTATCTCCCTGTATAATGGGCAAGTCCTCTTGGATATCTGTTTCGATAGTAAGTCCTTTTTTCTTTATTGCAACGCTAAGGTCTTCAATTATCTCTTCGATGATGGCCGTGGGGCAAAGCGGAACCATATTGTATCTTATGTTCTTTGTGTGTTCTCCGCTTACATAGAGTAATGATTCCACCAGGTTCCTTAATCGGTCTGAATTTCTTAGAACAGCATCAATGGCATTTTTCTGAGCATCATTTATAGGTCCCATATCTTCTTTCAACATAAGTTCGGTAAATCCTTTTATTGAAATGAGGGGCGTTCTAAGTTCATGGTTCAGGTTCGTGAGGAACTGGTCCTTTATGGTGTCAAGAAGCTCTAATTCCCGATTTGCTTCTTCCATTGCCTTTTCTGCGATCTTCCTTTCGGTTATATCATCACCAGAACTGATGGTGCCGACTATATTGTTGTCCTCATCCCTTAGAACTACATCATGCCAGAATATCAGTCTCTCCTCATTTGTTTTGGTGATAATTGGCTTTTCTGAATATTCCGGTGGTACCAGTTCGCCTTCAAGAACTCCCATATATCCTTCTTTTATCCTTTCTCTGATATATGCTGGAAGGAATGCATCGAACCAGTTCTTTCCGATGATCTCATCTTTATCATATCCGAGAACATCACATGCTTTCTGGTTTACAAGTGTGACCTTCAGGTCCTTGCCTATAACTCCGATGATCGAACCGGCAACATCTACGTATTTTTGTGCCTGATCTCTTTCTTTGATGAGTTGTCCGTGAAGTCCCTTCATGCGGAGCAGGGATCGTACTCTTGTTGTAAGTTCAAGGACGTCCAATGGCCTTACGAGAAGATCATCAGCTTTCGATTCGATGGCTTTTGTTTTTTCGTCATCGTCCATTATAGAAGTTATCATTATGACCGGTAAAATATTGTTGCTTTCTTCTCCTTTGAGAACTCTGCATACTTCATGACCATCTATTTCGGGTAAGTTGCTGTTCAAAAGTACAAGGTCGGGAAGTTGCTCTTTTGTGATCATGACCGCTTCACTTCCATTTACGGCCCTTATGATGTCATAATTTGGGGGTAGGTGCGAGATCAATGCTTCTGCTTCCCTTTCGTCAGCTTCCGCTATCAATATCTTTGGCTTCTTCTCAATGCGATTATCGTTTTCCCCTATTTTCATTACTGCACCTTTGGTTTTTGTCTCTATGGGTGCTTACAATAAAATAAAAATTATAATAAGTTTATGGTCGTTCAATTACCTGACATTATTGTTGTTTGAAACAATGCATGTTTATTTAAGACGAACGTTCATTTGAACAGGCCAATATTGTCTTTTTGAACCACATGATCATAGTTCTTGTATCCGAGTATATCTGCTATCTCGTTGGTCTGTTTTCCTTTGATAGCTTTCAGTTCTTCGGATGTGTAATCCGTTATCCCTTTACCGAAAACAAAACCGTCACATTCAAGTTTTACAATGTCACCTCGGTCAAAAGTACCTGCAATATCGAGAACTCCTGAGGGAAGTAGACTCATTCTCTTTGTCAATGCTTCTTTTGCACCGTCATCTACTACGATGGTTCCCGACGATCTGGCAAGGATTATCCAACGTATGCGATTCTTGAGTACGAACTGATTGGTGAGGAACAGGGTTCCTATCTCTTCGCCATCCAGTATTCTTCGGATACCTTTATTGACATTGCTGTTTGCGATAACCATGTAGCAGCCTGACATATTGCAGATCTTAGCGGCCTCTATCTTTGTCCTCATACCTCCGACACCTTTCATGCTCGTCGGGTTTCCGCCATAGCTTTCGATGGTGGGGGTTATCTCTTCAACGGTCCTCAGTAGAACTGCATCATCGTGTCTTTTTGGATTCTTGTCATAAAGGCCCTCGATATCTGTAAAGAGTATTAACAGGTCTGCTTCCATCTTGCTGGCGACCATCGCTGAAAGTTTATCGTTATCCCCAAGGGTTGCTTCTATCTCATGTACGCAGATGGGATCGTTCTCGTTGATTATGGGGATGACCCCATAGCTCAAAAGAGTGGAAATACTGTTCCTGAGGTTGAGGTAGGTCAGGCGGTTGGTGAATGAATCGTATGTTAGCAGGATCTGTGCTACATTCAAACCATATTTTTGGAATGCTTCTGTCCAGTGCTGCATGAGGACTCCCTGCCCCACAGCAGCGGCAGCCTGGCGTACTGGTATCTCTTTCGGACGACATCCAAGGTCGAGTATTTCAATACCTATTCCTATGGAACCGGAACTTACCAGTATTATCTCTTTTCCGGCTCTATGCAGCTCAGATACCTGTGATGCTATCGTATCCATGAATTCGTTATCAAGACTGCCATCTTCCTTGCTTATGGAAGTTGTGCCTATTTTAACAACGATCTTTTCGGCATCACCGAATATCTCTTTTCTATTGGTCAAAGTGCTACCTCACATGCTTTTTATCATCATTCGTTGATAATGTCGGAGAGCTTGCGGTCAAGTTCTTTGTGCGTAAATGGTCTTGGAGTGTCTCCTGCATAGGTTGCGACCTTATCACCATTTCCAAGAAGCACATATTTGTAAATGACAAGTCCTTCCATTCCCACGGGGCCGCGGGCGTGTATCTTGTTGGTGCTGATCCCGACCTCTGCTCCTTTTCCATAACGGAATCCGTCTGCGAATCGTGTGGATGCGTTCACCATTACACTGGATGAGTCGACAAGGGCGATGAACTGTTTTCTCTTTGCTTTGTTCTCGGTGATGATCGCATCTGTATGGTGTGAACCGTACTTGTTGATGTGGTCGATAGCCTCTTCAATTGAATCCACGAGCTTGATGGAGAGGATAAAGTCGTTGTATTCGGTCTTCCAGTCATTTTCGGTTGCTTTTGCAATGTTCGTGTTGCCAAGTTTTTCTGCTATGGCGTATGATCCTTCATCAAAACGAAGCTCAACTCCTGCCTCCTCATATCTTTTTATCATCTCTGGCAGGAAATCTTCGGCTATTTCCCTGTTTATGAGCAGGGTTTCCATTGCGTTGCATACTGCAGGATATTGTACCTTTGAGTCAAAACAGACATCATAGGCTTTGTTCAGGTCAGCATCAGTATCAACATATACATGGCAGATACCATCTGCATGTCCTAATACTGATATCTTGGTATTGTCCTGTATGAACTTCACGAAGTCGTTAGAGCCACGTGGGATAAGAAGGTCGATGTATTCGTCAAGAGCAAGAATGTCCATTACTTCTTCTCTTGTTTCCATGAGCTGGAATGCACCTTTTGGTATTCCCTGGGTGTTTTCCAGAGCTTCTACAAGTATATTGAATATGACACGGTTCGAGTTCAGTGCTTCACTTCCGCCTTTGAACACTGTTGCATTACCACTTTTAAGGCAAAGGGACATGACCTGTGGTACCACATCGGGTCTGGATTCAAAAATAACTCCAATGAGGCCGATCGGGGAGCTGACCTGATAGAGTTCAAGCCCTTTGTCGAGTTCAAGTGTCTTTATTGTCCTGCCGGATGGGTCTTCCAGTTTTATGACATCCCGTATGCCACTGATCATACCATCGATCTTGGGGTCGGTCACTTTCAAACGATCGACAAGTGCCTGTGAAAGCTTGCCTTCGTTTTTCATCCTTTCAGCTTCTTCAAGGTCGGCTTTGTTCGCTTCCAGTATCTTGTTACGGTTGGCATCAAGTGCTTTTGCCATAGCTTCCAGAGCGTTATCCTTTGTCTGAGTGTCTACACTTGCAAGTACGATGGATGCCATTTTTGCTTCCATTACCTTTTGTTCTATGTCTGTGGCCATGAAGTGATCACCCTTGTGTGAATTATGATGTTCGAATATTAAAGAATTGCATTTATCCAATGCTGTTTGAATGCTTTGGATGATGATTACTTTACTGATATAATTAACGATTTATTCAGGGATTTTTACAGTTTATAGCATTCAGGCGAAAAGCTTCTGCTATTCAAAATAATAATTTACAGATAAAATTTCCCTAAAAAATAAAAAAAGAAGAAAAAAGCAGGCAAATGCCTGCTTTTTAGGTTGTTGAAATTATTTTGCCGGGATGATGAGGGATCTCTCACCAGCTGGCTCGAACTCTTTCAATGCGCCTCTACCGAACTCTTTCCTTGGAGCGGTGAAGTCGAATGGAAGCATGTCATCTGCGAAGCAGACCTTGATCAGTGGGTTGACTGCCCATGCATCTCCACGTCCTGCGTGTGCTGCTGAAGTGATTGCGGCGTAACCGCCCTGGTGACCTACATTCATTGCGTAGTTAGGGTAGTTTGGACCACGGAGCTCAACAGGCAGACCTTCGTCGGACTGGAAGGAGAATACGTTTGCAGCACCACACTGGTCCTGCAGGTCGAAACCGAAGAAACCAAGACGTCCGAGTGCTTCCTTGTGCAGGTACATTGAAAGGTACCATCCGGAAAGACCAGCGTTTCCGTTTCCGGTTGCGAGTGCTGTTGCACTACCTGCTGCTGCGGAGAGTACTGTTGCTCTCTGGGAACCACCGAAGTGGTCTTCGAGTGCGGTTGGGTACTTCTCGTAGTTCTCGATACCATATATCGTGGACTCTGTTGCGATGTCCTTGACAACATCCATTGTTGCCTTGACCTTGTTGTCGGTACCCTTGTTTGCTGCACCATCGTACTTGTCGTTGATGTAGTCAACGTTGTAGTAGATGTTGTCATCAAGGATGTTGTTGGTGTATGCAGCGGTTGCGTACTGTGTGAAACCGACACCACCAGACATGTATGAACCGAGCCAGATCTGATCGTAGAGCATACATCCTGCACCTACTACCTCGAGAGCTACGTGTGCTGGATCTTCTGCGTCAACACGGCTTGTCTGAATGATATCAGCCATGTGACCGAAGGAAATTCCACCAGGCTCGTTTGGTCCACGAGCACGTCTTGCTGGAAGCATATCTCCCATTGAGATAACACCAGCATGCTTTGCTGCGTATGAAAGGTCAGCTACTGCTGCTTCACCAGCACACATGTTGTATGCTGCGATGAAGGACATACCGACCTGCATTGCCATCCACCTTGAGGTCTGTGCACCATCTGTTGTTCTGCTTACAACGGTTGGGATGTGTGCTGCCTGCCAGGTTGTCTTTCCAATAGCTGCTTTGAGTGCTTCTGCCTGTTCCTCTGGGAACTGCTTGTTGATGTTGATGAGGAATTGGTCATCGATCTCATCTGCAAGCTCGTCGTCACCGGTGAAGATCTTACAGTAACAGTCATCTACAAGAGCTGGGTGTGTTTCGACCATGTGCTCCTGAACAACTGCTCCGCCAGGGAGTGCGTGGTTGAGCACTTCAAGGTAGTGGTTGATCGTTTCTGGTGTGACTTCTATACCGAGACGCTTCTCGAGTGTCTCGTGAGCCATGTCCATACCGACAATTGTGGTTCTTCTGATGTCATCCCACATCTGCTGCATTGCAGCGTTGTTGACGTAGTGAAGATCATCGGACTCGACCATGATGTCAGTACCGGAAATGAAGGAAGGTGTAAGTGCTCTCTGACCGAGTGGTATACCACCACAGTGCATCATAGGATTGTAACCAACAAGACCTCTCTTGTCAGCCATTTCCTGGCCTGCCTTCCTCATTTCGACCTTTCTTGGGTTCTGGTCTACACCAAGACGGTAGTAGGTCACTTTCTTGTCAGTGATCTCTCCGCCTTCCATCTTGTTGTCGCCGTGTGCTTTTGTGAATTTGATTTCCAGATCTTTCTGGAACATTCTCTTTCTATCATCTGCCATTTTTCTCACCTCGCTTACTCTGGCTTGAATCCATATGCGGTTCTCTTCTCAAATATTGTGTGGACCCATTCGATGACCTCTGCGTCATCTCTGAATGCAACATTATCCACACGGTAGATTGTGGTTCTCTTTGCAGCTTCTTCCTCGGACATTGGTTTTCCGAAGTCGACCTTTTTATCGATAGCTCTTCCTACCTGGTCCTTGTGCATAATTACTACGCCGTTCTCAAGGCGGCATCTGTCGAGCATATCGAACATGATACCGTCTTCTGGGAGACGGAGTGAGTGGCCGTGCACTGTTGCGCCACGAAGACTTGCAAGTGCCGGGCAGGTCATTTCTGTCTCGAGCTGGAACTTTGCGACCTCTTCCATATCTCTTTCACGAGCTTCTACGACCTGACGACCGGAAAGTGTACCTGGGTCGACACCTCTGTAGTTGATAGCTACTGCGTAGGATCTGAAGTATGGGGTTGAAGGTGCGTTGTACATTGAGTCAACGAACTGAACGTACCTTACCCTGTCACCGGCTTTAGCGCCTGGTGTTGCTTCGACCATCTCTCTGACTGAACATTCTGGTTCACCCATCTCAGCGAGTGGAGGGTGTGTGCTTGGGTAGTCGCTACCTGGTGCACGGTGTCCGAGTACTAAGGTCAGATCATCATCAGAGACTTCCCTGAGTTTCTCTACCTTACCGGACATGTGTTTTCTTCTGTTCTCTGCAACGGATGTTGCACCTGGATAATACTGTGCTTCGTATGCCATGTTATAACACTCCTTAATTATCGATCGATCTCATTGTAGTTTTAACGGCCTTCACAAGTTCGTTTAGTTTATCCCTTGAACAGGATTCACCTCTTGTGATGCCTGTAACGATATCCATGACTTTACCTTTCGTCTGGATCTCGTCACTTTTTGGCTTTACAATCTTGGTCTTTATTCCCACCCTTGCAAGATCCTCAAAATCAATGTTTGCTTGACAGACGATTATTGCCGGGGTATCTGCTTCTTTTAGAATTTCCCTTACTTTCTTAACCACGTGATCCCGTATGTTTCCGGTATGGATGACAGCCAGTTTATGTCTGGATATCTGGGCAACCTCTTCAGGTGTTATCCCGAATGAACCTGATCTCATAGGAGTATCAGGAATGCCGGATCCAGAATTCAGTACCAGTACGCTGACCTGTATCTCCTCCCTGCGCATGCCGTATGTGAGTTCACATATCGGCTTTGTGATATGTCGTCTTCCCGGGCTCATTGCAACTGCGATGACATCGGGGCGTCCTGTCTCAGAGAGTGTACCGCGCTGTGCGAGTCCTCCTCCTCGACCAAGGCCCATTCCGTGCCTGCAATCTACAACTTGTGTTTCCCGGTCGAACAAATCGATCACTCCGCTGGATTTAACATACAGACACGATTTCCGACCTTTCCTTTCGGATCAGCTAGCCCTAAAGTAGTTGGGTCAGCATCAGGTCCGCGTTTTGCATAGTCTGAAACGGTTTGCCTCTTTTGTATGAAAAGTCCTTCCCGGAACTCATAGCCCATCGGTAGTGTTCGCTCGCACACTTTTCTGATGTTGTCTCTGACTTCTTCGTTAAGGATCTCCAGCCTTATGCGGCCAACAATTACAGCAAGGTCCATTTCCGTTTCACCGATCTGGATATTTTTACTGAACTTGTGATCAACATCGTGTCCGGTTGCCGGTCCGTATGGCACGGTCTTTGGCAACCTTGGGCCATGTACGAATGCCCTTGTGATACCTTCGATATTGCTCAGTTCATTGAGTAGTTCCTGTGCGGTCTCCGGACTCAGAAACCGTGCTGGACATATCTCGATCTGAATGAGATCTTCTAAATTCGTAGTAGGATCGACCATTATGTATTACCTTTGAGATCTGTTAGAACACTTGTATTAGAGCGCCCCTGCAACTGCCTTGATTGGCTCTCTGAATTCTTCGATTGAACCGAACACATTTCCGACAAGTGCAGATGTCTTTTCGATAGTTATCATCTGAGTACCTGCGTCAATTGAACATGCAGCGGATACACAAGGAATTGCGAATCCTCTGGAGTGTCTTGTTACAACGTGGTTACCGTTGAAGATACCTGGACCTCCACCGCCGTAGATTGAGTGGCTGAAGAAAGAGAATCCGACTCCAGTACCCTGTGCTCTACCCATGTCACAGCCAGGAAGGCCTGTTTCCTTCTCGATTATATCGTTGAAGTACAGGATGGTTGATGACACGTTCTGAGCTGCTCTGCCTGCTCCACAGTTTACGAGTGTAGCTGCGAGCTGACCAGCTGCTGTGCATGCGTTCCACATGGAAACGTCATTTGCTTTGTAGAATTTGTATCCGGATGGTGCTACGTGGTCAACTTCGATGACGCCGAGGTCGAGTGCTTTCTCGACAACTGTATCGATAACTGTACCAATTGTACCGCTCTTACCGTTCTCTTTGACTATGTCGTAGACAACGTTGTCAGCGTTAAGGCCCTGATATGCGAATCCGAGCAACTGGTGTCTCTTGAATGAACCTACTGCGTTACCCATCTCGAACATACCTGCCTGCTCGTAGATCGAGGAGAGTGCAGCAGCGTTCATTGCCTTTCTGCCTGTGATAGCAGCGACGTGGTTGGTCATGATGTTCCTAAGGGAGAAACCGAGACCTTCATTCTGCTGTGGTATGCTGAGAATTGATGCAACGTTACCGCCGCTCATGTCCATGGTCTGTGGGTAGCTACCCCAGACAGCGCCCTTTACGAGTGGTGCATCGAACATGTCGGTGTTGAACGTATTGATGATGGTCTCTACAACAGCTGCGCCACTTACTGTGCTTCCTGAAACGAAGTCAGCACCAGCGTCTGTTCTTGCGCTTGGAACCTGCACAAGAAGCTGTTTTCCGCCACCGATCACTTTTACGAGTGTGTCGTCATCATCGCTTACCTTTACAAGGTTTGCAACAGACTCTGCGATAGCATCTGCGTTCCCTACGATATCATACTTAAGATCGCGTCCGAGAATCTGACGTCCTTTACCACCATACTTGCCGGTTGCGAGACCTTTCTCGATACCTGCAAGATTGATAGCAACAGTTCTCTTTGTGTCTTTGATGATCTTTCCGATTGCTGCATTAGATGTTGGGGCGAGGTCGTTTATATCTACATCGCTTTCCAACAGTGTACCTCTGTCGTCATATATGTCTATTTTGTCAGACACGTATATTTCCTCCTAATTTTATTACGGGAACTCTTCCTGGAAATCACATAATTGAACTAATGGTCGGAAGTTCTTTCCGATCTCCATTAATGTGTTTTTTATATTTCCAATTGTAGTCCCTTCTAGTCAATTCAAAATTGAAATGCTGTTTTTATGTTTAAGCTTTTGCATTTGGATTATGAAGGCACGTCTCAATCTCGAGAAATCGTGGACAATTCTAATGGGGATTGGTATGGGTCTGAATAATTACATACAAACACGCATACAAAATACATACGTTTTGAACAATTTGTAATAACAAATGTGTATTTAGGCACTATATATTTTAATTTATTAGGTTATAATAATCACAATGTGACTTACCCGTTTTTACACCACAAATGATTTGTATCACATAAATTAAGGTATCTCCGATCGATATGGAAATTGTAGCGGATGTTGGAGGTAACCCAGGTGTGGATTGCCGTGGGTTTTGCAGTTATTGCTATTTCAAAAAAGTGAAAGATGTACCTGCGTTTGGTTGTAAACATTGTTTTCCTTTTTCAAAGGGGTGTGACTATTGTACACGTGGTGTAAAAGAGCTCTACTCCGGTTTCAAACCTGCTCAATATGTCATGGGGGAGGTCTCACAAGCTATCCATTTTGGCAGTGGTGACCTTGAGAAGATCACAATAAGTGGCGGTGGCGATGTCAGTTGTTACCCTGAGCTCAAAGAACTTGTGACCTTCCTCTCACAGTTCCGCAAACCCATCCATCTTGGATACACAAGTGGAAAAGGATTCACCTCTGAAGACGATGCCGCGTTCTTTATCGAGAACGGCGTAACTGAAGTCTCATTCACAGTATTTGCCACCGATCCTGTGATCCGTGGAAAGTACATGAACGACCCTGAACCAGAGATCTCATTGGTCGTGCTTCGTGAGTTCTGTGCAAATTGTGAGGTTTATGCTGCTATCGTAGTAATACCGGGCATCAACGATGGTGCCGTACTTGAAAATACATTGAGTGACCTCGAAGAGATGGGTGCGACAGGTGCTATTCTAATGCGATTTGCAAATTCAAGGGAAGAAGGCCTTATTCTTGAGAACGCACCAATAATGGACAACATCAAGACCCAAACTGTGGATGAGTTCACCCAAATGGTTCGCGAAGCCGCATCCAAGCACGATCTAAGGATCACGGGCACACCTCTGGAAGATCCTCTTATAGGTTCTCCTTTCGCCATACGTCTGCATGATGACCTGCTGGCACAACTTCCTGAGGTCCGAAAAAAGGCCACGATCCTCACAAGTAAGGTCGCTGCAGGCAGGCTGTCCGAAATATTTGACAAGCTCGGGGGCACTGTTAATGTAATCGGACTTAACAAGGATATTGGCTGTCTGATAACCATTGATGACCTCAATGGTCTCGATCTTTCCGAAGTCACAGAAACAGTGCTGATCCCTGGGCGTGCCTTTGTTCATGATCCCGAAGCAAAGGCTGTACTTTCTGCCGATGGTGTCGATAGGATGGTAAGGCGTGGCCCTGAATCCTTGACCGTTGATGGTGAGATGTCGATCGGCATGACTGAAAAAGAGGTTCTTGAAATTGAATTTGAGAATTTCAAAGAACTTGTCGAACACATCAATGCGATCGGTATGCCTGTATAAATGAAAATTTTACAGTAATATCTTACCGATATGGGTATCTTGCAACATATTAAAGTTACAATATATTGCAATTCACAATATATTGCAACATGTTGGACGGCATGTATCGCTCCATATCTTTTAGTATCTCAGACCTTCCTACCTCACATGAAGTCGGAAAGTCCCATCTGTTTTGACTTATCATTTTCGAAAAGGGATTTCATATCATAACCTATCAGTTCGATACGTTGTTTTGTATAGCTGGAAACATTATACTCTTCCGCTACTTTTATGGAAACCTGCAGGTATTTCTTAACAGATCCTTCGTGTACTGTCAGTATCACACGCCCGCCGCATTTCGGACAACTTCCGGTAAGAGGTGGCCTGCGGAACTTGGCAGCACATTTGACACATCTGGTCCCCTGTCTTGAAAATGCCCTCAGGTTGCCGAACATATCCGGCAGAAAATGTGATGTCAATACCCTTTCCGCAACATCGGGTGCATCCACTGCGCGTATCTTCTTAGCAAGCTCAAGTTGAGCGTCCATTTTCTCCACCATGGTCCCAAGGGTCTTGTATGCACTTTTGAGCGGTCCGGCAGCAATATTGGATGTGTCGTGGGTGAACATGAACTCTTCATATTGCAGTGTCGTACCCAATCTGCCACTTACAAGGTCCATGGTATTTTCAAAGTCCTTTGGATTTGCGATGTTCTGGGTCGCTTCATAGAATTCCAGCGGGTAGGATGCACACATATCTATATTGTGTGCTTCCTTATCGACCTCGCTTGGATCGAGGCGGGTGGTCAGAACAAGCGGTGCATCCATCTGTCCTCCCCTCTTGTCGGGGAGATAATCACGGGAAAAATTAAGAAGGCCATCCATAAGAAGCATTACGCAGTCTTCATCCCCGTCACAGTTCCTCCTTTTTGCTGCATGGAAGTACGGATGTGCATAACCCACTGAAGCAGTGGTGAATCCGAGAAGTCTTCCAAGAACACCTGCGGATGTGTGGGGTGCAAGTCCCATAAGAAGCACGCCAACAATATCGTCTATGTGTTTTGTATTGTAGTATGGGGCGACCTTATAATATTTCACTAGCAGATCATCTATATACTGTGTGATCCTCAAAATATAGTCGGCGGCATCATATGAGATCACCAGGTCCTGTACCTTGAGGCAAAGTACCTGCTCACTATCGGTTAGAGGTTTGCCATAGATGTCTTTCAAATAGCCCAGTTCTATCATCCTTTCACAACTGACGCCTATCTCTGATGGTCGTATGTGGGTAAGGGGGATGTCCGACATATCATATCGTACAGTCCCATCTTTGAATGTGAACAGATCATGTTTAGCTCGGAGAATACCTTTCTCAAGAGGCTCCGGTGTCATGTGCTTTGACATCATCTTTTTGACACCTTTGAAAGAATCGAGGTGATCCCTTTCTCCTATATTCGCATAAGCTTTCTGATAAATGCTTTTGAAATCGATCTTACGCATGCTGGTACAGGTGGTCTTGGAATCGCATTTCGGACATTTTGCCTTGTTTACCGAAATACCACATCTTGGGCAGAACAATTTCGGTAACGTGTATTCTCCACAGTCACATCTGAATTCAAAGCCTTCCACTCCACACGCAGGGCAGATCCTATTTCCTATCTCTACCGGGATCATGCCTGTCTTTGAATTCGTGTTGACCTTGAAATTTGCTGCCTTCTCGAGACTTCGGGTGTTCCCGCCTGCCTCTGCAATGGGGAAAAGCGCATGTGGTGCCGGTGTCATTTTCCTTTTATCGGATTTTTCCGGTCGCCCCATTCTGGCACCAATTCTGGTTGGGGCGCGTGGTCTGACTACAAACCCGGCTATCTCATTGATGTTCTCGAGCAGCTCTTCATGCTCAAGTGAATCCCATCCTTTAGAGAGCCTTTTGTCAAGTCCGAGAGAATAGATAAACGGAAGTGGCTCTTCTATAATTATTGTTGGACCCTCTACCTTGTGTTGTACAAGGAGGTCTTCGAGTACCTTCTTCATTCCTGTATCAATTGTTCTTTGTAGTGGCAACTTGAGAAATGACCCGTCCGCTTCAAGCAGACCATCTTCCGAAATAAGGTCTGCAAGTGCTGTGTACTGGGAATTGTCAATGTCATGCCAAAGGTATGTGAATTTCGGGTGCAGTGGTATGTTCAGTTCCTTGCACAGGTCCAATGCAACCTCTTGTGTCGGCTCTTTCAGTTCCGCCTCATTGGTTTCTGCATCTGGGGCGGCTTTCCTGTATTCTTGTATCCACCACTCAAAGCAATATGGGGAAGGTGCAAGGGGATGGTTATTCTCAAGGAAATCCCCGTAGTTGATTAGTATCTCACCGATATCAATTATTTCTTCTACTTCGGAACGAAGGGCGTATGCCTCCTCGATGGTGTCTATTCTGATAACATCGCCGTTGTTAAGGCGCACAGTGGGTCCTTCAATGGAATCTACCGGGGCCATGCCTGCGGCCTTTCCAGGGCGTTCCACCTTTAGCTGTGTTCCGGGTGCAATGAAATCATCCATCACTATCATTCCGGCAGGACTTATGCCCGCAGCTGCGAATGAGGTATTGCGTGATCGTCCATATCGAAGTCTGAACCCGCCTGGTCTTGATGGATGGGAAAAAACAGGTCTTCCTGCAATGAGGTCCCGCATATACTTGTCCTTTGGTTTTATCTTCGGTTTCCCATCCGTCTCTTCATCTTCACCACTCTCGGATGAACTTTTTACACCGGAGATTAGTTGCTCGAGCCATTCCCAACCATCGATCTTCAGATTTTTCACATGTTTTTGTATCTTCGGGGCTTTCAGTGCCAGACCTTCGGCAAGTACCAATGCCATTCCGCCACGTACTCGGTTAGTGTTAATTCTCTCAAGGTTGCGGTGTCCTTCTACTTCTTCTGCTTCGGTGGGTTCTCCATCAATACAGATTGGACAGTTCTCTACAATAAGGCGTATCTCTTCCTCAGAAGGGGTGTACTGGAGACTTGCAACCCGTTTGTAGAGCATGATCTCTTCGATGTAACGCTCAACTTCTTCTTTACGAGGTTTGTACCTGTCGATACCAACGCCTCTGCGCACATAATCTCCAACAAGGACAGATAATGCCTGTGCTGTACCTCCGGCACTGCGTATCGGGCCTGCATAGAATATGCTCACATATTCAGAACCATCATCGTTCTTTCCTATACTTGCACGGTCGATCCCTTCTATGGGAGCTGCTACAACCCCTTCTGTAAGCATTGCAACAGATACGCGTATGGCAGCTTCGATGGCTTCTGATTTCGAGTCGAACTCTCCTACCTTTCCCTGGGCGACCTCTCTTCCAAGTGCCAGTGCAGCTTCTTCCCTTGACTTCGTTTCTTCAAGCTTGCGTATAAGTTCGGCAACCCCTTTGACCCCGATGAGGTTTTCCACACGGTCGGCAAGGTCTTTTGCAAGAGGTATCTCTACATGTGGTTTTGGATCTTTGCCTCTGGATCGGGCATCATTTACAATGTCTATCTCTTCCTTTAGTGTGCCTTCAAGGGTGTTGAAGTACTCATGCATTTCATCGCTTGCAACTATTTCTGCCATATTGGGTTGTTCTCCCTTCTTGTCAGTGATTATAGGGTGTGAAATTAAAAAGATGTTGATGTCCATTGAAATTAAACCGCATGTTTTTATATTTGTTAACTATATGATTAATTAGTAACATTTAGTTTAATGAGGTGTATAAAATGAAATGGGGTATACTAACAATTCTGTTGATTATTTCAATGCTTTCAATTCCTGCATCTGCAGATCTTTTTGATGATCTGGACCTTGTTGTGAACGATTTTAATGAGAACGTCGATCATGTTCCTTCAAGTGTTAAATATGTTATAGGAAATGAAGAAATGCTTTTGCTCATCGATATGAACGATGCAAGCATACTTGCTATAAAAGCAGTAACGAATGTAGATCTGGAGGTTACGACTTTTGAAGAAGTAAATGCTTCCAATCCTGGTTTTGAACCAGCCCTTATTATAACTTCCAGTGAAGATGTGGTGAGGGAGCTACTGGATTCCGAGGATGCTGTTGCGGATTTCAATGATGCATATGATAATGAAGAGATCAAGATAGAGGCAGCAAGCACCATGGATAAGATCATTATCTCTGTAGGTGGAGCTTTCTTGAAACTTTTAGGTTCTGTTGGAATTGTATGAATATCGCATTAAAATATATATTTTAATTCTTCTCCTTTTTTTACATTTTTCTCTTTTTTAAGGGTTATGGGATGTTAATGGTCATAGTTAACTCTCATATTATATTATTATAATAATAGTATTTATTACGTTTTGTTTATAAATGCTTACCAGAAACTACATAAAAGTATATGTTCAATTAAGTTCAATTTCGGCTTATGAAAAACGTATTGATCCAAAGCTGGGTCTGAATTGATAATTATGAGGTACAAATAATGACAGTAAAAATAACGGAAACTATTCTGAGGGATGCTCACCAATCCCTTCTCGCAACACGTATGCGAACCCGTAACATGCTGCCTATCATCGACAAACTGGATGAGGTTGGCTACTATTCCCTTGAAATGTGGGGTGGTGCAACATTCGATACATGTATCCGTTATCTGAACGAAGATCCGTGGGAGCGGCTCCGGGAGCTTAAGAGTCGTATGGAGAACACTCCTGCACAGATGCTTCTTAGAGGCCAGAACCTTGTAGGCTATCGTCACTATTCTGATGATGTTGTGGAAAAATTCGTTACCAAAGCTCATGAGAACGGTATTGATATCTTCAGGATATTCGATGCTGTTAATGATATACGCAACATGGAGAAAGCTATCTCCGTTGCAAAGAATGTCGGTGCTCATGTACAGGGTACTATCAGTTATACAATAAGTCCGGTACATACAGTGGAGAAATATGTCGAGTTTGCAAATGAGCTTGCTGAACTTGATTGTGATTCTATCTGTATCAAGGACATGGCAGGCCTTCTCGCACCGCATGAAGCATATGAGCTTATAACTTCACTCAAGAAAGAGGTAGGACTTCCTGTGGCACTCCACTGCCATTGTACATCAGGAATGGCATCCATGAGCTACTTGGCTGCATGTAAGGCAGGTGTCGATATTCTCGATACGGCGCTTTCTCCCCTGGCAGGAGGAACTTCCCAGCCACCGACAGAATCTATTGTTGCTGCTCTTCAGAGGACAAAATACGACACAGACCTCGATCTTGGGTTATTCACAGAGGTTACAAAATATTTCAAGGACCTTAAGGAAGAGTTCCGGGGTATCCTTGACCCTATCTCTGAGCAGGTTGATGCTAACGTATTGTTGTATCAGATACCTGGTGGTATGCTTTCCAATCTTGTTTCACAGCTTAAGGAGCAGAATGCCCTTGATAAATATGAGGCGGTTCTGGAGGAGATGCCAAAAGTACGTGAGGAGCTTGGTTATCCTCCGCTTGTCACCCCGACCAGCCAGATTGTAGGCACACAGGCTGTATTGAATGTGCTTATGGATGAGCGTTACAAGGTTGTTCCAAATGAGGTCAAGGATTATGTACGTGGTTTCTATGGCAGGTCACCTGCACCTATCAGTTCCGAAATGATCGCGAAGATAATTGGCGATGAAGTGCCCATCACATGTCGTCCTGCAGACCTTCTCAAACCTGAGTATGAGTCCCTTAAAAAAGAGGCTGAAGAGAAGGGTCTTGTGAAGAAAGAGGAGGATGTCCTTACATATATCCTGTATCCTGCGATCGCACCTAAGTTCCTGCTTGGTGAGGCTGAGGAGGAGGAGCTTGTTCCGGTAAGGGCAGCGACTGGTGTTGCACCGGTGAATGTGGCCATACCAACGGATTATAGGGTTGAGATCGAGGGCGAGGTGTTCGAGGTCAAAGTAGAGCCTGCCGGAGGTTCTGTCACTGTTGCCGAGAAGTCTTCAAAGGCTGTTGAATGTGAGGGTGCGGTTACAAGTCACATGCAGGGAATGGTCCTTTCCATGAACGTAAGTGTCGGGGATACTGTTGAAGAAGGGGATAAGGTCTGTGTGATCGAAGCCATGAAGATGGAGAATGCCATCCATGCTTCCCATAACGGTGTGGTAAAGGAGATCTTCGTTTCCGAAGGGGATCTGGTCGGTACGGGCGAAGTACTAATGGCTATTAACTAACAGGAGTTCTTATCATGTTCAAGAAAGTCCTTATAGCAAACAGGGGTGAGATCGCTATCCGTATAATGCGTGCATGCAGGGAACTTGATGTTTCCACAGTTGCTGTATATTCGGATGCTGACAAGAATGCCCTTTTTCCAAAATATGCAGATGAAGCATATCATATCGGTCCTTCACCTTCAAGCCAGAGTTATCTGAACATGGACAAGATAATCGAAGTGGCAAAAGAGTCTGGTGCGGAAGGGATCCATCCTGGGTATGGATTCCTTTCAGAGAACCCGGTTTTCGCAAAGAAGTGTAAGGCTGCTGGGATCGTGTTCATTGGTCCTTCCAGTGAGGTCATTGAGAAGATGGGCAGCAAGATCGCTGCAAGAAAACTTATGATCGAAGCCGGTGTTCCGGTGGTCCCGGGATATGACAAGGCTATTGAAGATGTGGATGAAGCCCTCGAGATGGCTGATTCCATTGGTTATCCTGTGATGATAAAAGCATCTGCAGGTGGCGGTGGTATTGGTATGAAGGTCGTCTATTCAAAGGACGATTTCAAGTCTTCTCTGGTGTCTATCCAATCGGTAGCACAATCTGCTTTTGGTGATCCTACTGTGTTCATTGAGAAGTATGTGGAAGAACCTCGTCACATCGAGTTCCAGATACTTGCAGATAGTCATGGTAACACCGTTTATGTGTCGGACAGGGAATGCTCTATTCAGCGTAGGCATCAGAAGCTCATGGAAGAAGCTCCATCTCCGGTGCTGAGCCCGGAGCTGCGTAAGAAAATGGGTGAGGCTGCTGTCAAAGCGGCAAAGTCCATCGGTTATGAGAATGCAGGTACTGTCGAGTTCCTATATTCCAAGGGTGATTTCTATTTCCTCGAGGTCAATACACGTCTTCAGGTGGAACATTGTATCACAGAGCTTGTTACCGGTATAGATCTTGCGAAACAGCAGTTGCTTATTGCATGTGGAAAAGAACTTCCTTTCAAGCAGGAAGATATTAAGATAACAGGTCATGCATTCGAGTGCCGCATCAATGCCGAAGACCCTCTCAATGATTTTGCACCTTCTCCGGGCAAGATCACCAGGTACCGCTCACCAGGTGGTCCGGGTGTACGTATAGACAGTGGTGTTTATATGGGCTATGTCATACCTCCTTTCTATGATTCGATGGTTGCAAAGCTTTGTACCTGGGGTGAAACTCGCGAAGAGGCTATTAGCAGGATGAAGAGAGCACTTTATGAGTTTGTCATCATTGGTGTAACTACCAATATTCCATTCCATAAGGCTGTTCTTTCCAATGAGGCGTTCGTACGTGGGGACCTGACCACTCATTTCATCGAAGACAATAATATCCTTGAGGCAGTAAAGGAAGTCGTGGAGCATGAAAAGGAAAAAGGTTCCACTCTTGCATCTGTACTTGTCAATAATTCACGTAAGACAGCAGCTGCTACCGCGGCAGTCAGTGCTTATGTAAATGCTGCAAAACAGCAGTCAAACTGTCAACAGACTAAATAAGGTCTGTTGATATATTGTTCTATTATCATTTGAATTTGGGGGTATTACTTGACTGACAAGAAAATGGATATAATCAGAGCTTTGAAAAATGCAGGAACTGATCCAATTTCCGGTGAAGAACTTGGGCAAAGACTTGGTATTTCCAGAACGATGGTCTGGAAATATATTAAAGCACTTGGTGAGGAAGGTTATGTCATCAAATCCTCGCCTGGTTCCGGTCATGTTCTGGTCTCAGCGCCCGACAAACTTTATCCGTCGGAGATAATGGATGGTCTTGACACGAGTATCATTGGGGTTGATATTCGATATTTCGATGAGGTTGATTCAACCAATGATATCGCAAAGAAGATGGGACCACTGTCAGATGAAGGTTCTGTTGTAATTGCTGAAATACAGGACAGCGGTCGTGGTCGCAAAGGTGGACATTGGGTATCTCCAAGAGGCGGTGTCTGGATGTCCGTTATCCTTAAACCGAATGTGGTTCCAGCATATGCACCACGTTTTACTCTCATGGCCGGGGTTGCCGTTGCAAGGGCAATTCGTGAATTTGGTATTGAGGCATCTCTTAAATGGCCAAATGATGTTTTGGTCGGGGATAAGAAGGTCTGTGGAATTCTGACAGAAATGGATGCGGAAACCGATCAGATCAATTTTGTTGTCATTGGTATGGGTATCAATGTCAATGTGTCCATAGAAGACCTTTCGGAAGATATCCGGTCGAGTTCAACAAGTCTTAGTGAGATAAAAGGCGAAGAGCTGGATAGGATCGCTTTTGTTCAGGCATTGTTGAGGGCACTTGAAGATGAGTATGTCCGATCTAAGACATTAGGTTTCGATTCAATTCTTGAGGAGTGGAGATCCCTGTCTTCAACTATAGGCCGGGATGTGGATGTGGTGACGCCGCAAAGGATGATAAGCGGAAAAGCAGTAGGTATCACTGAAAATGGTACTCTTCTTGTGGAGACTGCAGAAGGTCTGGAAGAGATCGTTGCCGGAAGTTGCATTCATAGATAATGGGTGTGGCGCGTGGATAAAAGAGAGTTAAGACCTTTACTTTCTATCCTATTACTATTTTTAATATTTTTCATTTGTGTCTTCCCTGTATCGGCTGCAAATGATGATGTCCGCATCCGACTTATTGATGGCAAGGGTATTTTCATTGAAACCAAGGGTGAATGGCAGTTCAGTCAGGGATATCTCTTTGTGGTCAAGGATGTGAGTGATGATGGCAATGTTTGGGTGGAACTTTCACTTGATGGTGTTGCTCTCAAAGATGAGATCCTGAGCGAAGGTTCTGTTTTTATCTACTCACATAATTCTAAAGAGATATTTAACATTACTCTGGATGCCATTTACTATGGGCCTGACGGTGAATTGATCACATTTATTCCGGTATATCAGTATCTTGATCCTTCATTACCTGCGCCTGTGTCTGAGGATCCGGGCAGTTCCCCGAACGTTCCGAATATTCCCGTTGAAAATAATAGTACGGCAGAGAACGTTCCAGGATTCAGTTTTGTTATGGCTGTTTTGAGTATGGCTTGCTTTGTAATTTTCAAACGTTTCTCCTGGAAATATTAATTGGAATTTAACAAGCATCATTTAACAAGTATTTTGATAATGTCGGAAATGGTCATGACGGATTGACTATGTCTATAGTTCTCTCTATCGATCTGACTAGGGTCTAACTGGATGTATGCTGAAAATAGGTCCTTGTAATGATGATGAACGTAAAAATGATCAATGATCAAATAACAACGTAAAATAAAAAATAAAAAATGAGATAATAAGCTTAAAGCTTAAGATCTCCCTTCTCCATCAATAATCTAAGGTCTTCAAGACTCATTCTTCCTGTCTTTTCAAACTTCTCTTTTGCAACAATGTGTTTCTCATCCAGTTTCTTCTCATCATGTTCAAGTTGGATCTCATTGAGCTTGTCAAGATATATGCTGAGTTCATCTCTGAGCTCTGATATCTTTGTTTTCAATGGATCGATCTTTTCCCTTATGGGTGAGACGACATCATAGGTCTCTTTGATCTGAGCATGATATAGATCTGCTTCTTTTCGAAGTCCATCGATCTTCTTGTAGGATGCAAGCATTGAAAGATGGTGTTTCTGTGACTCTTCTGCAAGTCCCTTTACATCCTTTCCAACAGTCCCATCGGCTTTGTAGATCGACTCTGATGATCTGTATGTTTCCACGATCTTGCTATGTAGCTCATCAGCCTGACTTGCAGCACCGATCCTCTCTCCAAGGTCGGAAAGTTTCTCGAAAATATCAATCTCATGTTTGAGGGGAATGTCTGCATTTAAGAACTTATCAAGTTCAGCAGCATATGCCTTTGACAGAGATTCAACACTTCCACGGGACTGCTTGTTGTATTCATCACGCTTTGTTTTAAGCTCGGTGATACTGCCGGTGACCTTGTCCTTTTCACTGCGGATCTCATCTCTTGTGCCCTTTATTTCTGAGATCTTCTCATTAGCGATATCACGAAGTTTCTTCTCTTCGCGTGCCTTTGTTGCAAGTTCCTTTACTTGCGCGTTAAGCTTGTCCCTTTTCTCTTTCAGCTCATCGATATTTGTGCGATGCAGCTTCAGATCTCTAAAAACACCTTTCAGGGTACGTTCGTTCTGTGTGATCTTCGTCCTGTAATCGTTAATTGTGTTCTTCAGGTCCTTTTCACTCATGGTTGATACATCTGTTGTGGTCATGCGTCAGCCTCCGGCGTGTTCTCTTCAGTGGCAGGATTCTTTCCCCAGTGCTCAAGGGCTTCATTATGGCTCTTTATTCTGTTCTCAAGCCATCCGTGGCGTGGTGAGATCGTCTTAAGTTCCTCAGTTGCTTTATGGAAGTTTTCGTCAAGGGCTTTAATGCCAATGGTCCCTGCAAGCTCATTGCTGGCTTCGATAGCACCATTGACCTTTGCTTTTATCTGTTGAACGGAGCTCTGGACGGTTTCATGTGTGCTCATGCCATCCAGCTTGGTCAATAGCTCATCAACAACTTGCTTTTCTTCATTGATGTCTATGAGGCGCCTGACCTTGGTAAATCCGTCATTTGCAGCATGCATCAGCTTGTTATCAAGCAGTTTGTCATCGATGTCAGTGAACATGTTCCCAAGAACGTTCTCTGCCTGATGGTAGAGCTGTTGACGTTTCTCTTTCAGAACCTCAATGCGGGTCAGGGTATCTTCTTTTTCCTGCTTTGAGGATTCTATCTGTTCTTTCAGTGTCTTTGATCTTCCATCGAGCTCGCTGAACTCTCTGTTGTATTCTTCCAGAAGACGCCTGTGCTTTGCGATCACGCTTTTGATAAGCTCATCTTTGTCAAGAATGGAAGTTTCATTACTCATATTACTTTCACTCATATTTACACCAATATTTTGATAAATGTAACATTAAATATAAAATTCATAATCTGTATATCTGGGCATGTGGTATGCCGTCTATGTATATGACGCATTCCGGATCAACGGCACCAGAATCAATGGCGCATTGAACTGAACGTGTTCCAAATATGTTTGCACTCGGAGCGTTCCTTATCGCTTGTATGATGGTCTCTTCGGATGCTATCTCTCCTTTGTAGAAACCTTCCGAGATATCGATCACAATTTCACCTTTGGTCAGCTTCTTTCCGACCAGTTCTTTGTCGCAAACAGCAACGAGGATCTGATTTGTGGATCTGTGTATTTTCAGGTACATATCTTCGCCTTATTATACTAATTTTATGTGCTTGCTATCGGGAGCTAACAGGTCTCCCTGCTTTTTCATCTTAGATATAAGCTCTTCAGCTCTTTCCCTACTTATTTCTTCGGTCTCAGCTTCTGCATATACCTCTTCAAGGGGTGCTTTTCCACCTGCGTGCCTGTCGCCGACACGTTTGATTATGTCTTTGATATGATGTATCTTGTCACGCTGACTCTTGCTGGTTCCTGATGCAATTACGTCCACGTCGAAAGCTCCGGTGTCGGGATCTACTCCGACCTGGCGCATACATGCCATGGATATTCGTGTGGTCCTTTTCGCATCATCAATAGTTACTACATCGCTTAAACGTATACGTGCGCTTGCTTCAGCAAGTCTTACAAGGGCTTCCAGTTGTCTTGCAGTGACTGGTACCGGTGAATCTTTGCCTTCTCCCTGTTTGCGCAGGTCAAGATAGTAATTAATGATATGGTCTCGGGCATCATCTTCCATTATAGGGAAGATCCTTCTCCTTGCGTACGCAACGTATTTTCTCAGCAAGTCGTTTTCAATGATGGGCATGATGACCGTCATATGAGAATCCACTTCTTCCTTTGTAACTGTTGAGTGTGGGACCCTCTGCCTTTGTTCGTTGAGCTCACCTGCATACTGGGATTTCAGTATGTGGTGTGCGATATTGCTGTCTTTGGTTCGGTCAGGTACATCAAGAAGTATAAAAATAAGGTCGAATCTTGAGATAAGGGCCGGAGGCATATTGATCTGTTCTGCAAGGCCTTCGTATTTATCGAACCTTCCATATTTCGGATTGGCTGCACCAAGTAATGCACATCTTGATTTCAATGTGGCAAGTATGCCTGCTTTAGCTACACTGATGGTCTGCTGTTCCATGGCTTCGTGCAGGGCACTTTTATCTTCCTTGCTCATCTTGTCCATCTCGTCAATTGCGGCAAGACCCATATCTGCCATGACAAGCGCACCGGCTTCCAGTGTCCAGCGTCCATCTCCGAGGTCATCCTTGACAGCTGCAGCGGTAAGACCACTGGACGATGCACTTTTACCTGAAGCAAAAACACCACGGGGTGATATCTTCACCATGTATCTGAGCAACTGACTTTTTGCGATACCAGGGTCACCAACAAGCAATATGTGTATATCGCCTCTGACCCTTGAACCGTCAGGTAGCATCTTAGGTACTGCTGAGAACAGCTGCATGCTGAGTGCTTCCTTTATGTCTTCATATCCGTAGATGGAAGGTGCGATGGAGCCTCTGATCATCTTATATATCTCAGGGTCTTTGCCCATCTCAACGATACGTTCTTCATCTTCCGGTGTTATGTCGAGCTCATCAAATTCCTGGTCTACGTATTCGATAGAATTGGCATGGAGAACAAGGTCGTAAAATGTCGATTTTCCTTCTCTTAACGTTCTCTGATGTGAACGAAGTACGCCATTGATGACAAGACGGTCACCAGGTTTAACAAGACCTGCCAGGTCGTCCTCTGCATCGATATCGATACTTTGTGGCTGACTACCACCTTTCAAGCTCTCAGGTGACTCCTGTACCTGGAGTTTTTGTGCATCTAAGAATGTTGATTGGTCTATAATAAGCTTGAATGGCCCTTTCTTGCCACAGGATTCATTTTCACAATCTGTAGGTTCTACGAACTTAGGGCCACCCTGTGGCTCAAAACTGGTGTTCTCACATCTCATGCACATGAATGCCGCATTTGTTATCTTTGGCCTGACCTCGGTAGCTTTGCGTATCATGCCTTCGATGGATATGAACTTTAGAAGATGTTTGCTTCGAAGGTCTCTGATAGCTACGCTATTCGGGACGTTTATGAACTGGACATGAACATCATCGAGGTCCTTCTCGATAGGTATGTCTATCTCCCTTAATGCCTGTTCAGCATAGGGTAGTACATCGTCCGGGTGTTCAAGTAGCTCGTATGCAAGGTCTGCATCGAATTGCTCGAGGTCGGGAAAATCAACAACGATACTTCTGATATCAGGGTACTCATTTGCCAGCAGGAGTATTTCATCCCAGTAATAGCGCTTAAGAAAATCCCTGAACTTTTCATCCCATTTTATTTCACTCATGTAATCCACATTATTATATTGAAATGATACCTCAGGTATCGGAGATACCAGAATACACTATGTACATATCAATATTTCGAGTCAATACTTTTAGAATGCTATCTTGCATGGTCCTGTTCATTTGATATGGTTCTGGACCTTTCCAAGAAATCCTCTTAATGTCTGCACTTCCCTTGGCATGAGCTGCGCCCTTCCGAATATTCTTTTAAACATCAGGTTAGTCTTTTCTTTTTTGTGTGCAGGGTACTCGATGTCATCAAGGACCTCGTCGATATGCTCATATAACAATCTCAGGTCGAATCCCTCTGCAAGACTGTTCTCACCTGCTGTTATCTGGCTCATTTCATAAAGTATGATGGTGACAGCATGTGAAAGGTTCATTATCGGATAGGTTTCGGATGTCGGTATGCTTACTATCACATCGCTGAGTTTAAGTTCCTCGTTAGTGAAACCGTTGTCTTCCCTTCCAAAAAGGACTGCAACAGTTCCATTTGTTCCGCAGAACTTTTCCTTTAGTTCCCTTGGGGTGTATGGTGGCATACGGATATGTTCATCGATTTTCAGTCCTGTGATGCCGGTGGTTGCAATGACTATATCACTGCCTTCAAGGGCCTCTTCGATGGTATCAACTATCTTTGCTCCATCAAGGACATCGTATGCATGGGATGCAAGTGCTCTTGCTTCCATTTTTAGTTTGCAGGGATTTACGAGCGTCAGGTCATGGAACCCGAAGTTCTTCATGGCTCTTGCAACCGATCCTACATTTCCCTGATATAAAGGTTCTACAAGGATTATTTTCAGATCTAATGTCATCCATTCTCTGAATATCTCCAATACATGTATATTTTGCGCAACTACGTACCAATGTTATCCAATATCAGTAAAGGCTATTTTTTAATAAGAATGAAATTCCTATGGAAGGTATTTCTATGCACAAACTGTCATTTAATTGCAGTTCTGTTCCGTATTCCATAAACATTATTACTGATTCTGATCATCTTATAATTGCAAATTTGATTTAGGAGGTACATTAAATGAGTTTACAAGATATTCTGAAAGCTACTTTTAAAGGTGAGACCACTGAAGTTGGATGGTACTTTGCAATGTCCAGGCAGGCAGAGCGCGAAGGTCATTTTGAAGCTGCTCTTTACTTCCGCCAGATCGCAATGGATGAAGCATGGCATGCAGCAGAGGTTGCTGAGCTCCTGGGTCTTGTAAAGGACACAACTGTCGAGAACATTGAAATGATGCTCGAAGGTGAGACAATGGCAGAGGGTGAGAAGGCAGAGGCTGCAAAGATCGCTCATGAAGAAGGTAACGAAGCTGCCGCATTGTTCTTTGCAAAGGCATCACTTGATGAGGCGAGGCATAAATCAGGTCTTGCAGGGCTTCTCAAGAAAATTAAATGAATTCCATACTTGTGACATAACGTGCATATATCGGAATTGGGATGATGGCATCGGACATACTTGATAAAAAAGCTATTCTGCAGCGGGATAGGGATATCTATGCCATTGTCCCACAGACTCCGGCAGGTATTATTAGCGTTGATGGATTGCAGCGTGTTGTGGATGTTGCAAAAAAATATAATGCTACCCTTAAATTCACTTCTGCACAGCGTGTAGCTATTATCGGATTAATGGAAAGTGATCTTGATGCTGCATGGTCTGAACTTTGTATGGAGCCTGCAGCATCGATCGGAAAGTGTGTGCGAAGTTAAAGGTGTGTCCTGGGATCGATAATTGTAAACGTGCACAACAGGATGCTCTGTCTTTAGGACTGGTCCTTGATGAACTCTATCATGGTATGCAATTGCCTTCCAAGTTCAAGATGGCGGTGAGCGGTTGTATGAATTCCTGTTCTGAACCTGCGGTGAGGGATATAGGCGTAATGGGTACTCCGAGGGGATTTACTTTGCTGGCAGGGGGCAATGCAGGAATAAGGCCACGTATTGGTGATGTGGTCGCTGAAGGGCTGGATGAGTCTGAAGTTCTTGAAATGGTTGACCGGATCATTGAATTCTATATGAGCTCTGCTAAGAAATATCGTCTGGGCAGACTTATCGATGACATTGGGCTAGAGGCTTTTAAGAGTGAGATCGGTCTTTTATGATATGTTTTTCTTACATATTAATGGCGAATTTAATATGGCTCGAATAAATTTTCGATGAATGCTATCTCAGGTTTTCCTACATCCTGGGTCTGGCCACTTTCTCTGAAATTATTTATGGATGTGATCTGAATGTGGCATTATTTCTACATTCAATTTTAAATTGGACCTTGTTCCAAAATATTTACTAAAGTGATTGCTTTGATGCGTTTTCTTACTTTTGCTGTAAGTTCTGTTTATGAAAATGTTTAAATATAATTGGTTCTACCAATACACAAATCATATTTAATATCACGATAATTTTTAGAAAGATATAATAGTGTCACATCTTGGCAATATCAGGAGGATAATTTATGAGTATGGAATATTATAGTGGACTTTCTGCGGATGTCACAAACAGTTTCGGAATGCTTACCGAATCTATGAGGATCACATTCGCAGCGGTCATGATCATGGCCACGATTGCTATAGCGATCTTCATGATCGGTATGTACATAAATCTTAAAAAATGGGGCTTAGGCGCTGAAGGATATGGTCTTAAACCTTCCAATGGAAGCATCTTTACCTTCCCTAAAACCCTGGCTTATCAGATGAGTGCAAAAGGGCACGGTCATGGTCAGAATATCTTTTCAACATTGATCTTTGATGCTCTTCTTCAGAGGCGTGCTCTAAGACGCAGTCCTGGTAGATGGGTAATGCACCTTGCTATCTTTGGAGGCTGGATCGCACTATGTATTATGTCAGTTGCGATGTTCGCTGTGGAAATTATTCACATGGTGGGTATTCACATTCTCGATCCTGCAGATTTCAGGGAAATGCTCAGTGTTCCTAATGACGTATTTAGTTATATTCTTTTGATCGGTATCATTATTGCTATCTTCAGGAGACTCTTTGTTGCAAAGGCTCGTGAGAGTACCATTGCTTTCGATTCAGTCCTTCTTGTCGGACTTACTATCATTGTAGTTACAGGGTTTGTTGCTGATGGTATCAGGAACGGTACCCTCTGGGGTCTGGGGATGCATTCTGACCTTGCACCACCTGCATCACTGTTCCACGTTGTGATCTCATTACTATTCTGTATCGCATATATTCCATTCAGTAAGTACATGCATATGATCGCAGGTCCACTTACCCTTATGGCTAACAAGGGAGGCGAATAATCATGAAAGGCGAACCTTCAATTAACACTAATAACCTTACAGCTGTCCAGCTCATGGAGATTGACGCATGTGTACGCTGTGGCGAGTGTGTCAACTGGTGTCCAACCTACGATGCTTCTAACAAAGATCCCGGACTCGCACCAAGGGACAAGATCCTCAGGTGGGGTCAGTTCATGAACAAGTCCTATGGTCTGCGTGCCAGACTGTTTGGTCCAAAAGCAATTCCTGAGGAAGATATCGCGCAGTTCAAGGATGATGTTTACAAGTGCACTACCTGTGGAATGTGTGCTACAGTTTGTGAGGTAGGTATCAACACTATCGAGTTGTGGGAATCTATGCGTGCAAACCTTGTCAAACGTGGTAATGGTCCATACGGTAAGCAGGGAATGTTCGTAAAGCTCATCGGCGAGTACAGTAATCCGTACATGGCTGACAACAAGGACAGGCTTAACTGGATCCCTGATGATGTAAAGATCGCTGACAAAGCAGAAATCCTTTACTTTGGTGGTTGTACTGCAGAACTGAGGCAGACAAAGCTGGCATTTGCTACAGCACGTGTCCTTAACTATCTTGGAATCGAGTTCACAATGCTTGGTGAGGATGAGGTATGTTGCTGTTCCGCACTTGTCAGGACCGGTCAGTACGAGATCGAGGATATTGCACGTAAAGCTGCAAGGAAGAATGTTGACGGTATCGTTGCAAAGGGTGCAAAGAAAGTTTTGTATGCATGTGCTGGTTGCTACCGTACTTCTCTTGTAGACTGGCCAAGGTTACTTGGTGAAGAAATGCCATTCGAGATCATCCATATCACAGAGTTCCTTGAGGATCTTATCAAGGAAGGTAAGCTTGAATGGACAAAGCCATTTGATAACCTTACAGTAACATACCACGACCCATGTCACCTTGGACGTCACGTTGGTGTATATGAGCCACCAAGGTTCGTGCTTAACGCGATTCCCGGTCTGAACCTTAAAGAGATGGACCGTATCAAGGAGAACCAGCGCTGCTGTGGAGCTGGCGGTGGTGTAAAGGCTGGAGTTCCTGATCTTGCTCTCGGTGTTGCTGAAACTCGTGTTCAGGATGCCCTTGCAAAGAATCCGGATATCCTTTCAAGTGCATGCCCGTTCTGTAAGAGGAACCTTTCTGATGGAAGGGACTCCCTTGGTGCAGATGAGCTTGTTGTTGAGGATGTTATTGTTCTGACGGCTGAAGCACTTGGAATTTCACTTGATGATTGTGTGGAGAGCTGATATCTCTACCTTTCGTTAATTTTTTTTATGTTCTTTTTTATTTTTACTCAGTTCTCTTTCACAGTTACTTTTAAATATTGCTACCTACTCTCTCTGGCTCATGGAAATTCCCTATGAACTTCTGGGTAAGCTATTCGTATATATGCTTCTCTTTGCTCTACTGGGGATTGTTGTGGCATTGCTTGTTGGATTTTACAGTTTTAAGAATAAAAAGGTCATTTTTCCTAATTTTGTTCTTTTCATGCTTTATCTGTTCTACTCCCCTGCCAAATGGATGTGTGGCGTCTTCTCGATAAGGGATACTCTTGTAGATGAGATCCTCATTGAGATTAGAAATGCTGTAATGCTTGATGAATTTGTCAGGGCAACAGGCACAAGGGCCATATTTTTACCTCAGTGTATGCGTCATGCTAATTGTAGGGCCAGATGTGATCCGATACTTGGCTATGAGTGTAAAAAGTGTGGTCTATGTGACATTGGCAGTATCTGTGAAGCTGCCGATGAACGTGGGTTCAGGGTTTATGTGATTCCTGGCGGCAGTTTTGTAAAGAAGATTATGAAAGCACACAAGCCTGGTTCCTGTATAGGGGTAGCCTGTTACAATGAGCTTTCTGAATCCATGGAAGAAATATCGTTCATGCCTGTTCAGGGTGTTTGCCTTTTGAAAGATGGTTGCTTCAATACAAAAGTGGATGTTCTCGAAGTGATCGAAAAAATGGAGCTCTGCAATGTATAATTTTATAGGCAAATTGTTATTGGTTCTTTTAGTGTTGTCTGTGTTTGTTTCAGCATTATCTCTTTATGCTAGTCGTGTAAGCCTTACTCGAAATGTCTGGTTATCCGGCCTTTTTGCGAATGTATTGGATTTCTTCTTCCTTCCGCTTAAATATTTCTTTTGTAAGTTTTCTGACCCGCGAAAACTTGACAAGTGGATGGTCTCTTTGAAAAATTCCGCACACATGTCAGATTTTTCAAAGACGAAAAAGCGGCTGATGTTCGTCCCACATTGCATGCGTTCACTTGATTGTCCTGCATACGCAACGAAATATGGGATACAGTGCAAGTCCTGTGGTAAGTGTGTTATGGATAAACTGAAAGAAGATGCAAATGAATATGGCTATGATCTCTATATTGTAACGGGTTCTTCTTTTGTTAAAAACATCTTAACTGATCATTATGCAGACGGAGTTCTGGTAATTGCATGTGATTATGAGATCAACAAGGGTATGAGATCCCTTGCAGGGACCAGTGTTGTGACGTATGGTATTCCTATGCTCAATGACGGATGTTACAACACAATGGTAGATGATCAGCTGGTCACTGATACTCTGGAAATGTTTGCATGATCCAATTTCAATCGAATCATCGGTGTTCTTTTGTTCCATGATCAAAAATAAGTTGGTTGTGAGTGAGGAGAGTAAGCTCCCTTCTGTTGATGCAAAGTTTCCCGCCAGCAGGGCTGACTCGGGAATGGTCCTTGCGGACACTTGCATTGACGATATTCGGCTACGCGTTAATAAATTCGGGGCAGTCCAGAAACCTGCTTGATCCCTACTCCAACTTGCATCCACGAGGTTTCGCCGTTCCATCCACGTTCCATACGACCTCAACCTTTCAGTATCATAGCATTGGTATGGTGTGGTATCGTTTCTGTGCCAGAGCCCGGGTTCTCACCCGACACCCTTCACAGGTGTTCGTGTATCTGGATGATGGGGAGACTTTCCTCAGGTCAAAGACCCGGCGATCGTCCTTCCTCTCTCGTTTTCATCACGGGATGGGTTGTATATATAGTTAGCGATATCCACAATAACTCCTCATTATAAAAATTATTATAACTGTTTTATTATTTACGATATGTTTATCTACTATTATTAAGAAATTACTTATTATATATTAAAGAAGCACAAATGATGTGGGTGGTAGAAATGATCAAAAAATCTCTATTAATTACTGGGCTTCTTGTCATCCTGATATCGATGGTCAGTGTGGCAAGTGCAAGTGAAATATATAATGTGACAAATCCAAAGGACACGCTTTCATGCGGGGATGTGGATGTCGGTGTGATCATTGACGGTAATAACGTAACTGTAGATGTTATATATCTATCACCTACATACCTTTCAGGTGATACTACCATCAAAACATTTGGCTTGAACACTGTAGGGCTCACTGAAGCTAATATAACGGGTATTACTGGTGCAACTCAACAACTGAGTGGTGTTGACAGCTTTTCTTCTGAATTTGGTGATTTTAATACGACTGTTGGTTTTGTTACCAGTGAAAAGACCCTTGGTCCTATTACAATAACATTCGATGGTCCTGTGGTGGTTGTACCGAACACTCCTCAAAACTTTAATGCTGCTGTGCATCTTATTGGTCTTGATGAAGGTCTAAGTGTCAAAGTTGCAGATGGTGAGTGTGAAACCCAGCAAATTCAGCAAATTCCCGAATTCCCAACAATTGCACTTCCAATCGCAGCAATTCTTGGACTGTCCTTAATTTTCATGCGACGTAAAGAATAAGTTGGGGGAATGAACGAGCATCTTTACAGATGTTCCTCTATCTTTCTTTTTGGTTTTTATGTCTGCTAATTGTCTTTTTTGTCAAGCTGCAAAAGTATAAATGTTAGCAATCACATATCTCCCATTGTTAAGTTTTGTCTGAATATTTTTTATTTTTGTTTCTTCCTGTGTGGTACAGGTTGATCCATGTAATATTCAGTGGTGGAAATATGGCTGATAAGACCGTTCTCAATCATTATAAGGAAATGGTGGAAAAGACAAAACAACTTCATTTGGAATTGATGGTCCTGTCATCAAAAATGAGTTGTATTGTTGATCGGATCTATGCTGAGTTGCCGGATGATGCAGTCGCTGAATCTTTGGGTTTGGTGGGGTCCGGGGATCTGTCCAATGATCAGTCTTCCAACTCTGAATCATCTGCTCCTCATCTAAAGAACGTATTGGATACTGATCACTTATAATTGCTTTAGTTACGCAATTTGTGATCTGAAATGCATGTATATTATTTGATTGGAACCTGTGGTATCATTTATAATAATATGGAGATGGCCAATATGGATGAAAAGAAAAGACGTCGCTTTTTCGATGAATTCTTTGAAAATGAGTCATTTGAAGATGTTACTGACATGATAGAAAATATCCTGGATGCTATCGAGGCCGATCTGGAGGAGTTTTCGGGAAAGCCAAAGATCTATGGTTTTTCTATAACACATCGCCCTGGGGAAGATCCAGTTGTGCGTGAGTTAGGCTCTGTCCCAAATGCAGATCAGGATGATCTTGCTGAAGGTTCCTGTATGGGGCTATCTAGGTCGGAACCTCTGGTGGACATTATTGAAACTGATGATAACGTCCATTTCATGGCAGAGCTTCCTTGTGTGGAAAAAGAGGATATCAAACTGAGTGCAGAAGAAATGACCTTGCACATTTCTGCATCTCGTGGCGATTGGTCATATATTAGGACGTTTGACTTGTTGATGTCTGTATATCCAGAGTCTGCAAAAGCGACTTTCAATAATGGTGTACTTGAGGTTATCTTTAAACGCCGTCTTCTGGATGATGCATATAAGATCGATATTGAATGATATGTCAATTACAGACTGTCTAAATATACATCACATTTATGTATTTTCTTAACTCAGTGTTAACTATAAATTGTCTTACCTGGATCTATGGAAGGAGTTCTGACACTTTGAATGAGAAAATACTGGTCGTCGATGATGAGAAAGATACTATCTTTCTTGTAAGGTCTATTCTTGAACCGGAAGGTTTTGAGGTCTTCGGGGCAGGTGGGGGCGCGGAGTGTTTGAAAATGCTCGGATCTGTGAAACCGGATGCGATACTGCTGGATATTATGATGCCCGATATGGATGGTTGGGAAACGTTCCACAAGATCCGAGCGGATGATCTTGACGTTCCCATCTGTATTATCTCTGCTAGATCACAGAATTTTGACCGGATGCTTGGTCTGAATGTTCTGAATGCGACTGACTATGTCAATAAACCATTTGATACCGAAGACCTTATCGGGCGTGTCAAAGCAATTTTTGGAATGAGTTGATCCTTTTTCTTTTTTACTTCGTTGTTATTGGCTGCGATCGTTGCTTGATATTCTTGGTTTGCAGATGATCGCTTTCCCACCTTTGGCAAAAAGGTGTACTGTTCTGTTTCCGGTCAGTCCATTCTCAACTTCTTTTCGAATATCCCAATATTTCTCTGGCTTTATCCCAGCCCTTAAAATAACGGTCCCTACACTATCTTTTTTCAAGAGGCTGTTGATAATTTTTGCATCCATCTCAGTTACATACTTTATTTCATAACTATTCTTGGCAAGTGGGTGATCTAAGGGCTCTTCTGATGTAAAAAGACTTCTCTTCTGGTCGATTTCGAACAACTGAACATCAGTTGTGTTATTTTCGATTAGAGCATTTGCCAATTCAGGAAGTAGTTCTGCTTTAATGACGGATGGTTCCGGCTCACATGCATATGCTTGTATCTTGTTCGTTATTGAAAGTTCGGATCTTTTGTGTTCCGAGTCTATCCTTGCTTCTGCCGGGAGTGCAACTGCAGATCTGTCGCATGTCTTTATGTCTCCAAAGTACAGGTTCAGGCGGTTCAGCTGCCCGTCCAATGATAGGTATTCTTTTTCACAATCGAACTGAATTCTTTCAGGTGTCAGCTGGGGTGGTGCTTCGAATGCGAAATTGTTTGTAATTTTGGAATATGCTTCCAATACTTTGGGTATTCCTGGTTGAAGGCTCGAGAGTCTTCTTTCATCTTCTGATGGTGGTCTTGCAGGATCAGAAAAAAGTACGTCCAGTTTTGGTATCTGGTCGATGACGTCTTCTGAAAGTGCATCCCCGCAAATGAATTCTACATTATCGAGGCCATAACGTTCGCAATTCCTCTCTGCATATTCTATCTTTTTGGGATCTATCTCTATTGCATAGACCTTTTCACATTCCTTTGCAAAGAATATCGTCTGTCCACCTATTCCACAACTGATGTCTGCGATGGTCTTGCATTTGAGCCGTTTTGCCCTGTACTTTGCAACTACTTCCGGCGTGGCAAAACGGATACCATCATTGTCAGCTTTCATCCTTTTATCAAATATTTTTTTTCGTGACACAATTATCAGTCTGGAAAATAGCTCAATCAATTTAAAGTAATCTCATGCTATCCTGGAATAATCCGATATCTTTATTTAGATGTCTTTGTTCTATAGTGGATATTGGTGCTAGTGTTGATGTACTGTATGGCAAATTGCACTTTTTTGTGAAATTCCCTGTTGAGTTGTGTTTAATATACTGTTTTTTGGGGGAATATGTGCAACACCTTTATATACGGAATATTACATTTAGACGTTCTAAGTTAGGATTGATTGTGTAATTTGGCATTGCTATTATTACATCATTGAAGATCATAACGTAGGAATAAGCAAGTGTGAAAAGTCGGGTTTGACAGTAAGTGTTCATGGGCCTCTTCTCGGAATGCCCTTCTTTGTGTACAAATGTGCATTGAGGAATGCTAACTGGCTAAATCTTCTAGAGATGATTGAGGACGGACGGACCGGCAATCTATCAGGTCAGTCCAGTATGTTAGTTATCTTGCTTCCTGCGTGACTGTATGTGATCGATCTGCCAGTGGTTCTATTTGAGCTGGGCAGGGGTATCAGTACATCACGTAAGATTATACTTTTCTAATTGTCTTGTCCTACATCATGAATAAATGAAACATTGTTTCAAAAATAATTGAAATAGGAGGAGAATATAAATGGCAAAAGGACACAGACCAAGGCGAGGTTCACTTGCATACAGTCCACGCAAGCGATCACAAAGTCACATACCAAGGTTTAGATCATGGCCAGAGTCAGACGCTGAACCAAAGCTTCAGGGCTTTGCAGGTTACAAGGTAGGTATGACCCATGTGATCATGATCGACGACGTTAAGCACAGTCTTACAGAGGGTACTGAAATATCCGTTCCTGTGACTGTCATCGAGACCCCAGCAATCCGTGTTGCAGCAATTCGTGCATATGGCAAAGACACCAATGGTGAAATCGCTATTGCAGAAGCATGGACGGACGTTCTTGACAAGGATCTTGGCCGCAGGCTCAAGACCGCAAAGAACCCTGACGTGAATGCATCACTTGAGAAGCTCGAGGCTCTTGTTGAAAGCGGACGTGCAAAGGATATCAGACTCATCACATACACTTTACCATCTACTCTTACCGGTGTACCTAAAAAGGTCCCTGATGTGATGGAAACTGGTGTAAGTGGCGCTGATGTAAAAGCAAAGTTCGAGTATGCTAAAACAGTTCTGGGTACAATGGTAGAGATCTCTGATGTATTTGACAGCGGCAAGATCGTCGATGTCGCAGCGATCACTACTGGACATGGTACACAGGGTCCTGTAAAGAGATGGGGCATCAACCTAATGAAGAACAAACACTCCCGTCAGGGAAGTTTGAGACAGGTAGGTACACTCGGTCCATGGACTCCTGCACACGTGAGCTGGAGAGTTCCACAGGCAGGTCAGATGGGCTATCACCAGAGAACCGACTACAACAAGAGGATCTTGAAGATGTCCTCTGATGTTGATGAGGTCAATCCAGCTGGTGGTTTTGTTAACTACGGTCTTGTTCGTGGAAACTACATCCTTATCAAAGGAAGTGTTCCAGGTCCATCCAAAAGGTTGATCAGACTCAGGGAGCCAACAAGGTCAAAGGTATCCAGCATTGGCGAGCCTCAGATCATGCACGTTAGCACTCAAACACTGCAGGGGTGATGTGAATGACAACAGCAAATATTATAGATTTATCAGGAAATTCCAAAGGCGAGATTGCATTGCCGGAAGTTTTCAGTGAGATTTTCAGACCTGACCTTATCAAGAAGGCGGTCCTCTCTGCTCAGGCAAACAGACTCCAGCCATACGGTACCAAGCTCTATGCAGGTATGCAGACGTCAGCACATTCCTGGGGATCAGGAAGAGGCGTTGCACAGGTTCCGAGGATCTCAAATGGTAGTCGTGTCGCAAGAATTCCACAAGCAGTGGGAGGTAGGCGTGCACATCCACCAAAGACAGAGACCGACCGTACAGAGAAGATCAACAAGAAGGAAAAGCGTCTTGCAGTCAGATCTGCAATTGCAGCAACTATCGATGCTGACCTTGTAAAGGCCCGTGGTCACAAGTTCACTGCAGAGGTTCCTTTCGTTGCAGATGATGCTATCGAAGGTCTTGTAAAGATCAAAGAGGTCATCAGTTTCCTTCAAGCAACAGGTCTTTATGATGATATTATCCGCGCTAAAGAGGGTAAACACATAAGGGCAGGTAAAGGTAAACGCAGGGGACGTAAGTACAAGAACCGAAAGAGCGTTTTGATCGTCACAGGCGAAGAAAGTCCACTCAGCAAGGCAGCAAACAACCTTCCAGGTGTTGATGTTGCAACAGTAACTGCTCTTAACGCAGAGCTTCTTGCACCAGGTACCCATGCAGGCAGACTTACAGTCTGGACCCAATCTGCAATAACTAACATGGAGGGTATGTTCTTATGAATGCTATCAGATATCCATTCATCACTGAAAAAGCAATGATGCTCATGGACGAAAATAAGCTTCAGTTCGTTGTTGACACACGTGCTAACAAGACTCAGGTGGAAAACGATGTGGTTAAGATGTATGGCTTTACTGTGAAGTCTATCTGTACCATGACCACAATGAAAGGCTTGAAAAAGGCACTGGTGACATTCAATGAGCCGGATGCTGCACATGAGATCGCAACAAGGATCGGATTGGTGTGAGGTGAAAGTCCATGACTAAACGAATTATATCCCAGAACAGAGGTCGTGGAAGTCCAACATACAGGGCTCCATCCCATAAGTATAAAGCTGAACTTAAACACCCACGTGTGGATGAGGAAAGCACTCTAAATGGTACAGTTATCGGTATCGAACATGACCCTGCAAGGTCAGCTCCGATTGCAATGGTCGCTTTTGAGAACGGAAAGAAGCAGTTTATAGTTGTTCCTGAGGGAATTTCTGTTGGCGAAAATCTTTCCTGCGGTGTTTCCGCAGAGGTCAAGCCAGGTAACACGCTTCCTCTTGCAGAGATCCCTGAAGGTATCCCTATCTGTAACATTGAATCCAAACCAAACGATGGTGGGCAATTTGCACGCTCCTCAGGTGTTTATGCAACACTTGTATCCCGTGAGCTAAGCAAAGTAATTGTCAGGATGCCATCCGGTGTGTTGAAGTGGTTCCATCCAAAATGCAGAGCAACGATCGGTATTGTTGCTGGTGGCGGTAGGATTGACAAACCATTCCTTAAAGCAGGAAAGAAATACCACAAGATGAAAGCAAGGGCAGCTAAGTACCCTCGTGTATCAGGTGTTGCTATGAACGTTGTCGATCACCCATTCGGTGGAGGTAACAGAAAGCATCCAGGTAAGCCGACCACAGTCAGCAGGAATGCACCACCAGGTAGAAAGGTTGGTCATATCGCAGCACGCAGGACCGGAAAAAAGTAAAGAGGTATTAACATGGCAAAAAAATCAACTTCAAGGTTACCAAAGCGAAAAGGAGAATATACCTTCCGTGGTAAAACGGTAGCACAGCTCCAGGAAATGAGCTTTGAGGATTTTGCAGAACTCTTGCCTGCACAGGAACGCCGGTCTATACGCCGGGGTTTTTCTGATTCACAGATGGGAATTCTACAACAGTTCAGAGACGGAAAGGAAAGTGTGCGTACTCATTACAGGAACATGATTATCTTCCCTGAAATGATCGGCAAGGCTCTCGAGGTCTATAACGGCAAAGAGTTCGTGAAGATCGAGGAGATCATGCCTGAAATGATCGGGCACAGGTTCGGTGAATATTCACCTACTCGTAACAGGGTTTCCCACGGAAGCGCTGGTGTCGGTGCAACACGTTCCAGTAAGTTCGTACCATTGAAATAAGGTGATATGAATGGCAAGGATCAAATATACTACAGAGCTTGATGCTGAGACCAGTGCGAAAGCAATGGGTTCAGAGCTTCACATTTCACCTAAGAAATCCCGTGAACTCTGCAAGGCTATCAAGGGTATGCGCACAAAAGCAGCAAGACAATATCTTGAAGATGTTGTTATCTTGAAGCAGGCAGTACCTTTCGGAAGGCACAATGACAGCTTAGGTCACAGAAAGGGACCAATGGCAGCAGGCCGCTATCCTGTAAAGGTGGCATCTGAGATGCTTAAGTTGCTCAAAAATGCAGAAAGTAATGCAGAATATAAAGGCTTAAACCCGGAACATATGTTCATTGCACATACAGCAATGAACCGTGGCCGTGTGATCCATGGTATGAGACCAAGGGCTCGCGGAAGGGCAAGTCCAGAGAACACAGAAACTGTAAATCTTGAGATGATCATAAGCGAGGTGCTCTAATGGCTGTAGAGAAAAAGTTTGTTCAGGATGGATATGTAAAAGCATCCATGGATGAATATTTTGCAAAACAACTCAGCAGGGCTGGCTATGGTGGTATGGATATCAACCGTACTCCTATGGGAACCCAGATCACAGTATATGCTGAAAAACCAGGTATGGTTATTGGAAAGGCTGGAAAGGTAATCAGGAAGCTCACTCGTGATGTAGACCGATTATACGATCTGGACAATCCTCAGATCGATGCACAGGAAGTCAAGAGGCCGGAACTCAATGCACAGATGATGGCATCAAGACTTGCATCCTCCATCGAACGTGGATGGTACTTCAGAAAGGCTGGACACAACACCATGCGTGCTGTCATGAATGCTGGTGCACTTGGCTGCGAGATTGTCATCTCTGGTAAATTGACTGGTTCAAGGTCAAGGGTAGAGAAGATGGTCAATGGTTACATCAAACATGCAGGAAAGCCTGTCGATGATATAGTCGATGATGGTTTTGCTGTCGCTGTCAAGAAACTCGGTACCCTTGGTTGTAAAGTACGTATCATTCACCCAGATGCAGTTCTTCCAGACTCATACAGGTTGAAGAACGCCGAAGAACTTGGTTCATTGGTTTCTACTCCTGTTGAAGAAGAGAAGAGCGCAGGTATCGAGGAACTCGTTGAGGTAGAAGCTAAAGGTGAAGTCGCAGAAGCTGAGGGAGCAGTAGTCGAAGAAGCAGCAAAGGCTGAAGCTGAGACCGTTGAAGAGACAGTTGAAGAAGTGGCAGTATCCGAAGTAGAAGCTGATGTAATTACCGGCGAATCTGTTACCGAGGAAGGAGAAGAGCGCCGTGAAGTCAACGGTGTGTGGCAACACAAACATGGTGGCCACGATTACTGGCATCCAACCGGACGTATGCACAGGGAGGGCTGATCATGGCAATTCTTCGTACAAAAGAAATAAGGGACATGACCCCTCACGAACGTGAGGATGAGCTTGTAAAGATCCGCGGTGAACTTATCCGTGAACGTGCACTTGCATCTGCAGGTGGCGCTCCTGATAATCCTGGCAGGGTCGGAGAGCTTAGAAGGACAGTCGCAAAGATAAAGACGATTCAGCACGAATTAAAGGAGATCTGAATTGGAAGCATCGCCTTCTAATTTGATCTTTCACGAGCTTATCGGGCTTTATGCGGAAGTATTTGAGTCAACAAATCCCAAATTAATCAATATTTGTGGCAGAGTAATAAACGAGACGCGCAATATGCTTGTTATCGAAACGGAAGATATGCACGAAAAAATGGTTCCAAAGAACGGGACAACGTTTGTGTTCAATCTTCCATCATCATCTGCCGATCACGATCAACGTGTTAAAATATACGGGACATTATTGCTCTCACAACCCGAGAATAGAGTCAAGAACATTAGGAAAATTCGCATGAGGTAATAATCATGGCAAAAGACATTGGATTGGATATACCAGAGCCAACAAAGGAATGTGATGATATTTATTGTCCATTCCATGGCGAACTCTCCGTAAGGGGGCAGATCCTCGTCGGTACTGTTGTAAGCGACAAGATGGATCGTACAGTGGTAATTCAACAGAGGCGTGAAAAGCTTATAAATAAATTCCAGAGATATGAGAAGAGGCAATCAAAGATCCACGCTCACAATCCACCTTGCATTGATGCAAAGGTTGGAGATATTGTGACCATCGTGGAATGCCGACCTCTCAGTAAAACAAAATCATACGTAGTTGTCAAGGCGGAGGTGAAGGCATGAGGGGTATTCGTTCAAAGATCCCACGTGCACTGAATGCTGGCGCTAAGATAGAATGTGTTGATAATACTGGAGCACGTACTGTAGAGATTATCTCTGTCAAGAAGTACAGAGGTGTAAAGAACAGGATGCCTAAAGGAGGCATCGGTGACATGTGTGTTGTATCTGTAAAGAAGGGTACTCCGGAAATGCGTAAGCAGATCCTTTACGCAGTCATTGTACGCCAGAAGAAGGAATTCCGTCGTCCAGATGGGCTCAGGGTCGCATTCGAGGACAATGCTGTAGTTATCGTGGATGACAAAGGCATTCCAAAAGGAACTGATATCAAAGGTCCTGTTGCAAGAGAAGCAGCAGAAAGGTTCCCTAAGATCGGTACAACTGCATCTATGATTGTGTGAGGTGTTAAATATGGTATCAAAACAGCCAAGGAAACAGAGAAAAGCACGTTACGAGGCTCCACTTCACATGAAGCAGAAGTACATGGCGGCACCTCTGTCAAAGGACCTTCGTGGTAAGTACGGTCGCAGTGCAAATGTCATTGTAGGTGACACTGTAATTGTGATGCGTGGCGACCATGCAGGTGTTAAAGGAAAGGTCGAGGCATTATCCTTGAAGAGCGGAACAATTGTTGTAGAAGGTGTTTCTGTCAGCAAGGTGGATGGAACCGAGGTTCCAAGGCCGATCTATCCTTCAAATGTGATGATCACATCACTAGAAATGAACGATAAACGTAGAGATTCAATATTATCAAGAGGTAGGTGAATTCGTGGCCACTCATCAAAAGAGGATATCTGTCCCAAAAAGTTGGCAGATTTCAAAGAAATCCAACAAATGGATAACATCCACAAGGCCTGGTCCTCACAACAGACTCCAGAGCATCCCATTAGCAGTCATACTCAGGGATATGCTCGGTGTTGTCGATAACCGCGCAGAAGCAAAGAGAGTACTCTCTGAAGGCAATGTACTTGTTGACGGAGTAGCAAGAAAGGACCTTAGGTTCCCTGTAGGTCTGATGGATATTATTACCATCCCATTGAACAACGTGGAATACCGCGTAATGCTCGATGGAAAGAGCAGACTTGTGCTGAACAAACTTGATGGAACAGGTGCTGACAAATTGTGCCGCATTGAAGGTAAGACCTCTATCAAAGAAGGTAAGACCCAGATGCGTCTTAACGATGGTGTCAATATCATTGGTTCCAACGATTACAACACCAAGGATTCAATAGTCCTGTCCGTTCCAGACAAAAAGATCGTCAAACACATCAAATATGAAGTGGGCAATCTTGCAATGATCGTTGGTGGAAGCCATGCAGGCGAAGTTGGATCTATCAAAGATATCAACACAGTGAAAAGTTCCAAGAACAACACAGTTACTATTTCCGGTGAGACCGAATTCGAGACCATCGAAGATTATGTGTTCGTGATCGGTGAATCCAAGCCAGAGATCTTCATAGGTGGTGAAACTGTTGAGTAATCCAATGAGAAATCCTAAGGTCGAGAAGGTAGTCGTCCACATGGGCGTTGGTGAAAGTGGTCAGCACCTTGTTGATGCAGAGAGTATCCTTGAGACAGTTACCGGACAGACAGTTGTCAGGAGCTATGCAAAGAGGACACTTCCAGCATTCACTATCAAAAAGGGAGAACCTATCGGATGTAAGGTCACACTTCGTGGCGAAGCAGCAGAAAGTTTTCTTGAGACTTCATTGGGAATCGTTGAAAGAAAGATCGACGAATCTCAGTTCGATATCTTTGGTAACGTTTCATTTGGTGTTGAAGAGCACACCGATTATCCAGGCATGAGATACGATCCAAACATCGGTATCTTTGGAATGGATATCGCTGTGATTGTAAATCGTCCTGGTTACAGGGTGAGCAAAAGAAGGATCGCAAAACGAAAGATACCAACTTCCCACAAGATCACAAAAGAGGATACGATATCTTTCTTTAAGGATAAGTATGCTGTGGAGGTAGAATGATGACTCAGACAGTGAAGAATTTTGGAAGAGGCGCAAACGAGTGTAAAAGATGCGGCAGAAAGCAGGGTCTTGTGCGCAAGTATGGGATCTATCTTTGCAGGCATTGTTTCAGGGAAATTGCCCATGACATGGGATTTGAAAAATATTCGTGAGGTGAACAGATATGGTATTATTAGATCCTCTTGCTGATGCGTTATCTATGATCAAGAACGCAGAAGCTGTTGGTAAAGATTCCTGTACGATCAGACCTGCATCAAAACTCATTGGAAATGTCCTTAAGGTCATGAATGACCGTGGATATATCGGTGATTTTGAGTTCGTAGAAGATGGTAAGGCTGGAGTTTATACAGTTGAACTTATTGGACGTATTAACAAATGTGGAGCTATCAAGCCACGCTACTCCGTAGGAGTAACTGAGTTCGAGAGATGGGAGAAACAATTCCTTCCTGCTAAGAACTTTGGTGTATTGATCCTCACAACCCCTAATGGAGTAGTCTCCCAGTACGAGGCTCGTGAGAACAATGTCGGTGGTCAGTTATTATCATTTGTATACTAAGATTAAGGGTGAGATGATATGGCAAAAGAAATCAAGAAAATAATCTCGATTCCTGAAGGTGTGACAGTGACGTTTGAGAAGCACGTCCTGTCTGCTTCAGGGCCCAAAGGTACCAATACAAGATTCTTGTGGTATCCAGGCGTGAATATTGAAGTGAACGGTTCAGAAATTATCGTTGACTCTGCTTCATCGAGGAAAAAACAGAGAGCAATGGTTGGAACATATACCTCCCACATCACCAATATGATGAAAGGTGTTGTGGATGGTTTTGAGTACCATATGAAAGTGGTCTACTCTCACTTTCCAATGCAGATCAAGGTCAATGGCAAGCAGTTCGTCATCAACAATTTCCTTGGTGAGAAGAAGCCTAGGGTATCAAATATCCTCGGTGAAACCTCTGTAAAGGCAAGCGGCGATGAGGTAATTGTTTCCGGTATCAACAAGGAAGATGTCGGCCAGACCGCTGCTAACATTGAGCAGAAGACCAAGATCAAGCGCTTCGACCCACGTGTGTTCCAGGATGGTATATACATCGTAGACAAGCGAGTGTAAGAGAGATATTGTAGGTGATCTGAATGGAAGATACAGTTAATGAAACTAACATGAAGGAAGCAGTGTCCACCGAACTTGCACTTGATGTAGAGTCCAAGAGACTTTTCAATGTAAGAAAGGTCCAGAAGGGCAAAAAGCCTGATTTCAAAAGGGCCGATTCACACAAGTACAAGCGTCTGGATTCTAACTGGAGACGTCCAAGAGGTCTTCAGGGTAAACTGCGCAAAGGCATTAAAGCAAAAGGTTCAGTTGTGCAGGCAGGATATGGAAGTCCTAAGGCAGTGAAAGGTCTTCATCCATCTGGATACTCAGAAGTTCTTGTGAACAATCTTGCAGGAATAGAAGGTGTTGATGCTTCACTTGAGGCTATCAGGATCGGAAGGACTGTTGGTGCAAGGAAGAAAGCTATTATTGAAGCAAAAGCTGTAGAAATGGGCATCAAGATATTGAACCCAGCAAGGAGTGAGTGAGATGACTGATCTCACAAACCAAAAAAGACTTGCAGCTAAAGTGCTTGGATGTGGCGTTCACAGAGTTTGGCTGAATCCTGAAGCATCCAGCGAGATCGCTGTTGCTATCACAAGGGAAGATATCCGTGGTCTTATCGCAAGTGGAAGCGTTAAAGCAGAAGCTGTGAAAGGCGTTAGCCGTGGACGAGCAAGAGCAAGGGATGCAAAACGCAGGTACGGTCACCGTAAGGGACATGGTTCCCGTAAAGGTACAAAGGGTGCACGTAATCCTCGAAAAGAACAGTGGATGAAGAAGATCCGTGCTCTCAGAAGGAGGCTCAAAGAGCTTCGAGCAGATGGTACACTTGATAAATCCGCATTCTGCAAAGCTTACCGTAAGGCAAAGGGTGGCGAGTACAAGAACTTGGCTCATATGGAAACACACCTCAATATTGCAAAGAAAGAGTAAGCCTGAGGAATGAATAATGAAAACAAATTTAAATGTTAAACTGATGTGGAGGATCTAATATGGCTACAGGACCCCGTTATAAAGTCGCGTTCAGGCGACGAAGGGAAGGGCGTACAGATTATCACCAGAGACTCAGGTTGCTTTTGTCAAGAGAGGATCGTGTTGTCGTGCGTAAGAGCGCAAGGCACATGCAGATACAGCTTGTTGCACCTGATGCAAATGGGGATGTAACAATGTCATCCGCGATCTCTAAAGAGCTTGCAAAGTATGGCTATGAAGGATCTGCCGGTAACACTACCGCAGCATACCTCACAGGGCTCTTGTTTGGTTACAAGGCACTTGCTGAAGGCTACGAGAGCGGTGTGTTGGATATCGGTATTCAGTCATCATCTGTAGGTTCCCGTGTCTATGCAGCACTCAAAGGTGTTGTTGATGCTGGATTTGATGTTCCTCACAACTCCTCAGTGTTCCCATCCGATGAGCGCATAAGGGGAGAACACGTTGCAGAATACATGGAAGGATCAAATCTGCCTGAAGTGTTCGATGCAGTAAAGGAAAAGATCCTTGCCGAGTTCAGTTAAGGTGTGGTTAATATGGCATATGAATATAATGAAGAATGGGTTCCACAGACAAGGCTCGGAAAGCTTGTCTTTGATGGACAGGTCACATCCATGGATGAAGCTATGGATTCCGGTCTGCCTATAAGGGAATCAAAAATAGTAGATCTATTATTACCTGAACTTGAGGACGAAGTTCTCGACATTAACATGGTTCAGAGAATGACTGATTCCGGAAGGCGTGTCAAGTTCAGGGCTACTGTTATCGTTGGAAATGGAGACGGTTTCGTAGGACTTGGTCAGGCAAAAGATGTACAGGTAGGACCTGCTATCAGAAAAGCTATTGACAATGCAAAGATCAACATCACACGTATCAAACGTGGATGCGGATCATGGGAATGTGGCTGTGGACTTCCACACACCGTTCCTTCTGAAGTCAATGGTAAAGCAGGTAGTGTAACTGTGGTTCTCAAGCCTGCTCCTCGTGGGCTTGGTCTTGCTGCAGGAGGCACTGCAAGAAAAGTGCTTGAAAAAGCAGGCGTCAAAGATGTCTGGACACGTACCGAAGGTCAGACTAGGACAACCCTCAACTTCGCAAAGGCAACATACAATGCTTTGATGAACACGGGCACTGTAAGGCGTCCAATCGTTTTCGATGAGACGGAGGCCTAAAAATGTTCGCAGTAGTTAGAGTTAGAGGCCAGGTAAATGTAAGCGGCAAGATCGAGGATACCCTCGGCATGCTCCGTTTACACAAGGTCAACCATTGCGTCTTCCTTCAGGATACCCCTAACAATAAGGGTATGATCCAGAAGGCAAAGGACTACGTCGCATACGGTACTGTCGATGTTGAATCATTGACTGAGATACTCGGCAATCGTGGAAGGTTGGAGGGCGATGCTCGCCTTACCAATGAATATGTGAAGGAAAACTCTGAGTTTGCTTCCATTGCTTCCTTTGCAGAAGCTCTTGTCAATGGTGATGCAAAGATCACCGATGTCCCATTGTTGAAACCTGTTTTCAGGCTTCACCCTCCAAGGAAGGGACATGCTGGTATCAAAAGGACTGCTCAGCAGGGCGGTGTCCTTGGAAACCATGGCGATGATATCAAGGCACTTTTGAACAAGATGAGGTGATGTTATGACTAGCAGAAAATGCAACACAAAGAAGTTCAGGGGTTCCCGTACCTGTGGTGGCGGAACTACCAAGAACCGGCGCGGTGCAGGTAACCGTGGTGGCCGTGGTAGATCTGGTGAAAACAAACACCACTTTACAAGGGCTCTTCAGCTCGGTTACATACGTGGAAGCGAACGTGGTTTTTCCCGCCCATTAAAGGCGATCCATGACGTTTCTGTAGTGAATGTAGGCGAACTTGATGAACTTGCAGATCAGCTCGTAGAAGATGGCTTTGCAAAGCTTGAAGCTGGAGCATATGTCATCGACCTTGCAGATCTGGAAATAGAAAAAGTTCTTGGTACCGGAAAAGTAACAAAGAATATGGTTGTTACTGCATGCAACTTCTCAGAAGTTGCAAGGGGCAAGATCGAAACTGCAGGTGGATCCTGCGTAGAATTTAAGGAGTAATGTCTTTTAAGACATTACTTTTATATTTGTTGTTTATCTTATACTGTGCTACTTAATTTGTTTTCCAGTTATTCTGGATTTCAAACCTAATCAAAGGGTGTAGTTAATGAGTCTCAGGGAGAGTTTGGAACCGATTTTTAATAGATTGCCCGCCGTAGCTAGTCCGGAAGGGCATGTGCATTTTAAAAACAAGTTAATGTGGACTCTTGGAATTCTAGTGCTTTATTTCGCTCTGGCGAATATTCCACTGTTTGGTCTTTCAAGTGATTCCATTGACCTGTTTGAACAATATCGTGCTTTCTTTGCAGGAGCATCTGGTTCTTTGATGCTGCTGGGTATAGGTCCTATCGTCACAGCATCTATCGTACTTCAGCTTCTTGTTGGTGCTGACGTCATCAAACTCAATATGTCCGATCCCGCAGACCAGGCATTCTTCCAGGGTGCACAGAAATTCATGGTCTTTGTTATGATCGTTCTTGAAGCTCTGCCACAGATCGTTGGTGGTTACATAATGCCTGATGTGGGTGTGGCATCTGCACTTGGTGTAACTCCAAGTGTCGTTACAGGAATAATCTTCGTTCAGATCTGTATTGGTGGAGTCCTTATCCTCTTCATGGATGAGATCGTATCAAAATGGGGAATTGGGTCCGGTGTGGGACTTTTCATCGTGGCTGGTGTTTCCCAGCAGATCGTAACAGGTCTGTTCAATTGGGGTATTGACACCACAGGTCTTCCAATTGGTATCCTTCCAAAGTGGATATACATCGTTCAGAATGTTGGTTTGGATTACATCGCAACCAGTGAAGGAGTAATGTTCCTGCTCATCAGAGGTGGGGTACTTGCACTGATCACTACGATAGCTATATTCCTGATTGTCGTGTTCGCGGAAAGTACTCGTATAGAGATCCCTCTTGCACACAGTGCAGTAAGAGGTGCCAGGGGCAGGTTCCCTGTAAAACTGATCTATGCTTCAGTCCTTCCGATGATTCTTGTCAGGGCACTTCAGGCAAACCTTCAGATGATAGGTCTGCTGCTTTCAGGACGTGGTATCAACATATTTGGTGAATATTCCGGTTCAACGCCCATCAACGGCATCATGTATTATATTTCACCGATCAACAGTCCATATGACTGGATCCCATCACTTGTGAGGGAGACGTTCACAGGCTATGGTGTTGCTGTGCCATCAATGTGGCAGGTCGGTTTGCATGTGTTCATTGATGCGGTCTTCCTGATCGGTGGCGGTATCATATTCGCTCTGTTCTGGATCGAAACGACCGGAATGGGTGCAAAACCAACTGCTCAGAAGGTATTCAATTCAGGTATGCAGATCCCAGGTTTCAGGCGTAATGTCGGAAGTATAGAGAAAGTAATGCTCAGATACATCCCGAAGGTCACTATCATTGGTGGTGCTTTCATCGGTGCACTGACGCTTCTGGCAAGTATGCTCGGTACCATAGGTGGTGCCGGAGGTACTGGACTATTGCTTACCGTGAGTATTGTGTATCGCCTGTATGAGGATATTGCATCTGAACAGATGATGGAAATGCATCCAATGGTCAGATCGTTCTTCGGGCGGGAATAATAAAAAAATGGAGATATATTGATGAATGTTGTATTGTTTGGTCCACCGGGTGCAGGAAAAGGCACCCAGGCCAAAGAACTCGCTAAGCACTATCAGATCCCTCACATATCTACTGGTGATATTCTGAGGGCCAATGTACGTGATGGTACTGAACTTGGTAAAGAAGCAAAGGGCTACATGGATAAAGGCGAACTGGTTCCTGATGATGTACTTATTGGTATCATAAAGAACCGTCTGGCTGAATCCGATTGTAAGCCTGGCTATCTTCTCGATGGTTATCCAAGGACAACTCCTCAGGCAGATGCTTTATCTGCTATTCTTGAGGTGATCGGCATGCCTTTAGAGGTTGTGCTGAACATCGATGTTGCCGATGAGGAGCTTGTCACCCGCCTTTGTGGCAGGCACATGTGTACATGCGGTGAAAGTTATCACATGAAGTTCAACCCTCCTGAAAAGGAGAATGTCTGTGATGCATGTGGTGCAGAGCTTTACCAGCGTGATGATGATAAGGAAGATGTTATTCGTCAGAGACTTGATTCATACAAGGAAAAGACCCAACCTCTCATTAACTATTATAAGGAGAAAGGTCTTCTTGTGGACATCGACGGTACTGGTGCAATAGATCGGGTATTTTCGGATATCTGTAATATCCTTGATCAGTACAAATAAACGAAAAACAGGTGTGACGCATGGCAGATTCTAATTTCAAAAAGACCGCAGAAAAGTTTGTTCTGGCGGTCGGTATTTCTTTAATGATAGGCATTGTCGTACTTGGGGAGGATGGTAGGGAGGCCATAGGTGCCATCATGGGTGTCTTTATGGACCCTATCAGTATGATGGTCGGTGAAGGTAACTTCCACATAATGCTGTTCATAATGGCAGCTATAACTGCTCTTTATGCATCCCTCATACAGAAATATACAATTGACTGGGACCTGATGCGCAACACACAGGAGCGCATGAAGTCATTCCAGAAGGAATTCCGGGAAGCACAGCTTTCCCAGAACACCTATATGGTGAAAAAACTGGAAGAGCAGCGTGCTGATATGATGGGCGACCAGATGGAGATGTCAAAACAACAGTTCAAGCCAATGGCATACATCAGTATAATATCTCTCCCACTCTTCATGTGGGCATACCACTACATAAGTGGTCATCCGGGTGCATTCCTTGTATTTCCATTCTGGGGAGAACAGGTATTGGTCGAGACGGTAATAGGTCCTATCCAGTACTGGATCTTCTGGTATTTCATTACATCACTGGCTATTAGTCAGGTAGTACGTAAAGCACTTAATATCGGTGGCGTCTAAGTATGCTACTGACTATTAGTGGCTTGCCTGGCAGTGGAACCACTACTGTGGGGAAGCTGCTGGCCGAACATTATTCTGTGGAGGTGATATCCGCAGGTGATGTTTTCAGGGGTCTTGCAAAAGAACGTGGTGTGACCCTTGCTGAATTCGGTCGTCTCGCGGAATCCGATCCAAGTATTGATGTCGAGATAGATAAGAGACAATCGGATATAGCTAATTCTTCAGATAATCTTATACTCGAGGGCAGACTTGCCGGTCAAATGGCAAAAAAAGCGCTTAAAATATGGATAAAAGCCCCTCTTGAAGTGCGTGTTAAGAGAATAGTTGACAGGGAAGGTTCTTCTTTTGAAGTGCGCATGCAAGAAACTGTAGAGCGCGAAGCTTCAGAAGCTCTTCGTTACAAAGAGATTCATTCCATTGATATCAATGATCTCTCTGTCTATGACCTAGTGGTCGATTCCAGTCGCTGGGATCAGTTTGTGATCACAGACATGCTTAAGAAAGCAATTGATGCCTGTGGCAGTTTTTAATTATCAATGGAGTTTTTAGTTCATGGTTTCATCTAAACGTTTTTCCAAAGATGTGGATATAATGGTGGAAAAGTTCCACACAACTACCAATGCAGCATACGGCTGTCTTCCCCGGGACCGGCCGATCCTCGAGTACATCAACATGGGTGTTGTGAACCTCGATAAGGCAACAGGTCCGACAAGTCACGAGGTCACAGCATGGGTACGGGATATGCTCGGTGTAAAAAAAGCTGGACATTCCGGGTCACTTGACCCACACGTAACAGGTCTGCTCCCCGTGATGCTTGGCAAGGCAACAAAAGCTATCTCAGCTCTGCGTCTTTCCGGAAAAGAGTACATATGTGTTATGCATTTGCATGATGACATTCCTGAAAGGAAGATCCGAAAAGCATGCAAAGAATTCACAGGTCCTATCTACCAGACCCCTCCAATTATCTCCGCTGTTAAAAGACAATTGAGGATCAGGAACATCTATTACCTCGATGTCCTTGAGATCGAAGGCAGAGAAGTGCTCATGAGGGTGGGCTGTGAGGCAGGTACGTATCTTCGTAAGCTCTGTCATGACATAGGTCTGGTCCTTGGTTGTGGCGGACACATGAAGCAGCTTCGCAGAACCGGAACAGGTCCGTTCAGGGAAGATACTCTTGTATCATTATATGACCTCAAGGATGCATGCGTGTACTGGCAGGAAGATGGCGATGAGTCTGAACTACGCAAATTGGTACGTCCAATGGAAGATGGTCTGTCCCATCTGCCGAAAATCATCGTACGTGATACTGCTGTAGATGCTGTTTGCAGGGGTGCTTCCCTTGCAGTTCCGGGGATCGTTTCATTTAGTAAATGCATCAAAAAAGATGACATAATTGCCGTTTTCACTCTAAAAGGGGAAGCTGTGGCACTTTGCAAGTCCTCTATGGATGCAAATGAACTTGAAAATGAAAGTCACGGCATAGCTTGTGTGACCGAAAGGGTAATAATGGATGCCGCTATTTATCCAAGGTGCTGGAAGGCGAAATAAACGCCGGTCAGCACGAATCTGGCATTTTTGCCGAGGTAGTCTAGTGGTAGGGCGCAAGCCTGGAAAGCTTGTGGGGCTTGACCCCTCGGGAGTTCGAATCTCCCCCTCGGCGTATAATTCTTTTTGAGTGCTTTTTTTGATGTGATCGATCTACTTATTTTGATTGTACTTAATTCCATATATTAAAGTAGATATTAGTAATTGTAGTATTTTTGTCCCTCTTCCATGTAGATTAGGATTCAGATGGGGAGTATATTCTTAAGTATAACAGGATAGAAGGAAAATTGAGAAATTGTTCAATTTAACAGGCAAATTTTCTAAACTAAAATTTATGATTTTAATATAAACAAAACACAAAAATTTTTATAACACCACATATTTATTGTTAACATTCTAGAAATGAATTAATCTTATTTCGGAAAGAAAAACCAGATTACTTCTATATTGTGATGGAAATATAATCTCTGAAAATGTTTGTGCTTTAATAGTTAAAATAATGTGGTAAAAATGAGTGATAAAATATCATCTGGCAGTTATACGTGTAACTCAAGAAAAGACACTATTAAGCAACTTAATGAAATGTGCTATCCTCCTAATAATGAAAAAGTGTACTATGATTCAATTATTCTATCTGAGATTATTTTTATTGAGAAATGGGATTCTTTTTTCAACTCATTGGATCGATTGTATTCAGGTCTAAATAATTTTGATAAAAATGAATTAAAATACAGAGAACTACTTGACAACAATAAACAAAATGCATTTCAAAGAACCATTATTCTTCCAACTATACTAGCTAAAGAAGTTAGTAAAGGTGAAAGGGCAGTTACCCAAAAACTAGACCCCGAATTTGTAGGCATTGTAATAACCTTAAACGTTACTCTACCATCAGCTATACATTTACAAATCCATACCTCTTTAAACCCTAATATCTCTGAAAAAATTAATGACATTTTATATTCTACTTTTGGTGAAAAAATAGAAGAATTCAAATTATTAGACGGAACCTACACATCAACTACTTCACCAAACAACATAAAATTTCAAAAAATAAATCAAATTAAACAGGAACTCAAAACTAAGATCATTAATTTTTTGTCATCATATTTCGAAGGTAGCTTCTTTACTTTGTCTAAAGAGGATATATCATATGTTCCTTCAATTGATCTATTTTCTATAAATTATCCACTGGAGTTAGAAGAAACACGTCAGTGGTTAGCAGATAATAGTCATTTTCTCCAGTGTTTAGACATTCCTACAAGCATTTATCCATTATATAAATTCAACAACTATATTTTTGCAATAAATGCATATACTTATAATTTATATTCAAACTATTCCCTACTTGCAAATCGAAAAAATGCAAATGCGGATAATGGATACTCTGATATAAAACACTTTATCCAGTACCCTCTAATGAGTGAAATAACATTTGAACTCATTGGTTTTGATAGATGGGTGGAAGTAGAGAAAAGAAAAGGTACAAGTCATCAATTATTGATATCTAATGAACTAGAACACATAAATAAAAACGAATTTGATCAAGTAATCTCTAATAGGGAACTAATTATCAAGTACATTTTCAATTTTGAAAGATTTAAAGTAGAATTTCAAAAATTCGTCATGACTTCTACAAGAAAATATCATGATTTTCGTGAACTAAACGAACCACATAATTACTTATTTGACGATCAAATTAACAAAATGATTAATTCAAATATTAAGTATATAGAATCGTATGTTAGTATATTAAATAAACATTCTAGCAGCAACTTAGCACTAAAAAACATTTATTACAACAAGAAAATACAAAAATCTGTTAAAAATTTAACAATTTTTATAATTATTCTTACAGTTATACAAGTAATTTTAATATTAAGTCAGATTGATACTATTACGTCACTGGTTTCAGGAATGGCAAGGCAACTGCTAACTTATTATTTACCATAAAATAAAAATAAGTCATTAAAGTTAGTTGCAAGATATTTAACTCCCCATCCTAAACAACTCTGTATTAACAGCCAACAGATCACCATGCTTCTTAAGTTTTGAAACAAGCTCCTTTGTGCTATCATATGAAAGGCCTTGTTTCCCACATTCACGACAAGCATCCTATTCGCTTTAACGTTATGTTCTCTCTGATCTGAAATCTGTGTCAGAAATCTTTATATGTTCTGAATGTCCAATATTAAAATGATTCATATGATGGGGGAAATCTTAAGATCAATAGTAGTAGTTACAACAGTATTGCTATTTTTAACAACTGTTGTGGGGGCGGTAGACTTTGAAGAATGCGGCGACTGCCATGGGGAAACTTATGCAGTCTGGAGCTCATCACCTCACGGGTCTGCATCCTGTGAGATATGTCATACTACATCACCAGGCGGTTTTGATGCTCATATCTCTGCGCCGTTCACGTCCTCGCCTAACGTCAGCCTTTCCTCTGAAGTCTGTGGGGACTGCCATTCAGGGATCTATGATGAATGGAACGAATTCGGTGAAGCTGACTTCGATATAGAGGCTATTGCAAGCCATTCAGAACCAACGGATGTTGCCGAGCCTTATATCCTGCATCGTGGAGCATCATGTGTTGCATGCAAGAGCACTGATGGGGGCATATTGAACATCGCAGACGCTGAACCTTATGCTCTGGATGAGGAAAGCATTCATGATCTTGAAGTGGTGGAGGAATGGGCAATTTCATGTGCTGCATGTCATGATCCTCACGATACTGGCCCCCGTATCGATGATTCGATCCTTCTGTGCGGGAACTGCCATAACACCGAAGGTGCGGTCATGGACGGTAACACCCCGATAGTAAGACATGCACAGTGGGAATTGGTGAGCACTTCCGGATATGTGGATGGCACACATCCTACTTCTATCGGTTGTGTCGATTGCCACATGGTGGAAATATCTACTGATGAAGTTGTTGAAACCGGTCACACTTTTGACTTTGATGCGGTACTATTGTCGAATCCCGATTCCGGGAACAACTGTAGCCTCTGTCATCGGTCGTCTCTCCCCTCATTGATAGAAAAAAAGCAGGCACCTATTGCATCCCACATCTCCGCTCTGAACTCTTTGAAAGAAAAAGCAGGCAATGCACTTGAGAGCATCAATGGTACTGATGCATACGAGGAGCAAAGGGTCAACTACAACAACGGTCAATTTTATCTGACAAAAATAGAGAATGATGGAAGCCTTGGAATCCACAACCTTGAAACTGCTACAAATGACCTTGTGGCCGCAGAAGAACTGTTCAACAAGGTCATAATTGCAGGCGATGGTTCCGATGAAGCTGGAAAACCGGTTCCTGGGTTCAGTGCTTTCATCTCAATAGCACTTTTTGCTGCAGTGGCTTTTATTGTAAGGAAAGGGCACTAATATTGGATCCCTCTCCTTCTATCCTTTTCTTAACTACTTTTACTGTATTATTTACTTCAAAGCCTTTATCACAGCTTGTCCGTATTTGCTGGCAGCGTTTGGATCCCTGCCAGTTATGATATTCCCATCGACCATGACATCTTTATCCCTGTATTTCGCACCATTGTCCTTCAGGATCTTCACAGTTTCCTCGTTCTTGAAAACAGTGCTCATTTTACCTTCCAGCAATCCCGCATTGGCAAGGACCACAGGTGCGATACAGATGGCACCAATGATCTTCCTCTGTTCGTTTGCCTTTCTTACGATTTCCTGAAGCTCCTTATTATCCCACAGGTATTGTTTTGCTCCTCCGCCTCCTGTGATTGATATCGCATCATAATCATCGATGTTCACATCAGAGATGCTGATGTCCGGACTGACTTTCTTTCCAAGCACACCTTTTGCTTTTTTTGTGGTGTTGCTCGCAACGGTCACTTTTGCACCACTGTCCTCGAACACCTTCTTTGGTTCAAGAAATTCTTCATCCCTGAAATTTTCCTGTGCTATTACCATGAGTATTTTCTTCTGCTCTGTCAAACTGATCACCAACAAAAAGTTATCTCTTTTCTATAATTGTGTCCTTTTCTTTGAAAAAGTGTTGCTTTTATCCTACGCTTGCAGAATATTGGATGACCTTTGCTATCACTATTTAGAAACATGTTTAAGCTAACATGACTTTAGGAAAATAGGTGTAATCACATGGAACGTATATACAAATATTATCCTGAAGATTTTGGGGAGCTTACTGTAAATGTCATTCACATGGACCTTTTATTCGATGTATATGATGACCATACATATGTTACATCCGATTTGAAGGTCAAGACCCTTGACAAACCGATAGATCATCTTGACCTTAATTGTCGTGATCTGGAAATAAAGGACATTAGTTGCAAGGACTATGACATATCCTATGATTTTAGGGCGGATGAATATATACTTTCCATCAAATTCCCTGCAATGGTGCCGGAAAGCACTGAAATTGTCATTCACACGGAAACCATTTGCAGACCAACCTCGAATGTACTCGAAGGTCTCTATTATGACGAAACGCCGGCAGGCGCGCCTCCTCAGCAGATAACACAGTGTCAACAGTGGGGCTTCCAGCGTATGGTTCCCTGCATTGACGACATGACTGCAAAATGCACTTACACTACAACAATAATTGCAGATGAACGTTACACCAATCTCATTACCAATGGTGATGTGATCGAAGAACGTCATTCCATCGGAAATGGCAGGTCCAGGATCATCTATGACAATTCCATCACTCCCATGGCGACCTATCTCTTCTTTTTGGGAGTGGGTACCTACCGCACTTTCACAAGAGAATTCGAATACCCCTGTGGCGACACTTTCAATCTCGAGTTCCTGGTCCCTCCCGAATCTGATATATATCCTGCAGAAAAGGCACTCGATGTTCTCTATGATTCTGTTCTGTGGACATATCTTTTCACCGGGCCTGAACAATACAATGAACTTGACAAGAGGAAAGAGATATATGAGCTTGTCAGGACAAGGGACGGTCTGAAGAAGGAAGGTGACTCTGAAGATCTCCAGTTCGTTCGTGATGAACTGAAAAAGCTTGATCGCTCCCTTAAAATGGGCTATAAATATACCGGTACTGTCTATCGTGAGATCGGAATGCAGAACTCTGATTTTGGCGGGATGGAAAATGTCGGCAATACTACCATCACCACGAATCGCATCATGCCATATCCGGAAACCACTGATCCTGCATTTGAATACATGATACGTGTCAAGGTGCATGAATATTATCACAATATCAATGGTTCTGAGGTCACTGGCTGGAGTCCTTTTGAGATCTGGCTTAATGAGGCGGTGACCGTACACATTGAACATCAGTTCCATGCTTTCCTTTTCGGAGATACCTACAGCCGTCTGGCGAACGTCTTGGACCTGCTATATCCCGGAGTAGGTACCTTTGCCATTGATAGCGGTGCAGCTTCGATGTCTATTGTTCCGGAGGGCTTTAACGATCCCAATGACCTGATAACTGCTGTCACCTATGTGAAAGCACCGGAATTTGTCAGGATGCTTGAAACGTTAATGGGTAAGGAAACGTTTGCGCGTGCTCTTGATAGTTATCATACGAAGTTCAGTCATTCCAATGCAACAGGTGAGGATTGGCTCAGGACAATGGAAGAGTTCTCAGGAATGGACTTTTCAGAAATGTCCAAAAATTGGCTCAAACAGACCAAATTCCCTGTTTTGAACATCAATACTTCTTATGACAGTTCGAACCGTTCATTTAAGTTCGAACTGGTTCAGGTCGTTCCGGAAGGCAGCACTTATTGGGAATTCCCTTTCGTGGCTGCATTGGTGGACCGTGAAGGAAATGATATTGCAGCATTCACTGAATGGATAGTTTCAGAAAAAGCTGAGATCTCCGTGGAAAATGTTGACATGCCTGCCTTTGTTTCTGTGAACCGTGGATATTCGTTCTATGGGAAGGTCGTTCGTGATGTTTCCGACGATGAATTGCTCATACAGGTGGAAAAGGATAGTGATATGATCAACAGGTTCGTTGCGTATTACACTCTGGTGGACCGGGAAAAGATGAAGCTCATTGCAGACGAGGGTGCCAGTGTCTCTGAAATGTTCATTGATCTCTTTAGTGAGCTCATCACCGATGATGAACTTATGGGAAATGTTGGCGGTCAATTCCTCTCGATATTCGAATCAGTTGAGGATGTATCTTTATCTCACCGCTATCAGCTCCTTTATGATGTTAAGGAACGTGCTCTTAGTGAGATTGCAAAGAACCGGACAGTTTCCTTGCTTAATGTTTATCACAAATACCTTGCTCTTTCAGTTCCTAAGAGCGATACTCTTGAAGAGCAGGCACGTTGCATTAAGGCCAGACAGGTCAAGAATCTGGTTCTGAGGATCCTTTCGACACTTGATACTTCCTTTGTACAGCAGTTATGTAAGAAGCAGTTCTATGAATCTTCTTGTGCAAGTGACAAGCTTGCAGCCTTTGATCGTTACATCAACAGTTCTGCCGATGATAAGATGGAACTGCTTGAAATGTTCATGGAAGAGTCGAAAAAGAACCTTGTCGCCTGGGAGGCTTTCTTGTCAATAGTCGCAGGAAACAGTAGTACGGATGCTGTATCTCTTGTCAGGCAGATCGAAGTCTCCGAATCGTTCCGTATTGAGCAGGCAAATGACCAGCGTGCTCTTTATGGTGGGTTTGCGAGGAACCGAAAAATATCTCTGCAAACAGAAGCTGGACGTGAACTGCTTCGTGAGATACTGTTCAAGCTCTCTAATGTTAATGAATATAGTACTACTAACATGCTGAACGTGTTTGCCAATATAGATCTGATGGAAGATGTATACCATGTGCCTCTGGTGGATATCCTTGCACAGATGTTGAAGGAATTGGATTCTGAAAAGGTTCCGAGTGTCTATAACCGGGTAAGGAAGCTTCTGAAAGGTGCTCCAAAAGCGGTTGCAAGATATCAGGGGGAAATTGGTGCTATCGAAGGTTTTTGATCCCTTCACTTTTCAAATATGAAGTCGATTATCTCTGATATCTTTGAAAGGGTGATGTCGGCTTCTACTTTTTGTCCCTTCTCTCTTTTATCGCCATAGGCTGCGTAGGCGGTTTGCATTCCTATCTTTCGGGCAGGTTCAATATCCCTTCTGGGACTGTCCCCTACGAAAAGAGCTTTTGATGGGGGAATGTTCAGGATGTCCAGTGCATAAAGGAAAACCTTTAGGTCGGGTTTTTTCGCACCGGTCATGTCAGTTGTCACAATTGTATCGAAGTAATCGCCTATATGTGTTCTTTCGATACGTTTTATTGCATTGTATGATTGCGCATCTGTAACAAGTGCGATATCCAGTCTCTTTTCTTTGAGCTTTTGCAGTGTTTCTATGACGCCGGGATATAGGACGAGTGCTTCGACTTTCACCTTCTCATAAAGAGCACAACTGATCGCATAGTTCTCATCGGAATATAGTTCGTTTTCCTGGAGGTAATCCTGTATGTTCTCAAGGTCTTCATAGCCGGCATTCTTTCTTAGAAAATATTGAAGTAGTGATTCTGCATCCCCTGCGCCCAGGTGCTCTACTATCCTTTGACATGCTATCAGTTTTGCTTCCAGAAAATCGAAAAGGGTGTTGTCCATATCAAAAAGGACGGCCTGTATATTTCTGGTCATATATTTTTTAAGATCTTCGCATTCAGTCTGTAAATGCAAGGTATCCCGGAAGGATCACATTGATCACAGGTACTATTATGAGGATTCCATACCATCTTGATCTGTTGGTGGCAAAGGCTATTTCACCCCAGATGTATGCGAATACAAATAGGTTGACCAATGGAATGAGCAGTCCCAGAAGTACTAGGATCGATGTCTTTCCTATTCTACACATCAATATAAGGTTCAATATCGGTATCCACGCCATCCACTTATTTGAAATTCGAGTTTTGGCGGCTATTATTTGCAAAGAGTAGGAAAAATATGCGTAGAGCAGTATAGCAAATATAAAGTGTTGTGTGCCAAATCCTGGGAAAAATGATATAATATCCATATTATCTACCTTTTATTTGCAGATTGTTATACCCTATACTTATCCATGCCGGTGATGGATGCAATATTCTATATATAGTGTGTCTCATTTGTCGTTCATGGCATCAGCGTCTGTCAAGGGATATTTCGAGATCACGACCGGTTGTATCATTTATGGTATGGTGGGTGTTTTTCTTGTCCTCATCAATGATATGGGTACTCTCCCTATCATGTTTTACAAACTTCTGATTGGTGTGATCTTTCTTGCGGGTTATGTTTATCTGACAGGCAAAATGGACCTTATCCGGATAAAAGGAAAACGAAAGCAATTATTGCTTCTTGGTATCTTCAAGCTCCTGACCATTTATTTTTATTTTACATGTATTCTATATTCGGGGTTGTCAATTGCTATTTTGTTGCTCTATACGGCACCTATGTATGTTACGGTATTCTCTCCTTTTGTCCTCAAGGAAATGCCTACAAGGCTTGGTATCGTTGGATTGTTCCTGTCTATGGCAGGTATTGTTCTGATGGTGGACCTTTCAAACCTTGTTGGGCTCGGTTTGGGCGATATGCATTTCGTCGGTTTGATCTCGGGTATTCTTTCGGGTATATCGTTCAGTTTCCTTATTATGACTGCACGCTACCTACGGGATGAATATTCAGGATTTGCACAATTCTTCTGGGCAACAATATTCTGTGTTATCGTGCTGCTTCCGTTTGCATCGGATGTTACTGTTCCAGTACTTAAGGGTAATTTTATGATACTGCTTCTTTTTGGAGTGGTGAATACCAGTATAAGTGGAGTTCTCTATTTCAGCGGTCTGTCAAAGGTAAGAACTCAGACTGCTAGTATACTGGCTATGCTTGAGCCGGTAAGTGGCATATTTTTTGATTATGCTCTTTTGCATAGTGCAATATTCGCTGAAACGTTGATAGGGTGCGTGTTCATTATTGCAGGTGCCCTTCTTGCTGTTATGGGGACTATGTCTTTTAGGAAGCATCCCGAATTCGAGACCTGATCGGGGGTCATGGATCCGTTTCCTGCTTTGTGAAGTTTCTTTTTAGAAAGAGCTATAAACAATTATATGTAAGGTCGATGCTGAGTACTGTTGATGGTGCGTATGGGCAATATGCGTCCAAATACACATTTTCATTTTGAAGGAAGTTTGTTATAATTACGTTCAGATGAATACCGTTATATACCAGAAACGGCATATTCAGCGAAGTCGCTTTTGAATTTATAAAAATTTATAAAGCCACATGGCTGTGTCGGAACGGATAAGTTCCGAGGCTACGGAGTGCGATATCGCATTCTTAAGGAGGACAATATATGGCAGATGAAGAAATAAGACATCTGGTTCGTATAATGAATACTGATCTGCAGGGCAACCAGCCAGTGAAGTACGCATTAACCGGTATACGTGGTATCGGATTACGAACCGCTCGTGTTATCATTGACAGTACAGGTATCGACCCAAGCGCAGTGATCGGTTACCTTCCTGACGAAGATATTCAAAAACTGGATTCAACTATTGATAAGTTCGAAGAGCAACTTCCTAAATGGATGCTCAACAGACAGTTCGACCCTATATCAGGCGAAAACAAACACCTTCTTGGTCAGGACATCATTCTGACACTTAAAGAAGATCTTAACGACCTCAGGAAATCACGTGCATACCGTGGTCTCAGACATGAGAGAGGTCTTAAGGTCAGAGGACAGAGAACCAAATCCACCGGTAGGCGTGGAAGCACCATTGGTGTCAGGAAGAAGAAATGAGGGTGATGAACTATGGCATATCCAGGTAAAAGTACAAAGAGCTATGACACTCCAAAACATCCATGGCAAGCTGAAAGGTTGGCATCCGAGGTCGAGCTCGTAAAGAAGTATGGTCTCCGTAACAAAAGGGAACTCTGGAAATCACTCAGTGTTCTGAGAAGGGTCAGAGGAAATGCAAGACGTCTTCTTGCAGAGTCCGCAGAATCTGATCTTGTAGGTCACTCAAAGACCGAAGCTGATCAGCTCCTTGCAAAACTTATCAGGTTTTCAATTCTCAAATCTGATTCCAATATCGATGATGTTCTTGGTCTTCAGACCGAGGCTATTCTGGAGCGCAGGCTTCAGACCCAGGTCCACAGACTTGGACTCGCCCGCACTGCACGTCAGGCAAGGCAGTTCATCACACACGGACATATCGCTATTGATGGCAAGAGGGTAACAATCCCTGGTATGATGGTAACAAGGGAGCAGGAGATGAATGTCGAATATTACGGTACATCTCCTATGACCAAGGAATCCCATCCAGAGAGGCCTGCACAGATTGCAGCATCAGTGGTAACTGAATAAGGAGGAATAAAATATGGCTAACGGAATCTGGGGTGTTGCACACATCAAGTGCTCATTCAACAACACGATCATTACTGTGACTGACCTCACAGGCGCAGAGACCATCGCAAAATCCTCTGGTGGAATGGTTGTAAAGGCAGCAAGGGATGAAAGTTCCCCATATACTGCTATGCAGATGGCTACTCAGCTCGCAGATCTCCTTAGGGACAAGGGTATCGAAGGTGTCCACATCAAGGTAAGAGCACCTGGTGGAAACAAGCAGAGGAGTCCTGGACCAGGAGCACAGGCTGCTATCAGGGCATTCGCAAGAGCTGGCGTCAGGATCGGAAGGATCGAAGACGTAACTCCAGTACCACATGATGGAACTCGTCCAAAAGGCGGAAGGCGTGTATAATCACTAAGAACAGAGGTTATTTTATGGAAATCGATATACTTGAGTTATCGGACAGATCAGCAAAGTTCATACTGTCAAATACAACTGCAGCTTTCGCAAACGGGGTTCGTCGCGCAATGCTTGCCGACGTACCTACGCTTGCGATCGATGACGTGAATATCTATAACAATACTTCTGTTCTGTATGACGAACAGCTGGCATTGAGATTGGGCTTGATCCCACTCACTACCAGCCTCGACGACTTCGTTCCTCAGGATAAATGTACATGCGATGGGGCAGGTTGCCCTGCATGTACTGTTTCATTGACACTTAGTGTAGAAACTGATGAAAGCGGTCAGACCATCGTTCACTCTGGTGATATTGTGTCATCTGACCCGAATGTTCAACCAGCAGACAAGAACATCCCTATAATCGATCTTAGGGCTGGCCAGAAGGTTGTCCTTGAAGCAATTGCTCATATGGGCTATGGTAATAAGCATGCAAAGTGGCAGGCAGGCGTTGCCTGTGGCTACAAGAACATGCCGATCATCACCGTTGAGGGTTGTGACAGGTGTGGCGTCTGCGTCAATTCTTGTCCCAGGAACATCATTCAGCTCACCGATGAGTCTGCAATGGTGGCCGATGAAGACCGTCTTAAGTGCTCACTTTGTAGACTTTGTCAGGATTCCTGCGATATTAATGCAATTACTGTAAGTGCAGATGAAAAATCATTCATTTTCAGTATGGAATCGGATGGTTCTTACACTGCTCAACAGTTAATCTTAAATGCAGTGAATACTATTAAGGGCAAGGCTGCTGAGATGCAGAGCATCTTGAGCACATTGTAAATCGGAAATTCTGATTTCCTTTTTACTTTATTTAATTCGCAGTATTCCCCGTGCGGGGGTTGCCCAGCCAGGTCAAAGGCGCTAGGTTGAGGGCCTAGTCTCGTAGGAGTTCGTGTGTTCGAATCACACCTCCCGCACCAAACATACTACAAATGTGGAATTAAGCGATCCTGAGCTATTTCAGGATGGAAGTTCGATAAACAATAACCCAACAATATGCGGGGGTTGCCCAGCCAGGTCAAAGGCGCTAGGTTGAGGGCCTAGTCTCGTAGGAGTTCGTGTGTTCGAATCACACCTCCCGCACCATTTTAAATTAAGTTATTGAACATCCATGCATTTTTTATTATCTTTTGTTTTCAGATAGCTTGTTTTTTGATATGTTAATGCAATAATTACAAATTCAATACTACAATTCAAATATTGCAATTCCAATACTACAAATGTGCTCTAAATGTCACTTTTGCGGTAAAAAACAAAAAAAGTAAAAGGGCCACATGATGCAGCCCTCTATCGATATTACTCGTCCTTCTCAGTATGTTCGGCTACACCAAGAACAACTATCCTTGTTTCGATGAGCGTATTTGAATTTTCCATGAACAGCTCGTCCTTTTTCACTTCTATCTTTACCGAATCACTGTCCATGTTAGCATCTTTCATGTATTTGTGTATGGTCTCATCACCAAGCCTGAGGGCATGCTCCACAGCTTCTTCATATTCATCAAAGCTTTCTCTTCCCTTTTCAGAGTACACGTAGAATTCCCAGTCAGGGGCAGCCATTGAAACAGGTCTGATAAGCATTTCGACCCTTCGTACTCCTTTTGCGGCCAGCGCGCCTGCCGCATTACCCACACTGGCAAATTCCGGCAGGATCATCTCTGCATCGATGAGGTCTCTCATCCCCTCAAGATAAGCTACCACAGGTCCTCCAATGAGCACCACCGGAATCTCTATCTTGAACTTTATGGGTGAGTTCGTATCAAATGTCTTGCGTACTTCTTCCTTTGAATTATCTTCAAGGAAAAATGATACAAGGTCTGCTGCCATGTTCTTTGTAAACTCATTCTTAACATGTTCTGCAAATTCCTTCCCTTCCATCCTGCACATTGAACCGAGGTGCTGCGCACCTATCCTGGAAGCCTCTACACTATATTCAGTATAGTCCCCCAGCGCATGCAGTGCATCTGTGGGTGTAAAATTGATGGGTTGTATCAAACGTTTCTGCATAAGCATATCAAGGTGTTTATTAGTAGGAAGCTTATTCAGGCGGTTGCGTATTTCCCTTACTGATGTGGGTGTCTTGGAAATGGCTTCCAGTAATTCAGCCTCATAATTGCTCAGGTCGATAGGTTCGTAATCTGTTCTGATGAAGAATTTCGTAGGCTGGAAGTTCATACCAATAATGCCTCTTGAAGGCATTGGATTATTGGTGAGCTGCTCCAGGAACTCTGGGTATTTCACTGCGGCCCTGCACAACGGAATGACCCTTCTGGGCCCGATGGTCATCTTTGCCGCTCCTACCCATATGTCACTGTCACCGCCAAGGGCAGATGTTTCCATCTTTATCGCTTTGACCCTTGTCTTCCATCCACCTACAACCGCACCCGCATCGCTCATCTGTGGCACGCCATCATATATCACCGAAACATCGGTACTTGTGCCACCCACATCGATCACTGCACAACTATCTCTCTTTGAAAGGAATGAAGCACCAACAAGACTTCCTGCAGGTCCTGAAAATATGGATTCTATCGGCTTTTCGAGAGCATTTTTGATACCTATGACCGATCCGTCACATTTGAGCATGAATATCTTCGCATCCATGCCTCTGCTCCTTATTTCGGATTCTACGCTGGTCATGAACTTTTCAGTTATTGGTATCAATTGTGCATTGAAGAATGCAGTCACTGCTCTTTCAAAGGCACCAAGGTCCTGTGAAAGCTCATGGGCACAGACAACAGGCATTCCTGTACTTTCCCTGACGATATCCTTGACCTTCAGTTCATGTTCATGGTTTCGAATACTGAAATACGAAGAGACTGCAAAAGCTGCTACTTTATCCTTAACACTGAGGGCAAATTTTCTCACTGCATCTTCGTCAAGGGGGTTTGCCTGAGCACCCCTGTGGTCATGTCCTCCGTTCACCTGAATATAATGCTCTGTGGGGAGATTCGTGCTAATATGATAATCTCCGACAAGGATCAGCCCTACGGGAAAACCTGTACCCTCAAGGATCGTATTGGTGGAAAGGGTCGTTGAGACCGAGACGATCTCAACTTGTCCAAGTATGGACTGATCAAGTGAGTTCAATACATTCCTGATCCCTTCTAACGGGTCTGGGTATGTCGTTAAAGCCTTGCTTGAGGCAAGTATCTCATTCTTAGAGTTCTCTACAATGACGGCATCTGTGTAAGTGCCGCCAGCATCTATTCCAAGGCTCAGTTTCATGTTAGTCTCCATTTTTAATTAATTCACAGCTGTTTTAATCTGTAGTCCGAATGAAGTGCTGCCTCTATTTTTTGTGAATTTTTCTTCAATGCTACAAGACGGGTTTTCCCATATCTCCCTCTACTTCGCACAGGCGCGGAAATGACACCTTCCATGTCGAATTCTGAAACGATCCTGGAAACACTGGTGCGTCCAAGCGGGTCCATGTTTGTCTCGTCGCAAAACTTCCTGTAAAGGGCTTCAATTTGTCCTGTAGTGACCTTGTCGTTCAATTCATTTGTCAGTTTGACAATGCTTAAAAGAACCAGCTTCGAATGGAATGGCAGTTTTTCCATCGAACTGATCAGTTCTGAATCACCCATTTCTTCGTTTGCAACACGAAAATGTTTTTCGGTGATCTCTTCTGATCTTAATGTGTCTGCAATATTCCCAGCTCTTTCCAGTAATGTGACCGCCTTTGAAGCATTGCCTTCTTCACCTGCCAGTTCTACACATAATTTAATGTTCTCACTGTTTAAAACTCCTTCTGCAAATGCAGAAGTATTCCTTTTTTCAAGGATTTGTGTGATCTGATCACTATCATATGGTCTAAACACAAGGTTTTTCTGTTGAAGTGCTGAAACAATACTTTGTTCAAGTTGTCCGTGGAATGTAAGATCATCTGCAATACCTATGATTCCTATGAAAATATCATCCTCTATACTCATATTTTCTCCTGCATGGCTAAGGTCATACAGTATCGTGTGATTTTTGAGTAATTCTATCTCATCGAATACAACTATTATTGTATAATGTGTCTCGTTCAGAGCTTTCCAGAGTGCTCTGTAATATTTGCCCATGGAAAGTCCTGTTTTTGGGACCTCCGTCTCAGGAGATACTTTGTTGAGTATTTCCTGTATGATCCTACTGGTAGTATTGATCTTCTGACAATTGATGAATACAGGAACAACATTGAGATTATCCTTTTCAATGTTCTCTATTAGCTGTTTCAGGACATATCTCACGACAGTTGTCTTTCCAGTACCCTTATTTCCTGAAATAATTGCATTTGCAGGTTCGCCATGATGCAGTACAGGTCTTATTACCTCAGCAAGTTCCTTTATCTCCTTGTCCCTTCCGACAAGTTCTTCGGGTATGTATCTGGATGATAATACAGACCTGTCCCTGAATATTTTGCTTGCACCCGTCCCGAATATATTATTCATGTTCTTTACACAGTCTCATTCAATGTTACAGTAGCTTTCTATCTCCGTGAAAATATCTCTGTAAAGCTTCAGGTATTCCTCTGTTGGTTTCATTTCATATTCTGATCTAACTTTATAGCATTCATTGAATGGCTTTCCTTCAGGCGGATATTGTAAAAAGTTTTCGTATTTTGCGTATATTTTGCTTACAGCTTCGTTTGCTTCTTCGAGTGTAAGTCCTGTTGCCAGATGGGCGATCTCTCCCATAAATCTTGATTCAAGTCCTGTTGAGTGGTCTGCACCTGCTCCTCTTGCGCCCACAGGTCCGACCAACATATCTCTTCCTGATACGGTATCGCCAATAGCTTGTGCGGCAGTTTCATAGAACATCATATCGGTGCAGCATCCAGCAAGGTTCCAGTAATATCTTCCTGTGTAGTGGTGCATGTTCCTTGAAATTGCCATGGATGAAAGGTTGGATGCCCACATGATCTCTTCTGTGGAGGAGGAATGAGTATTTACATGGACAGCACCCGATAGATGAATACTTGCTCCTGTCACTATCTTTGACTGGATGGTCTCTGCAACATCGACTATGGCTAAACCTTCAGGTGTGCCGATACCTGTGCCACCGAATACAGGACATTGGCCACTAAGGAAATGATTGCCGTGTTCAAGATGGAATATAGATTTGTAAAAAGTCTCATAATCGGTCTTTAGCTCGTCAAGCTGGTAAACTTCCTGTACATCCGCAGTGGAATAAAGTTCTTCGGATGATACTAGCATATATGCCGGTGAAATGGTGGGTGTGCCGGGACCCATTAATGCCAGTCCTTCACGACCGGCAAGTTTTGTTGCAAGTCTTTCTTGTCTTGCTTCCTTCAAAGCTGCAAGCATCTCAAAAGGAGTCTTCCCTCGTCTTCCTTTTCCTCCCATTTTTTCCAAAGCTCCTGCATAAACACCTTGTACAATAGGTTCCATTGCAGAACTTAAGTGGACTTCAAGGAAATTTTCTTCTGATACCGTACCACCCATTGGCCCGCCAATAATAACAGGGGGTTCAGAGTCCATTGTGTATCTAAAAGGCACAATGACCTTTTCCTTAAATCTTCCTATTTCCAGTACTTTAGAACTATTGACTGATCTCCTGATCTCCTCTTCATCGATCTTGATGCTTTTCTTTGTATCAATACAGTATATTCCAACTGATGTCAGGAGTTCAACAGCAGCTTCAAAAACTGAATCTGCCAGACTCATGTCTGTTGGGACAAAACTACCGCTTTCACGAATGATACCATATTTTTCTGCCAGCTCCTGTGATCTCATGAAAACTTCCATGTCATGCTTTTCTTCAGCTTTTTCATCACCAGTCGTTGCAGATTTCAGATGTTTGTAGATATCGATCATTTCAATTGCTCCTTTTTTGTTTTATGAGGGCTGTCAAATTTCCATGTAAATGTTACTTATACCTATATTGACATGGAACTTTATTTATAGTTTTCCATGTGTATCAAAAAGAACCTATGTTGACATGGAGATGTCATTGAAAAGAACCGAATACTTTCACCCCACTTGGCAGTCTTTAATATATGCAGAAGTAGTAGTATTGTTCGAGGTGAATTTAAATGGATGATTTCTTTACAGAATTAGTTAACAGGGCAAGATACTATGAACAATTTGAAGAATTACTAAGAGCTCGTAGGTGAGTTTCTGCAACATTCGGCCGTAGCTTCCTCCATCCCGTCAAACCGTTTGCTTTCACTACGGCCCCATTCTTCTCTTTATGATGGATGTTTGTAAAAGCTCAATTTCGGATACGTTCTTCTTCTTTGCATCGATTTTGCATTTTGCTTAAGAAAAGTTCTTCTCGATGTCTTTCGTATCTTTTTTGTTCGGCAAGACGTGTCTGGTATATACGTATCGATCTCAAAAGATCTATCTTCCGAAACTCCGGCCAGAAAGGTGCGCAGAAATATGCAGCACATTCGTTCCCATTGGCCTGCCATGGCAGGAAGTTCGAGATCCTTTCATTTCCACCTGTGCGAATGATAAGGTCTACATTTGAGACCGAAGGACCTTCCATGGGGTATAGGTGGTCTGCAACAGTGTTCTCATTGATATCTTCAGGCATCAGTTCATTGATCAGCACTTTATCCGCCATCTTTCTGACAGCTTGCACTATATCCTGTCTGCCGCCATAAGCAATAGCAACGTTCAGTTTGAACTTCCTGTAACCTTTGGTAGCTTTCTCTATCCTTCGGGTAGCTTCCTGAAGCTCTTTAGGCAAAAGGCCAATGTCGCCGACAGCACGCACTCTTATCTCCCGCTCATGGGTGCGCTCGTTCTTGCGCATATGGTCAAATTTGTTGGTAATTAGTTCAAAAAGGCGTACTGTCTCATCGTCGGAGCGGTTAAAGTTCTCTGTAGAAAAAGCATATATGGTAAGCTCTTTAACTCCCATCTCATAAGACCATTCGATGACCTTCTCCGTAATATCTGCACCGCGGGAATGGCCGTAATCAATCCTCTTCCCGAATTTGCCGGCAAATCTGCGGTTCCCATCCATAATTATCGCAATATGGTCTGGAACCTTTTTCCCTTTCATGCCTGCAAGAAGGGATCTCTCATAGATATTGTAGAACAGATTCAATATGGGTGACATAAAAGATCAGATCTTCGATATTTTAAGAGCATCAGGCACCGATTCTCAGTGCCAATTAGTAATTTGAACTATAATGAAGATCAGTAATTATCAAGTACGGACTTAACTACTGGTTTATAATCCTCTTTCAACAGGTATAGATTATGGTCGCCTGTAACATCGATACTGAGTATTCCAAGCCTTGTGTTCATAAGCCCTACCATGGCTGAAACTCCTCTGTAGCTTACATCGAACTCCTTTTCATGGAGATGTTTGTAGACATCACTTGTAGTGAAAGTGCCTCCGTCAAGGAACAGTTTCAGTACAACTTCCCGTATTCCGGTATCGTCTCGGCCCAAATATTTTATAAGTCTCGCCTTAACCCGGTCTTCTATAGTCTCCAGCACAAACACCTCAATTGTCTCTATGTGATTTTAAGTTATAAATTTATGGTAATACATTTGATTTCTGATGCAGAATGCGTTTTCTCTACAGCATTAATCCTTATAAATGTTAGTATCAAAGCGGTATAACTTCGACTACCAGACCATCTTTGAAAGGATATCTTTCGATAACTGATGGTATGAATCCACATTCTTTAAGTTCCTGGGCATTTTCTTCGGTAAACCACCCCGGCAATTCTATTGCTCTTTCCCCTATTTCGAACATATTTTCAGGGACACCTATTTCATTTAAGAAGCTCACAACTTCCTCAATATCGCTTGCTTTTATGGATCCGTATAGCAATGTCCCATCCTCTGTGATCTCATCAAATGGGCGGGCGGTCTGCTTAGCAGTTCTAATGAGTCGTTCCCTAAGTTGGCCTGCATCTTTATATCTTGATGAACAGAAATGCATCTTTGGAAGATACTGCGCAATTTCCCGGGCAAATGTTTCAGAACCCTCCACTGCGTTGCTTATATCGTTCTTAAGCATGAATCCCCTTTCTGTGAGTTCCATGGCATTGTTATCTGAAAATTCCAGTTCGTTAAGGTTCAGGAAACATCCTAGCTCGTTAATAATGTCCTTCAGCTCGTGAACTCCCTTTATCGAAGGCAGTTCGAACCCTACTTCGATATCCAGGTCCTTTGCATCCTTAACCGCTTTCTCGTAAGCGGACCCTTTCAGAACGTGCCACATATTTTGCGGTGGGTGGAATCTTATCTCATCCAGACCGGCAGAAGCAAGAGCTTCAAGTGTCTCTTTTGAAGGTGCTATGGATGTGTAGAGGTGAATATGATGTTCCTTCCCAAACTCCGCTTTGAGAAGTTCGATATAATGGATAACCTTCTCTTTTTTAAGTAAAGGTTCTCCTCCGGTGATGCCTGTGCCTAGCGCATCCATCGTATATGCTTCACTCAAAACATCATCATCAGTTTCAACTGCCTTCTCGTTCACATAAACAGTATCTCTTTTCCGATCTTCGGAAAGGGGGCAGTAGAAACATCCTCTATCACATGTACCTGTGATGAAGAGTACCATTTTGGCACCTTGTTGACAGAGTCTGCAACCTTCAGTTAGAAAATTGTAGAAAGACCCTTTATCCGTCTGGATCATTTCTTTCATAGTATCCTTTCATACGCCCTCTGATATATAAGGATGTTTTAAAGCAAAGTTCTTATCTGTTTTGTACCATAACCTGTGACAATGGTGAGACCTGAAGGCCTTCTGGCCATCATAGGATGCAATAATTGCGGCAAATGTGCTCTGGTATGCTCTCATGGTGCTTTACAGCATCACAACGGCAGGGTGACCATTGATTATGATCTTTGTATTCTCTGCATGGATTGCGCAGAGGTATGTCCCATAAAGGCCATTGTCTATATCGAATGAGCTGTAGTGTAATATTCTCATTATTTTTCTTAAAGGCTCATATAAGTCCTCTGAAGAAGGTCCTTGCCGTAATGGCAGTTACAGTGAAAACGATTATAGAAATTGGTAATACCTGTCCCAGGTCATACATGAATTGTGTTCTGTCCCCGCCGTTCTCAATGGTGCTTGAAAATCTTGTGAGGATGGCTGTGATCAGTATAAGGTAGATCCCAATAGCCAGCATGAAAAGCTCCGGGACAATTGTCTGGTCAAGGTTCTCCGGTGAAAAGTCCACAGGTCAGCCGTACACAAGTATTTCGAGTATTCAACAAGATATGTAAGGATGTTGGACTTGACAAGTCCATTGCAACTCATGGATTCCGTAGAACCAGAGCCAACTATCTCTTGAACCATGGAATGCCAATCACAACATTAAGTAAATTTCTTCGGCACAAGAACATTGGAACTACCATAAAGATCTCAACATCGGATTCCAAGATGTGCAATCATCACTTGATGCGATAGATGATAATGTCGGAAAGATAATCTGACGTGGCAAATAGCCCAACGTTTCAATCTTTTTTACAATCGGATGTAATCATCCATTTCTTTTTTACATCGACCTAAACGGCAAATATGCCACTATCATGGGCTGAACAAAACCATCAATGCACAATATATCTTATGAGATTGCGAATCTCAAAAAAGTAAGAGGAATATTATATTAATCGTAACTATTCAGCCATCCTCACGTTTTTGATATAAACTTAGAATACTCAACACAATTCCATCAGTGCTTGATATTGATTTTACCAAAAAACAATATACTATGCCTCTATTTTAGTCACTCCCTGAAATTCAACCTGGTTTTTACCAGGCACGAGGTGATTGATTACGAAACGCAAAGAAATCCTAGCAGTTTATGAACAAGGTCCAGAAGCAGTTGTTACTCTTGTCACCACGTTATACGACATAATTGCTGAACAACAAAAGATCATCGAGTTACAGGCTGCTAGAATAACAGAACTCGAAGAACGAGTTAAAAAATTGGAAGACCAACTCAAGAAAAACAGTCGTAATAGTAGTAAACCACCTTCGACTGATGTTTTTGTTCATGAGAAGCCAAACCCAAAAAGCAGACGAAAAAAGAGTGGAAAGAAACAAGGTGGTCAGAAAGGCCATCCTGGAACCACGCTCAGAATGGTAGATGATCCTGATGAAATTGTACTTCATGAAGTGCACAAATGTAGTAATTGCGAGAGTTTACTTGAAACTCTAAAGACCAATGATCATGAAAAAAGACAGGTGTTTGACATACCACCCATTAAACTTAGAGTGACCGAACATCGTGCTGAAATTAAGACATGTCCTCATTGTGGTTGTAAGAATAAAGCTATTTTTCCAGAAGGGATCAAACAATCTGTACAATATGGTTCACGTCTGACATCTTTGTCAGTCTATCTACATGACTATCAGTTGATTCCCTATGAACGCAGTTGTGAATTGTTATCCGATGTTTGTGGGTGTGAGATAAGTCCTGCTACTTTGATCAGAGCAGAAAAAACATGTTTTGAACAACTGGAAGATTTTGAACAACATATCAAGGACCT